>NZ_JBFBDW010000026.1:0-107964 GCF_040683455.1 Kitasatospora sp. NPDC093679
AGATCGAACCACACGGCCCCATCGAGACCGAAGCAGCCCGCCGCCTCGCCGACGACCTCAAGAACCAGTAACCACTCGATTACCCAACACTTTCTGAGACACCCCCGCAGCGCCGGGCCGCACCCCCCTCGGGGAGCGGCCCGGCGCTGTCGTCGTCCGGTCCGGACGGGCTCGGCTTTTGCTCAGCGTGCCCGGACCGGTACGGTCGGGTCCGCCGGATCACGAAGGTGCCGGTCGGACGGACAGGAAGGTCAGCGATGGCGATCGCGAAGGCGGAGCGGTTGATGAACCTCGCCCTCTGTCTGATGAACACCAGACGGCCGCTCTCCAAGAAGGAGCTGCGGGAGTCCGTCGAGGCCTACCGGGAGGCCTGGCAGCAGGGCAGCGAGGACGCGTTCAACCGGATGTTCGAGCGCGACAAGGACGACCTGCGCGAGCTCGGCCTGGTCATCGACGTCGACGAGAACGCGCTCGACGGCGAGATCGGCTACCTCGCCCGCCGGGACCGCAACCGCCTCCCCGAGATCGTCCTCGACGCCGAGGAGGCCGCCGCCCTCACCCTGGTCGCCCGGGTCTGGCAGCAGGCCAAGATGTCCGGTGCGGCCAGCGGCGCCCTGCAGAAGCTCAGGGCGGCCGGCGTGCCCTTCGCCGAGGACACCGAGCACACCGCGCTCGAGCCGCGGATCCCCGCCCGCGAGGCCGCCTTCGAGCCGCTGCTGGTCGCCGCCCGCGACCGGCGCCCGGTCACCTTCGACTACCGCAAGGCCGGCGCCTCCGCCGCCGAGCAGCGCGCCGTCGAACCCTGGGCCCTCGAGTGCTGGCGCGGCCACTGGTACCTGGCCGGCTACGACCGCGACCGGCAGAGCGCCCGGGTCTTCCGGCTCAGCCGGATCACCGGCAAGGTCCGCTCCCGGGCCGGCAGCTTCACCGGCGAGGTCCCCGAGCACGTGGACGTCCGCGCCCACGTCGCCCGGTTCGCGGGCGAGGGCGCCGTCACCGAGGGCGCCACCGCCACCGTCCGGCTCCGCCGCGGCGCCGCCTTCCCGCTCCGCGGCCGGGCGATCGCCACCACCCGCGTCGACGAGCACTGGGACGAGCTGGAGATCCCGTACGGCTACGGCCTCGGCGCCGACCTCGCCGAGTTCGGGCCCGACGTCGTCGTCCTCGGACCGGACGACCTGCGGGCGGACGTCATCGACCGGCTGCGCGCCGTCGCCGGAGTGGGGGAGTAAGGGCATGAGCGAGCGAAGCGAGCGAATCATGAACGGGCGCGCATGTTGCGGAGCGACTGCCGAGCGCAGCGAGGTGGGCGCATGAGCAACGCGATCGACCAGACCCGGCGGATGCTCTCGCTGGTCACCTACCTGCGGGAGCGCCCCGGCGCCGAGGTGGCCGAGGTCGCCCGCGCCTTCGGCATCACCGAGCGCGAGCTGATCGGCGACCTCCACGTGCTGCCGATGTGCGGCACCAGCTTCCGCGGCGGCGACCTGCTCGACATCGACACCGACGGCGACCGGATCTGGTGGCACAACGTCGACGACGTCGCCCAGCCGCTGCGCCTGGCCGCCGACGAGGCCACCGCCCTGCTGGTCGCCGCCCGCGCGGTGGCCGGCCTGCCGGGCCTGCGCCGCCGCGACCGGGAGGCGCTCACCCGCGCCGTCACCAAGATCGAGGACGCGGCCGGCGAGAGCGCCGAGTCCAGCGCCCGGGTCGGCGTGACCTTCGAGGCCGAGGGCCAGGTCTTCGCCGACATCGACCGCGCGCTCACCGAGGGCCGCCGGCTCTGGCTGCGCTACTGGTCGCACGGCCGCGGCGGCATGACCGAGCGCGAGGTCGACCCGATCCGCCTGGTCACCGAGGGCCACACCTACCTCGAGGCCTGGTGCCGCACCTCCGAGGACCGCCGGATCTTCCGGCTGGACCGGGTCGCCGAGATCAAGGTGCTCGACGAGCCCGCCGACCCGCCGCGGATCGAGCCGCGCGACCTGTCCGCGGGCCTGGTCAACCCGGCCGCCGACGACCCCGAGGTGATCGTCGAGGTCGGCCCCGGCGGCCGCTGGGTCGCCGAGTACTACACCCACGACAAGGCCGAGGAACTGCCCGACGGCGGACTGCGGATCACCCTGCGCAGCGCCGACCCGTCCGGGCTGCGCCCGCTCGCCCTGCGGCTCGGCCGGGACGGCCGGATCGTCTCCCCGCCGGCCCTCGCCGAGCAGGCCCGCGAGGCGGCCCTCGCCGCCCTCGCCGGCTACCCGGAGGGGCAGGCCTGACGGGTGGGGTACGGCACCAGATTCCAGGTCTACTGCTCGCAGTGCCGGGAGAAGGTCGAGCTCCCGGCGGAGGACTTCCGGCTGGTGCTCGGCCCGACCCGGGAGCGCACCTTCTACGGCTTCGTCTGCCCGGAGTGCGGGGTGTCCGTCCGCAAGCCGGCCGGGGAGAAGATCGTGCAGGCGATGACGGCGGCCGGGGTCAGCACCATGCGCCTGCTGCCGGTGGAGGGCTGACCGACCGGTAGGGTCGTGCCATGCCGTGGACCCTCACCGCCGCCGTCCTGCTGGCCACCGCCGGCCTGCTCGTCCTGGGCGTGCTCGCCGTCCGGCTCTGGGCTGACGTCCGCTCGCTGGCCCGCGCGGTCGACTCCGCCTCGCGGGCCCTGGCCGCAGCGGCGGCCGACCTGCCGGGCCGCTGACCTCCCGGACGGCCGACCTCCCGGACGGCCGACCTTCCGGGCCTCCGATCTGCGAGGCCGATCACCGGACCGGTGCTCCCGCGGGCCGGGTACCCTCGTGACAGGCCCCGCGGTGCGGCCGGGGCCGCAGTGGGACGGCGGTTGCCGGGCGGCAGCCGGCAACGACTACCATCGCCCGCAACGGGGAGGACGCGCCCCGCTGAGGGAATGGTGGTGCACATGCGCATCTCGCCGACGGCGATCCTGGTGGTCGCGGTCCTCGCGGTGCTGCTCTTCGGGGCGAAACGCCTGCCGGACGCCGCGCGGGCCCTCGGCCGGACGCTGCGCATCCTGCGCAGCGAGGCCAAGGCCCTGCGGACGGACGGCGCCGGTGCGCCGCCGCAGGCGCGACCCGCGGCGGAGCCGGCACCGATGACGATCAAGCGGGCACCCGGGTCGGGCGACGCCCGTCCGGTCGGTGCCGCCGACCACGGCGCGGCCCCCCGGGGCTGAGCCGGTACCCACGGCCATCGGGGCCCGCCGTCCGGCGGGCTCCGTCGTACGAGTTGAGGACCGGGCTTGAGCAAGTCTTCCAAGGCGCCGAAGCCGCCGAAGGACCCCGAGGGCCGGATGGCGCTCGCCGACCACCTGCGCGAGCTCCGCAACCGGGTGGTCAAGTCGGTCCTGGCCATCGTGATCACCACCGTGGTGGCGTTCTACTTCCACCGGGAGCTCACCAACTTCCTGCTCGAGCCGCTTCCCTCGTGCGGTGAGAAAGGTCTGACGGCCACCGGCGAGCGGTGCGGCGTGGTGTCGACCATCGGCCTGCTGACGCCGTTCACCCTCGCGCTGAAGGTCAGCCTCACGGCCGGCGTGGTCGCGGCCACCCCGGTCTGGCTGTACCAGCTCTGGGCGTTCGTCGCGCCGGGCCTGCACAAGCACGAGCGCAAGTACTCGATGAGCTTCCTGGCGGCGGGTGTCCCGCTGTTCCTCGCGGGTGCCGTCCTCGCCTACCTGATCCTGCCCGCCACCGCGGAGATGCTGATCTCCTTCGCACCGACCGAGACCGTGCCGATCATGCCAGCCGAGGACTACCTCGACGTGGTGACCCGGATGGTGCTGGTCTTCGGCGGTGCCTTCGAGCTGCCGCTGCTGCTGGTGATGCTGAACCTGATCGGCGTGCTGAGCGGCAAGCGGCTGCTGGGCTGGTGGCGCGGCATGGTCATGGGCATCACCGTGTTCGCCGCCTTCGCGACCCCCAGCGCCGACCCGCTGAGCATGCTCGCGCTGGCCGCGCCTATCTGGGCGCTCTACTTCCTGGCGGCGGGCATCGCCGTGCTCAACGACCGCCGCCGGGCGCGGCGCAACCCGGACGCCGGGCTGGGCGACGAGGAGGCCTCGCACCTGGACCTCTCGGTCGAGGGCGTGGACGGCCCCGAGTCGATCGAGGCCTCGGCCGCCCCCGAGGCGCCCGCGCCGGTGCCGGCCGCCCGCACCGAGCAGATGGACGACATCACCTGATCCGTGCACTCCACCGGAAGCCCCGGACCGCCGAGCACCCGGCGGACCGGGGCTTCCGGCGTTCCGGCGGGTCCGAATGCGGCCCGGTTGAGGCCGATGGGGTCTGATGGGGGAAGGCGCCCGTGCGGGGCGTCCCGGAGGAGGCGCGCAGCATGCCGAAGGTGACCACGCAGAGCCCGGCCGACGGGGCCGCGCCCGCCCTGGCCCGGCGCGGAGAGCTGGAGGGCTGGACGGTCGACCACGTCGAGTTCCGGGAGCCGGTGGACGGTGCGGCGGCGATGGCCGGCCTGCCCGGCGGTTGCAGCTGCCCGCACTGGGGGTACGTGCTCCGCGGCCGGATGGCCTTCCGGTTCGCCGACCACGAGGAGGTCTTCGAGGCGGGCGACGTCTTCCACCTGCCGCCGGGCCACGTGCCGCGGATCGCGGCCGGTACGGAGATCGTCCAGTTCAGTCCGACCGCGCAGCTCCGGGCCTTCGAACGGGCGGTGGCCGCGGCGGCGGAGGACCGGCCGGGGTGACCCTTCCCAGTCGCTGAACCATGTGACATATTACTGTGGTGCTCACGCAACCCAGCCACGACGTCGTGGTGATCGGCGCCGGCGTCGTCGGCGCCGCCTGTGCCTACTACGCCGCCCGGGCCGGCCTGCGGGTCGCCGTGGTCGACCGCGGTCCGGTGGCCGGCGGCACCACCGGCGCCGGCGAGGGCAACCTGCTCGTCTCCGACAAGGAGCCCGGCCCCGAACTCGACCTCGCCCTGCTCTCCACCGGCCTCTGGCGCGAGCTCGCCGAGGAGCTCGGCCCGGCCGTCGAGTACGAGCCGAAGGGCGGCCTGGTGGTGGCCGCGGTGCCCGCAGGCCTCGACGCCCTGCGGGGCTTCGCCGCCCGGCAGCGGGCCGTCGGGGTGCAGGCCGAGGAGATCCCAGCCGACGAGCTGCCCGCCCTCGAACCGCACCTCGCCCCCGGCCTCGCCGGCGGAGTCCACTACCCGCAGGACGCCCAGGTCCAGCCCGCCCTCGCCGCCGCCCACCTACTGCGTGCCTCCGGCGCCGACCGCCACCTCGGCGAGACCGTCCGGGCACTGCGGACGACCGCCGCCGGCGCCGTCCGTGGCGTGGTCACCGACCGTCGGGAGCTCTCCGCCGCCGCGGTGGTCAACGCCGCCGGCACCTGGGGCGGCGAGGTCGCCGCCCTGGCCGGGGTCGACCTGCCGGTGATGCCGAGGCGCGGCTTCGTGCTCGTCACCGAGCCGCTGCCGCGGATCGTCCGGCACAAGGTGTACGCCGCGGACTACGTGGCCGACGTGGCCAGCGGCTCCGCCGCCCTGCAGACCTCCGCCGTGGTCGAGGGGACCCCCGCCGGGCCGGTGCTGATCGGCGCCAGCCGGGAGCGGGTCGGCTTCGACCGCACCCTGTCGGTCGAGGTGCTGCAGCGGCTCGCCGCGCAGGCCGCCGCGCTGTTCCCGGTGCTCCGCGGGGTCGCCGTCCAGCGCGCCTACCGTGGCTTCCGCCCCTACCTGCCCGACCACCTGCCCGCCGTCGGCGCCGACCCGCGGGTGCCCGGGCTGTACCACGCCTGCGGCCACGAGGGGGCCGGCATCGGGCTCGCCCCCGCCACCGGCCTGCTGATCGCCCAGCAGCTCACCGGGCGGCCCACCGCGCTCGACCCGGCGCCGTTCCGCGCCGACCGCTTCCCGGCCCCCGCACCTGCGGGCGCCGGCGCCGAGCAGGCCGCCGCCGAGCAGGCCGCCACCGGGCCGTTCGTCACCGGGCCGTTCGTCACCGGGCCGTCCGTCACCGACCGAGGAGAGGCATGACCGCGGACCGCACCCCCGCCCGGCTGGCCGACGCCAGGCCGGGGCCGGGCCACACCATCGAGTTCGACGGCCGGCCGGTGCCCGCGCTGCCCGGCCAGAGCATCGCCGCCGCCCTGTGGGCCGACGGCATCCTGGCCTGGCGTCGCACCAGGGTCGGCGGACGGCCGCGCGGCGCCTTCTGCGGCATCGGCGTCTGCTACGACTGCCTCGCCACCGTCGACGGGCAGCCCAACCGGCGCACCTGCCTGATGCCCGCCGAACCCGGCACCGTCGTCACCACCCAGGAGGGCCACGGCCGTGCCGACCTCGCCGTCTGACCCGACCTCGCCGCCCGTCCCCACCGCGGACCCGTACGACCTCGCGGTGATCGGGGCCGGACCCGCCGGGCTGGCCGCCGCCGTCACCGCCGCCGGACTCGGCCTGCGCTGCGCCCTGCTGGACGCCGCCGAACGCCCGGGCGGCCAGTACTACCGGCACCCCGCGCCCGGCCTCGGCGCTGCCCGCCCGGACCGCCTCCACCACCACTGGCCCGCCTTCACCGCCCTGCTGGCCCGCCTGGACGCCCAGGTGCGGGCCGGCCGGATCGACCACCTCACCGGCCACCACGTCTGGACGGCCGAGCCGGGCGAGCCCTGGCGGCTGCACGCCGTCGTCGGCCCGGCCGGCAGCGACAGCGCGGTCGTCGAGGCCCGCCGGGTCCTGCTCGCCACCGGCGCCTACGAACGGCAACTGCCCTTCCCCGGCTGGACGCTGCCCGGGGTGGTCACCGCAGGCGGCGCCCAGGCCATGCTCAAGGCCGGACTGGTGCTGCCCGGTCGCCGGATCGTGGTCGCAGGCAGCGGTCCGCTCCTGCTCGCCGCCGCCGCCTCGCTCGCCGCGGCCGGCGCCCGGGTGCCCGCCGTCGTCGAGGCCGGCGACTACCTCGGCTACGCCCGCACCCCCGCTGCGCTCGGCGCCCTGGCCGCCAACCCGGGCAAGCTCGCCGAGGGCGCCCGGCACGCCGCCCTGCTGCTGCGCCACCGGGTGCGGCTGCGGCCGCGCACCGCCGTCGTCGCGGCGCACGGCGAGGACCGGATCACCGGCGTCACCGTCGCCCGGCTGGACTCCGCCTGGCGGCCCGTCCCCGGCACCGAGCGGCGGATCGCCTGCGACGCCCTCGCCGTCGGCCACGGGCTGCTGCCGCAGATCGAGCTCGCCACCGAACTCGGCGCCCCCACCCGCACCGGCCCGGACGGCGCCGTCGCGCTCGCCGTCGACGAGCGGCTGCGCACCGGCCTGCCCGGGCTCTGGGCGGCGGGGGAGACCTGCGGCGTCGGCGGCGCCGACCTCGCCCTGGTCGAGGGTGAGATCGCCGCCCGGGAGATCGCCGGCCGGCCGGTGCCCGCCGCACTGCGCGCGGCGCGCCGTCGCCGGCGGGCCTTCGCCGAGCTGCTGGCCGCCGCCCACCGCCCCGGCCCGGGATGGACGGACTGGCTCACCCCGGAGACCGACGTCTGCCGCTGCGAAGAGGTCCCGGCCGCCGCGGTCCGGGAGGCCGTCGAGGAGCTCGGCGCCGGCGACGCCAGGACGGTCAAGCTGCTCACCCGGGCTGGCATGGGCTGGTGCCAGGGCCGGATGTGCGGTCCCGCGGTCGCCTGCCTCGCCGGCGGCGGCGAGCCGCGGCCCGACAGCCGCCCGCTGGCCTGCCCCGTTCCGCTCGCGCATCTCGCCGACGCCGTCCCGCGGCCGCCGGACGGCCCCTGAACCGGCCGTCCGAAGCGAGGGCCGGCCGGCCCGCACACCGGTCGGCGGGTCGCCCTTGTGGCGGCTCATGAAGGTCTATAAAATGTCACACCTCACCACTCAGGAGCGAACCCCCATGACCCGAGTCCCGTACGACCCCTCCCGGCCCTGGCGCGGCATCATGGTCGCCACCGCGCTGCCGCTGCGCGCGGACCTCTCGGTCGACCACGACGCCTACGGCGAGCACGTCCGCCGGCTGATCGACGCCGGGTGCCACGGCGTCGTCCCGAACGGCTCGCTCGGCGAGTACCAGACCCTCACCCCGGAGGAGCGGGCCCGCGTGGTGCGCACCGCCGTCGAGGCCGCCGGCGACGGTGCCCGGGTGATGCCCGGCGTCGCCGCGTACGGCTCCGCCGAGTCCCGCCGCTGGGCCGAGCAGGCCGCCGAGGCGGGCGCCGGATCGGTGCTGCTGCTGCCGCCCAACGCCTACCGCGCCGACGAGGCGGCCGTCCGCGCCCACTACGCCGAGGTCGCCAAGGCCGGCCTGCCGGTCGTGGCCTACAACAACCCGATCGACACCAAGGTCGACCTGGTGCCCGAGTTGCTCGCCCGGCTGCACGCGGACGGCTCGATCGTCGCCGTGAAGGAGTTCAGCGGCGACGTCCGCCGCGCCTACCAGATCGCCGAGCTCGCCCCCGGGCTCGACCTGCTGATCGGCGCCGACGACGTGCTGCTGGAGCTCGCCCTGGCCGGCGCGGTCGGCTGGATCGCCGGCTACCCCAACGCGCTGCCGACGGCCTCCGTCGCGCTGTACGAGGCCGCCGCCGCCGGTGACCTCGCCACCGCGCTGCCGCTCTACCGGACCCTGCACCCGCTGCTGCGCTGGGACTCCAAGACCGAGTTCGTGCAGGCCATCAAGCTGTCCATGGACATCGCGGGGCTGCCCGGCGGCCCCTGCCGGCCGCCCCGCGGACCGCTCGCCCCGGAGATCGAGGCGGCCGTCCGCGCCGCCACCGAGAAGGCCCTCGCAGAAGGCCTCTCCTAGGACGCAGGATTGACCGCTCAGGGGCGCGGGGTCACCTCCCGGCGCCCCCGCGCCCCTGAACCGACCTCCCGAGCGCACTCGATCCCACCGACCGACAGACCCGACGAGGGGGAGCGGCCATGCGTAGCCGCCACGTGTTCCACGCCGTCGACTCGCACACCGAGGGCATGCCCACCCGCGTGATCACCGGCGGGTTCGGCACCCTGCCCGGTGCCACCATGGCCGAACGGCGGGTGCACTTCCAGCAGCACCTGGACCACTTCCGCACCCTGCTGATGTACGAGCCCCGCGGGCACGCCGCGATGAGCGGCGCGATCCTGCAGCCGCCGACCCGGCCGGACGCCGACTTCGGCGTGCTCTACATCGAGGTGTCCGGCCTGCTGCCGATGTGCGGACACGGCACCATCGGCGTCGCCACCGTCCTCGTCGAGACCGGCATGGTCGAGGTGCAGGAGCCGGTCACCACCGTCCGGCTGGACACCCCCGCCGGGCTGGTCGTCGCCGAGGTGCGGGTCGAGGACGGCGCGGCGAAGGCCGTCACCATCCGCAACGTGCCGTCCTTCTCGGCCGGGCTCGACCTCAAGGCCGAGGTCCCCGGCTTCGGCACCGTCTCCTACGACCTCGCCTACGGCGGCAACTACTACGCGATCCTGCCGCTGGAGCGGCTCGGCCTGCCCTTCGACCGGGCCCGCAAGCAGGAGATCCTCGACGCCGGACTGGCGGTGATGGCGGCGATCAACGAGAGCGACCGGCCCGTCCACCCCGAGGACGAGTCCATCAACGGCTGCCACCACGTGCAGCTGCTCGCCCCCGGCTCCACCGGGCGGCACTCCCGGCACGCCATGGCGATCCACCCCGGCTGGTTCGACCGCTCCCCGTGCGGCACCGGCACCTCGGCCCGGATGGCCCAGCTCAACGCCCGCGGCGAACTGCCGATCGGCCAGGACTTCGTCAACGAGTCCTTCATCGGCACCACGTTCACCGGACGCATCGTGGAACGCACCACCGTCGCCGGCCGCCCCGCGATCGTGCCGACCGTCACCGGCCGCGCCTGGCTCACCGGCACCGCCCAGTACTTCCTCGACCCCGACGACCCCTTCCCGGCCGGCTTCCTGCTCTGAGACCGGCGAGCGAGACTCGGCGACCGAGACCGGTGAGCACCCGTCCTCCCGCGCACCCACCCGAAGGACCCGACGTGACCGTCACCTCGTACAACCCCGCCGACCCGACCGACCTGGTGCTCGGCGTCGACGCCGCCGGCGCGGCCGGCACCCGGGCCGCCGTCGAGCGGGCCCGCGCCGCCCAGCCCGGCTGGTACGCCGCCGGGGCCGCCGCACGCGCCGCCGCACTCGGCCGCGCCGCCGACGCCGTCGAGGCCGCCGCCGAGGAACTCGCCGCGCTCGCCGTCCGCGAGGTCGGCAAGCCGCTCGCCGAGGCCCGCGGCGAGGCCGCCCGCGCGGTCGCCATCCTCCGCTACTACGCCCAGGCGCCCTACGCGCCGGTCGGCGCCGTCCACGACACGGCCGCCGGGCCCGGCCTGCTGCTCACCCGCCGCCGCCCGCACGGCGTCGCCGGACTCGTCACCCCGTGGAACTTCCCGCTGGCGATCCCGGTCTGGAAGGCCGCCCCGGCGCTGGCCACCGGCAACACCGCCGTCCTCAAGCCCGCCCCCGAGGCCACCGCCTGCGCGCTGCGCCTCGCCGAACTCCTCGCCCTACCCGAGGGCGTGCTCACCGTGGTGCCCGGCGGCGCCGAGGAGGGCGCCGCCCTGATCGACGCCGCCGACGTGGTCTCCTTCACCGGCTCCACCGCCGTCGGACAGCGGGTCGTCGCCGCCACCGCCGCCCGCGGCATCCCCGCGCAGGCCGAACTCGGCGGCCTCAACGCCGCGATCGTGCTGCCCGACGCCGACATCGAGCTGGCCGCCGACCACCTGGCCGCCGCCGTCGCCGGGTACGCCGGCCAGAAGTGCACCGCCACCGGCCAGGTGATCGCCGTCGGCGCCGCGTACGAACCGCTCCGCGAGGCCCTCGCCAAGCGGCTCGCCGCCGCCGACCGCGGCCCGGTCATCGGCGAGGCCGCCCTCGACCGCCTCACCGGCGCCGTCGGCTCCGCCCGCGACGCGGGGGCGACCGTCCTCACCGGCGGCGGCCGCACCCCCGGCCCCGGCTGGGGCTTCGAACCCGCGCTGCTCGCCGACGTGCCCGCCGACCACCCGCTGCGCACCGAGGAGTACTTCGGCCCGATCGCCGTCCTGCTGCCCGCCGCCGACCTCGACGAGGCGATCGCGCTCGCCAACGCCGGACGGCACACCCTCGCCGCCTCCGTGCACACCCGCGACCTCGACACCGCGCTCGCCGCCGCCGACCGGCTCGCCGCCGGGATGATCCGGGTCAACGCCCCCACCACCGGCGTCGACTTCCACCTGCCGTTCGGCGGCACCGGTTCGGCCGGCTACGGCGGACGCGAACAGGGCAGCGCGGCCCTCGAGTTCTACACCGCGAGCCGCACCGTCACGCTCCTCCCCGGCGCATGAGCACCGCACCCGGGCCCGCCGTGGTCGAGGCCGTCGACTACCACACGGAGGGCGAGCCGTTCCGGATCGTCACCGCCGGACTGCCGCCCGTCCCGGGCGAGACCGTCGCCGAGCGCCGCGCCGTCGCCATCGGCGCCGGCGGCACCGCCACCGCACCCCGCCCCGGCCCGCTGGACGACGTGCGGCGCCTGCTCACCCGCGAACCCCGTGGCCACGCCGGGATGTACGGCGGCTTCGTGGTGCCGCCCGACGACGACGGCGCCCACCTCGGCGTGCTCTTCTGGCACAAGGACGGCTACTCCACCGCCTGCGGCCACGGCACCATCGCCCTCGCCGCGTGGGCCGTCGACACCGGCCGGGTCCCCGCGCCCGCCGACGGCACCGCCGAGGTGCGGATCGACGTCCCCTCCGGTCGGGTCGCCGCCACCGTGCACCGCAGCGGCGGGCGCACCACCGGCATCGCCTTCCGCAACGTGCCCGCCTTCGTCACCGCCCGCGGTCTGGACGTCAGCACCCGGTACGGGCCGTGCACGGTCGACGTCGCCCACGCCGGCGCCTGCTACGCCTTCGTCCGCGCCGCCGACCTCGGGCTGAGCGTCACCCCCGCCAGGCTGCCCGGCCTCACCGCCGCCGGACAGGCCGTCCGCGCCGCCCTCGACGGCCACCCCGCCACCCGGCACCCCGCCGACGACCGGCTCTCCGGCGTCTACGGCACCGTCCTGTACGAGACGCTGCCCGACACCGGCGACGGCCCCGCCCAGCGCAACGTCACCGTCTTCGCCGACGGCCAGATCGACCGCTCGCCGTGCGGCTCCGCCACCTCCGCCCGGCTCGCCCTGCTCGCCGCCGACGGCCTGCTGCCGCCCGGCAGGGCGCTGCGGCACGAGTCGCTGATCGGCACCGCCTTCACCGGACGGGTGCTCGGCGAGCGGGACGGCGGCCTGCTCACCGAGGTCACCGGCACCGCCCACCGCACCGGCGAGCACCGCTTCCTGCTCGACCCCGACGACGACCTCGGAGCGGGCTTCCTGCTGTGATCCCCCACCTGCCGCTCACCCTCGGGCCGGCCGCGGCCGTCCGCGCCCTCGCCGACGCGCTCGCGGCCGGCCTCGACCCCGAGACCGCGCCGCCGCGCACCGCCGTCCCGGTGCCGGCCGGCGAACTGCTGCTCATGCCCGCCGCGGCCGGCCGCTACGCCGGCGTGAAGATCGCCGGGGTGGCACCCGCCAACCCCGACCGCGGCCTGCCCCGGATCACCGGCGGCTACCTGCTGCTCGACGGGCCCACCCTGCAACCGCTCGCCCTGCTGGACGGCGCCGCCCTCACCGCGCTGCGCACCCCCGCGGTCACCGCCCTCGCCCTCGACCGGCTCGCCGCCCCGGGCGCCCGGCACCTGGTGCTGTTCGGCACCGGACCGCAGGCGTACGGGCACCTCGACGCGCTCCTCGCCGTCCGGCCGTTGGAACGGGTCACCGTCGTCGGCCGCCGCCCCGGCCCCGCCGAGGAGCTCGCCGCGCACGTCCGGGCCCGCGGCACCGCCGCGGCGGTCGGTGGACCGGAGGCCGTGGCCGGGGCCGACCTGGTCGTCTGCTGCACCACCGCCCGCACCCCGCTCTTCGACGGGCGGCTGGTGGCGCCGCACGCCGCCGTCGCCGCGGTCGGCTCGCACGAACCGGACGCCCGGGAGGTCGACACCGTGCTCGTCCGCAGGTCGGCGCTGTACGCCGAGGCCCGGTCGGCGGCACTGCGGGAGGCCGGGGACCTGGTGGCGGCCTTCGCCGAGGACGGCCCGGCACCGCTTGCTAATCTTTCAGAACTGGTGACGGGCGCGGCAGTTGTCCCCCATGATCGGCCACGGCTGTTCAAGAGCGTCGGCATGGCCTGGGAGGACCTCGCGGTCGCCGCCGCCCAGTACGAGAACACCACCGGGCTCGGCGCAACGTGACATTGTACGATGGGGTCCAGTACACCTCCGGAGGCACACCATGGCGGACCTCAAGCCCCGCGCCCTCATCTCCGTCCAGGAGAGACTGCGCGACCAGGTCGCCCACGCCCTGCGCGCGGCCCTGATCTCCGGCGAGCTGCGCCCCGGCGTCGTCTACTCGGCGCCCGCCCTCGCCGCCGACTTCGGCGTCTCCGCCACCCCCGTGCGCGAGGCCATGCTCGACCTCGCCCGCGAGGGCCTGGTCGAAGCCGTCCGCAACAAGGGATTCCGGGTCACCGAGCTCAGCGAACGCGACCTCGACGAGTTCACCGAGATCCGCGCCCTGATCGAGGTCCCCACCGTCGGACGGGTCGCCCGCACCGCCACCCGCGACCAGCTCGAAGCCCTCCGCCCCGAGGCCGAGGCCATCGTCGCCGCCGCCCGCGAGCACGACCTCATCGCCTACCTGGAGGCCGACCGCCGCTTCCACCTCGGCCTGCTCGGCCTCGCCGGCAACGCCCGGCTCGTCGAGACCGTTGGCGACCTCCGCAAGCGGTCCCGGCTGTACGGCCTCACCCGGCTCGACCAGCGCGGCGAACTCGTCTCCAGCGCCGAGGAGCACCTCGAACTGCTCGACCTGATGATCGCCGGCGACGCCGAGGCCGCCGAGGAGTGCATGTCCCGCCACCTCGGCCACGTCCGCTCGCTCTGGGCGGCCGGACTCGAAGCCCCCGCCGAGGAGGAGCCGCTGCGGCTCCGCGCCCGCTGAGGGATCCCGTCGGGGTCACCAGCCGGGGCGACGGTCCTGCGCTATCGCCGCGGACAGGTCCTCCGGCGAGCCCAGCGGGCACGGCCGGCCGTTCAGGAGGGCCGCGGCTATCGTCACCTGGTCCGACCACTCGATGACCAGCCGGTCCCGTCCGCGGACGTAGCAGTTACGGCCCCAGACCGTCCTGCGGCCCGCGATCTCCGGGAAATCGGCGGGGCCGGCCGACAGTGCGCGCGACCAGCCCGCCCGCTCGATCTCCTGATCCCAGAAACCAGGGCCAGCGATCATGGCTACCTCCTTGCAAGTGCACGACACCTTCACATCCCGGGCCGATTCGGGGCAAGTCAGGTGTGGGGCTTTTGGGGAGCCGGGAGGGGGCGGGCCGGTCCGTCAGGTGCGCCGTACCCGGGGTTGCGCAGTTCCCCGCGCCCCTGTCGGGGCGTCCAGGTACGACCGCCAGCTTCCGGCGCGGGTGATGTCCTCGGCCGAGGTGAGGGCGGTCGGTTCGCAGAGGAAGCCGGGGGTGCGGGTGCCGTCGGCGAGGAGGACGGGGCCGAGGGCCATGGGGTGGGGGAGGGCGGCCAGCAGGGTGCCCAGGCCTGCGGCCGGGAGCTCCCAGAGTTCGCCGGCGACGGCGGCGCCGTCCGCCTCGACCCGGACGAGGCCGGGCTTGGGCGGGACGGTGTCCAGGGCGTACAGGCGGTAGACCGGGGCCGTCGCCACCTCGCCGCAGAACCGACCGCCCAAGGTGGTGAGCTGGCCGTTGAGGGGCTGGCCGGTGAGGTGGGCGCCGAACACCGCCAGCCGGACGGGGGGTTCGGTGAGCAGCCGGGCCAGGGTGCAGAGCCGCGCCTCGGTGTCGGCCCGGCCGACCAGCATCACGCCGAAGGGCAGCCCCCGGACGGTGCCCGCCGGTACCGCGACCGCGCACAGGCCCAGCAGGTTGGCCGAGTTGGTGAACCGGCCCAGCCGGGCGTTGCCGCCGACCGGGTCGGCGGCGACCTCCGCGAAGGTCGGGTGCCAGGTGGTGGTGGGCAGCAGCAGGGCGTCCGCGTCGCCGAGTTCGGCCAGCGCGAGGGCCCGCAGCCGGTCCAGTTCGGCGAGGTCGGCGTAGAGCCGGTGGGCGGGGAGGCCGCGGGCGGCGCCGATGATGCCGGCCACCACCGGGTCGAGGCCGTCGCCGCCCTTCTCCGCCAGGGCGTCCACGAACTCGCCCACCGCCGTGTACCGTTCGGCCACGAATGCGCCCTCGTACAGCATCGCCGCCACCCGGTCGAAGGGGGTGAGGTCGAGGTCGCGCAGGTCGGCCCCGGCCGCGGCGAACCGGTCGGCCGCCGCGGTGAAGGCCTCCGCCCAGCCGTCGGCGAGGGTGCCCAGCCGGGCGGCGGCAGGGACGGCGATCCGCCAGGGGCCGGGGCGGCGGGCGGGCGGCGCGGCCGGTGCGGGGTCGGCGAGCAGCCGCAGCACGGCCTCCGCCTCGTCGACCGTCCGGGCGAACACCGAGACGCAGTCCACGCTCGCGCAGGCCGGCACCACGCCCTCGGTGGGCACCCGGCCCGGGGCGGGCTTGAGGCCGACGATGCCGTTGAGGGCGGCCGGCACCCGCCCCGAGCCCGCGGTGTCGGTGCCGAGCGCCAGGTCCGCGATGCCGAGGGCGACGGCGACGGCCGAGCCGGAGCTCGACCCGCCTGCGATCCGCTCCGGGGCGAGGGCGTTGCGCACCGCGCCGTACGGGCTGCGCGTGCCGACCAGGCCGGTGGCGAACTGGTCGAGGTTGGTGGTGCCGAGGACGACCGTGCCGGCCGCGCGCAGCCGGGCCACCGCCGGGGCGTCCCGCTCGGGCAGGTAGGCGTAGCCGGGACAGCCGGCGGTGGTGGGCAGCCCGGCGACGTCGATGTTGCCCTTGACCGCGCAGACCGTGCCGGCCAGCGGCAGGTGCTCGCCGGCGGCGACCCGGGCGTCGACCAGGGCGGCCTCCGCCTCGGCCTCGGCCTGCGGCCGGAGGTCGATCCAGACCTCGGGCCGGTCGGCGGCGGCGATCCGCGCGTACGCCCGGCGGACCCGCTCCACGGCTCCGACGACCGCGCTCACGCGACCGCCCCCAGCACCACGAGCGGGCTGCCGGCCTCGACCTGGTCGCCGGAACCGACCAGCAGCTCCGCGACCACGCCGTCCCGGTCCGCGGTGACCGCCGACTCCATCTTCATCGCCTCCAGTGCCATCAACTGCTGCCCCTTGCGCACCCGTTCGCCCGGTGTCACGTCGACCTTCCACACGCAGGCGGTGAACTCGGCCTCCACCACGCTGCCGCCCGGCGGTGCGGTGACGGTGCGCGCCGCCACGGGAGCGGTGCCGGCCGCCCGTTCGGCCCGGTCGAACTCGCCCGCCTCCTCCCAAGCCTGCCGCTCGGCCGCGAAGGCCGCCGCCTGGACGGCCCGGAACTCGGCGATCGGCCCGGCGTTCTCGTCGAGGAAGCGCAGGTGGTCCGCCAGCGCGAACTCGCCCTCCTCGATCTTCAACGCGAACCGGCCGGCCGCCATGTCGGCCCGCATCTCCAGCAGTTCCTCCGCGGAGACCGGGTACCAGCGGATCCGGTCGAAGAACCGCAGCAGCCACGGCGCGCCCGGCTCGAACGGGCCGCGCTGCTGCCAGCCCGACCACATCTGCACCGTCCGCCCGACGAACTGGTAGCCGCCCGGCCCCTCCATGCCGTACACGCAGAGGTAGGCGCCGCCGATGCCGACCGAGTTCTCGGCCGTCCAGGTGCGGGCCGGGTTGTACTTGGTGGTGACCAGCCGGTGCCGAGGGTCGAGCGGGGTCGCCACCGGGGCGCCCAGGTAGACGTCGCCGAGGCCGAGCACCAGGTACTCGGCGTCGAAGACCGTGCGGTACACCTCGTCCACGGACGCCAGGCCGTTGATCCGCCGGATGAACTCGATGTTCCACGGGCACCAGGGCGCGTCGTCGCGGACGCCCGCCATGTACCGCTCGATCGCCTCCCGGGTCGCCGGGTCGTCCCAGGACAGCGGCAGGTGGACGGTGCGGCTCGGCACCACCAGCCGGTCGGTGGCGGGCAGCGCCCCCTCGATCTCCCGGACCAGCGCCAGCAGTTCGGGCAGCGGCAGGACGCCCGGGTCGACGTGCACCTGCAGCGAGCGGATGCCCGGGGTCAGGTCGACGACGCCCTCCGGCCGCCGCGCCGCGAGCCGCTCGGCCAGTGCGTGGACGCGCATCCGCAGCGCCAGGTCCAGCTGCATGGGCCCGTACTCGACCAGCAGGTTGTCGTCGCCGCTGCGCCGGTAGGTGACGCTCGGCCGGTCGGGGCCGGCGGGGGTGCGGTGCAGGATCCCGCCGTCCACGACCGCCGGTCGGGAGGCGCGCGGTGCGGCGGCCGGGGTGCGGCGCAGCACGGCGGCGTCCCCGGCGGTGACGGGCACGAAGCGGACGGTGTCGCCGGGGCGGAGCTGGCCGAGCTTCCAGCGCTGGCCGGAGACGACGGTCGCCGGGCAGACGAAGCCGCCGAGGGAGGGGCCGTCCGGGCCGAGCAGCACCGGCATGTCACCGGTGTAGTCGACGGCGCCGACCGCGTACGGGGTGTCGTGGATGTTCGAGGGGTGCAGGCCGGCCTCGCCGCCGTCCGGGCGGGCCCAGGCGGGCTTGGGGCCGATCAGGCGGACGCCGGTGCGGGCGCTGTTGAAGTGCACCGACCAGTCGGCGGCGTAGAAGTCGGCGACGTCCTGCTCGGTGAAGAACTCCGGTGCGGCGTGCGGGCCTTCGACCGCGGGCAGCTCCCAGGCGGAGGTGAACTCCGGGCGGTCGGCGACCGGGCCCGCGCCCTCGCCGAGGGTGGCGGTGCCGCCGTGCAGCACGTCACCGGTGCGCAGCGCCCGGCCGCCGTGGCCGCCGAAGCCGCCGAGGGTGAAGGTGGCGGCGCTGCCGAGGAAGTCCGGGGCCTCCAGGCCGCCGGCGACCAGCAGGTAGCTGCGCAGACCCGGGCCCGGCGGGGCGGGGACGTCGAGCAGGCCGCCGGCCGGGACGAGCACCGGCTCCCACTGCGGCACCGGCAGGCCGTCCACGGTGACGGACGCGGGTGCGCCGGTGACGCAGACCCAGGTGGGTGCGGTGAAGCGCAGCGCCGGGCCGAGCAGGGTGCACTCCAGGCCGGGGGCGCCCTCGGGGTTGCCGAGGGCCCGGTTGCCGAGCCGGAAGGAGAGGTCGTCCATCGGACCGCACGGCGGCACCCCGACGTGCCAGTAGCCCGTCCGGCCCGGCCAGTCCTGGACGGTGGTCTGGGTGCCCGCCCGGACGACCTCGATCCGCGGGGTCGGGTCGGCGACGTGCGCCAGGGTGCCGGTGTGGTGGACGGCCGAGGCGACGGCCGGCACGGCGGGGACGGCGCGCAGCAGACCGAGGTTGGTCTCGATGCCGTGGATCCGGGTGCCGTCCAGCGCGTCGGTGAGCCGGGCCAGCGCGTCCGCCCGGTCGGCGCCGTGCACGATCACCTTGGCGAGCATCGGGTCGTAGGCGGTGGTGACCTCCGTCCCGGTCTCCACCCAGGTGTCGACGCGGACGCCGGGCGGGAAGGCGACCTCGGTGAGCAGACCGGCACTGGGCCGGTGGTCGCGGCTCGGGTCCTCGGCGTAGATCCGGGCCTCGACGGCGTGGCCGTCCGGGACGCCGACCTCGCGGACCACCGAGCGGTCGCCCTGGGCGAGCCGGAGCATCCACTCGACCAGGTCGACCCCGTACACCGCCTCGGTGACCGGGTGCTCCACCTGGAGCCGGGTGTTGACCTCCAGGAAGTACGCCTCCTCGCGGGCGGCGTCGTAGACGTACTCCACGGTGCCGGCCGAGCGGTAGCCGACGGAGGCGCACAACTGGCGGGCGGAGTCGGCGAGCTGCCGGCGGACGCGGTCGGGCAGGCCCGGCGCGGGTGCCTCCTCCAGCACCTTCTGGTTGCGGCGCTGCAGCGAGCAGTCCCGGTCGCCGAGGGTGACCACCCGGCCGGCGCCGTCGCCGAAGACCTGCACCTCGACGTGGCGGGCGTGCTCGACCAGGCGCTCCAGGAAGACGCCGGCGGTGGCGAAGCTGGCGGCGGCGACCCGCTGCACCCGCTCCCAGGCGTCGGCGAGCTGGGCGGCGTCCCGGCAGGCCCGCATGCCGATGCCGCCTCCACCGCCGGTGGCCTTGAGCATCACCGGGTAGCCGACGCCCTCGGCGGCGGCGAGTGCGGCGGGCAGGTCCGGCAGCAGCCCGGTGCCGGGCAGCAGCGGCACCCCGGCGGCCTCGGCGGCCGCCCGGGCGGTGTGCTTGGCGCCGAAGACCTCCAGCTGGCCGGGGGTCGGGCCGACGAAGGCGAGCCCCGCGGCCTCCACCCGCCGGGCGAAGGCGGCGTCCTCGGAGAGGAACCCGTAGCCGGGGTGGACCGCACCGGCGCCGCTGTCGTGGGCGGCCTGCAGCACCAGGTCGGTGCGCAGGTAGCTGTCCTTGGCGGCGGCCGGGCCGAGCCGCACCGCGTGGTCGGCGAGCCGGACGTGCGGCGCGGAGCGGTCCGGGTCGGAGTACACGGCGACGGTGGCGATGCCGATCCGGCGCGCGGTGCGGACGATCCGGGCGGCGATCTCGCCGCGGTTGGCGATCAGCAGGGTGTCGTAGGCCATGGTTCCCGCTCAGTCCTCGGTGATCGTCATGCGGACGGGCGTCGGGTCGAAGCCGTTGCACGGGTTGTTGATCTGGGGGCAGTTGGAGACCAGCACCAGGACGTCCGTCTCGGCCCGCAGCACGACCCGCAGGCCCGGGGCGGAGAGGCCGTCGACGATGCCGAGGGTGCCGTCCGCCTCGACCGGCACGTTCATGTACCAGTTGATGTTGGAGACCAGGTCGCGCTTGCCGAGGCCGTGCCGGGCGCCCTCGGCGAGGAAGTTCTCCACGCAGGCGTGCTGCGACCAGGTGTGGTGGCCGTAGCGCAGGGTGTTGGACTCCTTGGAGCAGGCCCCGGCGATGGTGTCGTGCCGGCCGCAGTCGTCCTCGGCCACGGTCATCAGCGGCGTGTGCTCGGTGGACAGCAGCACGCTGCCCTTGCCGAGGAAGACCGAGCCCTGCGCCTGCAGGGTGTCGGCGGCGCTGTAGCGGACGGCGGTGTCGTGCGCGTCGTAGATCAGGCAGTCGACGGCCTGGTTGCCGCCGAGGTCGGTGATCGTGAGCCGCTGACCGCGGCGGACGACGGCGGACCAGGCACCGCGGGCGGGCACCTCGGCATCGAGCAGGACGGTCATCGGGCCCCCAGGGCGGCGGTGTTGAGGTGGGCGCGGTGGCGTTCGGGGGTGGCGTCCCAGTGCGGGTCGCCGGGGCCGGTCACCTCGCCGGGCACGGCGGTGACCTGCAGCGGGGTGCAGTGCCAGGTCGGGCGCGGGTCCAGCGGGTGGGCGGTGTTGGCGAGCAGCAGGGTGGTGTGCTGCTCCAGGCGCAGGACGACCCGGGCGCCGGGGCCGGCCGGGCCGGTGTGGCGCAGGGTGCCGTCCGCCTCGACGGCGACGCCCTGGAAGAAGGAGACCGGGGCGGGCAGGTCGCGCAGTGTCAGGCCGTGCTTGGCGGCGGCCAGGGTGAGCAGCTCGCGGCCCGCGGGGGAGGGGCCGTGCGCGGCGCCGTCGCCGTAGCGGGCGGTGTTGCGGGCGGCGGTGGAGGTGCCGGCCAGTGCGTCGTGCCGGCCGGAGGTGTCCTCGACCAGGGTGGCGAGCACCCGGCCCTGGTCGGAGAGCAGCTGGCTGCCCTCGGTGAGGTAGGCGTTCCACTGCACCTTGACGGTGTCGGCCGCGTTCAGCCGCTCCCACGGCCGCCCGGTGACGTACAGCAGGAGGTGCGCGCAGGCGTCGCCGTCCCGGTCGGTGAGGGTGACCACCGTGCCGGCCGGGAGGACGAGGTGGGTGTAGCCGCCGGCGGCGACGGTCTCGGACCACAGGGTGCCCGGCGGGGGCGGCAGCAGCGGCATGCAGTCGACGACCGTGCCCGCCTGGGACCTGGCGTGGGCGCGGGCGGCCGTGGTGGTGGCGGTGCCGGCCTCGGCCTCGTGGATTTCTGTCATGCGACAGAAATTAGGGAGGCCCGGATTCACCGCCATTGCCCGTGCGTAACACGGGAGTTACCGTCCCCTCACCGGGGCCGCCGACCGCGGTGAGGGGCACCGGTGTGCGAGGATCGCCGGGTGTCCGCCACCAGCCGTCCGACCGCCCGCGCCGTCACCACCCCCGGTACGGGCCGCGTCGGCCGGCCGCGCGCCCTGGGCCCCTCGGCGAGCGGCCTCGCCCCGCGCGAACAGGTGCTCGCCGCAGCCGCCGAACTCTTCACCCGCAACGGCTACGCCGCCACCACCACCCGCGCCGTCGCCGAACGCGCCGGGATGCGGCAGGCCTCGATGTACCACTACTTCGCGGGCAAGGAGGACGTCCTCGCCACCCTGCTGGAGAGCACCGTCGAACCCTCGCTGGCCTTCGCCACCGCGCTGCTCGCCGACCCGGACGCCGACCCCGCGCCCCGGCTGTGGGCGCTGGCCGCCCGCGACTGCGAACTGCTCTTCGGCGGCCTCTACAACCTCGGCGCGCTCTACCAGCTGCCCGAGGTCCGCGGCGAGCGGTTCGCCGGCTTCCGCGGCGCCCGCGAGGCACTGAAGGCGGCGTACGGGCGGCTGCTCGCCCTGCTCGACCCCGGCGCGGACGCGGCGCTGCGCACCGACCTGCTGTTCGGCCTGGTGGAGGGCGGGGTGGCGGTGGCCCGGGAGCGCGGCGGCCGCTCGGCGGAGCCGGTGGCCCGGGCCGTCGCGGACGCCGCGCTGCGCTTCGCCGGCTGCGACCCCGAGCGCGCGGAAGCCGCCCGCCGGGAGGGCGAGCGGCTCCTGTGAGCGCGGGTTTGCGGCGCCGCCGTCAGCGGCGGCGCAGCCGGTAGGCGGCACCCGCCGCGACCGCGCCGACGAGCACCAGCACCGCGAACCACCGCAGGTACCAGTGGCCGCCGTCCGGGTCGTACACCGAGGCGCGCGGCCAGGCCAGGTTGACCGTCATCGCCACCCCGTACAGCAGGGCGAGCACGTTCACCGGCAGCCCCCAGCGGCCGAGCGTGAACAGCGGCTGGCCGGTCTCGTCCGCGTCCGGCCCGCCCTCGCCGAGCGGCAGCCGGCGCACCCGGCGGACCAGCATCGCGCCGACCACCAGCGCGTACGCGGCGTAGACCAGCACGATGCAGGTCGCCGAGAGCGCCAGGAAGGCGGCCGGCGAGGCCAGGTTCAGCAGTAGGAAGGCCACCGCCGGGACGCCCACGGCGAGCGCCGCCCACCGGGGCATGCCGCTGGCGGGTGCGACCTCGGCCAGCCGGCGGGCGCCGGGCAGGGCGCCGTCCCGGGCCATCGAGAAGACCATCCGGGTGCCGGCGGTCTGCATCGCGAGGGTGCCGACGCAGACCGCGACCGCCACGTCGGCCAGCAGCACCCGGCCCAGCCCGTCGCCGAGACTGCTGGTCAGCACGTACGAGAGCCCCTCGGTGGCGAGCCGGCCGTCGGTCAGGCTGGGGGCGGCCAGCACGCCGCCGAGCAGCAGCAGGCCGCCGCTGACCCCGGCGGCGGCGAGCGCGGTGAGGATGGTCCGCGGCGCGGTGCGGCGCGGGGCGACCGTCTCCTCGGAGAGCTCGCCGGCGCTGTCGAAGCCGATCATCACGTACGCCGCGGTGAACGCCCCGACCAGCAGCGTCCAGGCGCCGCCGCCGGTCGGCGCGGTGTGCAGCACCGCGCCCACCGGCTGCTCGGTGTGGGTGAACAGCAGCACCAGGATCAGTGCGATGCCGGCGAGTTCGGCCGTCACCCCGACGCCGTTGACCAGCGACAGCACCCGGTTGTCCACCGCGTTCACCAGGGTGGTCAGGGCGATCAGCGCGGTGCCCAGCAGCACCGCGTTGGCCGCGCCGCTCGCGGTGGTCGGCGAGGGGTCGCCGCCGACCAGCTGGAACCCCGGCCACAGCGCCGGCAGCACCACCTGCAGGGCGAGCGCCGCGGCGGTCACCACGACCACCTGGCCGAGCACCATCAGCCAGCCGGTGAACCAGCCGTACAGCGGGTTCGCCAGTCGGGTCGCCCACTGGTAGATCGCTCCGGAGATCGGGTGGCGGGCCGCGAGTTCGGCGAAGCAGGCGGCCACCGCCAGTTGGCCGACGAGCACCGCCGGCCACGTCCAGACGAAGGCCGGGCCGGCCGCGCCGTATCCGAAGGCGAAGAGCTGGAAGACCGTCGTCAGCACCGAGATGAACGAGAAGCCGGCCGCGAAGGAGCCGAACCGGCCGATGGTGCGGTGGAGTTGCTGTGGGTAGGGGAGCGCGCCGGCGGACGGCGGACCGGCGGGAGCGAGCGACGTGCTGGTGGTCATGGGGCACCGGCCTTCCGCAGGCGTTTTCTGTCGGGTGACAGAAATTAGGGCCGGTCGGATTCCCGTGCGTTGCCCGCCTGTTGCCGCGAGGTTGCCGTGTGCTCACCGGAGTCGGGACGGTGTCCGTGACGCCGTCGGGCGGGCCCCGGCGGCGGTGCCGCCGCGGTGCGAGGGCCGGATCGGGCGGGGCGCCGAGGACCGGCGCCCCGCCCGGGGCCGGAACTGCCGGCCCGTCAGCCCGCCAGGGTGCCCATCCACTCCTCGATGCCCGCGACCGTGCGCGGCAGCGCCGCCGACATCAGCCGGGCGCCGTCCGCGGTGACCACCAGGTCGTCCTCGATCCGGATGCCGATGCCGCGCAGCTCCGGCGGCAGGGTCTCGTCGTCCGGCTGCAGGTAGAGGCCCGGCTCGACGGTGAGCACGTGGCCCTCCTCCAGCCGGCCGTCCAGATAGGTCTCGGCGCGCGCCCGGCCGCAGTCGTGCACGTCCAGCCCCAGCATGTGGCCGCTGCTGCACAGCGTGTACCGGCGGTGCAGCCCGCTCTCGGCCCGCAGCGACTCCTCGGCGGACACCTTCAGCACGCCCCACTCCGCCAGCCCCTCGGCGATCACCGTCATCGCCGCCCGGTGGAAGTCGCGGAAGCTCGCGCCCGGTCGGACGGCCGCGATGCCGGCCTCCTGCGCAGCCAGCACCAGCTCGTAGACGTCCCGCTGGGCGCTGGTGAACCGGCCGCTCAGCGGCAGGGTGCGGGTGATGTCCGCGGTGTAGAGGCTGTCGGTCTCCACACCGGCGTCGAGCAGCAGCAGCCGCGACGGATCGAGCGGCCCGTCGTTGCGGATCCAGTGCAGCACGCAGGCGTGCGCGCCCGAGGCGACGATCGTCTCGTACCCGGTGCCGTTGCCCTCCAGCCGGGCCCGCCGCTCGAAGGTGCCCTCCAGCCAGCGCTCGCCGCGGTGGTGCCGCAGGGCCTCGGGCAGTGCGCGGACGACGTCCTCGAAGCCGGCCGTGGTGTGGTCCACCGCGAGCTGGAGCTGGCCGACCTCCCAGGCGTCCTTCACCAGGCGCAGCTCGGACAGCACGGCGGCGAGCCGGTCGTCCCCGGCCGTGCGGGCCGCGGCCGGACGGCCGGTCAGCGCGTCCACCGCCGGGTCCACCCCGGCCAGCACCCGGGCCCCGGGGCCGACGGACTTCGCGAGCGCGTCCAGGTGAACGGTGCGGATACCGGTCAGCTGCTCGGCCTCGTCGAGGTCCGGCCGCCGCCCGACCCAGAACTCGCCGTAGCGGCGGTCCCGGTAGAACTCGGAGCCGCCGCCGCGCGGCGAACGCGGTCGGACGTGCAGCACCGCCTCGCCGTCCGGCTCGATCACCAGCACGTGGCCCACCTGCTCCTCGCCGGTGAGCCCGGTGAGCCAGGCGTACGCGCTGTGCGGCCGGAAGCGGAAGTCGCAGTCGTTGCTGCGGACCTTCAGCTGTCCGGCGGGCACCACCAGGCGCTCGCCGGGGAAGGCCGCGGCCAGGGCGGCGCGGCGGGCCGGCGTCACCCCGTGGGCGGCGACCCGCTCCGAGGCGGGCAGCGGGCTGGGCGCCCAGGCGGTGCCCATGAAGGCGTCCAGGGCGGGGGAGACGGGAAGGTCGTGGCTGCCGGTGTTCGGCGGGGCGGGGACGGCGGGCGTGCTCGCGGCGTCGGTGGTCACGGCGTCGGCTTTCACGGCGTCGGTGGTCACGGTGGGCTGGCTCTCCTTCGGGGCGCGGGGTGGGGGCGGCCTCAAGGCGTGTGAAATTTCACATTGCCATGTTATGTGTGACACCTCAATATCGACCAGGGGTCGGCCCCGCCACTTTCGCCGGACGCACCGGCGGGCCGGGGGATCACCCCCGGCCCGCTGCCCGTTGTGCTGCTGTCAGACCTCCAGCTCGGCCTCGATGCGCTTGAGCTGATGGCGGGCCATCGCCAGGTTGGAACGCTGCTTGTCGATGGCGAGGTAGAGGAACAGACCCTTCCCGGAGCGGCTGGTGAGCGGCCGGATCAGGTGGTACTGCGTCGACAGGGTGATCAGGATGTCCTCGATCGCCTCCTTGAGGTTCAGCATCTCGATCGCCCGGACCTTGGCCCGGACCACGTCGGTGTTGCCGGCCGCGGCGACGTTCAGGTCGAGCTCCGGGCCGCCGCCGATGGTGCCGAGGGCCATACCGCTGTTGTAGTCGACGAGGGCAACGCCGATGGCGCCCTCGATCGAGCTCATCGCGTCCTTGAGTGCGTGCTCCGTGCTGGCCATGGTGGTTCCTTCCAGAAGGTGGATCGACGGTGTGTCGGTGATGCTCGGTCAAACGTGGTCAGGGGCGGTCCTGGCGCTCCAGGGCCGCATCGGCGATCGCGGCGATGCGGCCGCCGGCCCGGCGGGCCTCGAAGTGCAGTCGGCCGACATTGGCGTCCGGCCCGGCGAACAGCGTCAGCACGACGTAGCCGCCGGCCGCGTACGTCGCCGTGTAGCCGTGTTCGCCCCGGGTGAGCAGCTCGCGGAAACCGCCCTGGCCGCTCGCCTCGATCAACCTGGAACCGACGCCGAGGGCGGCCGCGGTCAGCGCCGCCAGGCCCTCCGGTTCCAGGCCGTTGGTGTCGTGCGCGACCACCAGCCCGTCGGTGGTGGCGACCAGCCCGCCGGTCAGGTGCGGCACGGTGGCGCGCAGCCCGCGCAGTTCGTTGAGCACCTCCGGCTCTGGCAGGGCCGGTGTCCGCTTCGCCGTGAACTGGCGCAGGGCGCGCTTCATGACGCGGCCCGGAACGGCGTACGGGCGGGTGGGACGCTCACAGTCGGGCCTCCAGGGCGGCTCGGATCCGGAGCAGCAGGGCGATCTCCGGATCTGGCGGGAAGTCGTGCAGCGCCGGCGACGGCAGCAGTACCTCCGGGTGGGCCGGGGGCGGCCCGGCCTGCGGTGGCACTCCGCCCGGCCGTACCGGTGCGGGCGACGGGACGGGTGGGGCCACCGGGCCGGTGGCCGGGCCGGCTGCGACGGCCGGGCCGACCGCGGCGACCGGCGCGGGCCCGTCCCTCACCGCCGGGGTCTCGACGAGCCCGACGGCCGCCAGGTGCCGGATGTCGAGCAGGGTGGTGTAGGCGGACCGGCCGAGCAGCCGGGCGATCTGGGCGGGTGTGCGGTACCCGTCGGCCGCGGCGAGCACCGCCCGCCGCCGGCCGCTGCAGGCGGCGGCCCTGCGGTCGGGGGTCGCCGGTTCGGTGCGGGCGCGGACGGGGGAGACGTCCAGGCCCGCGGCCGGGTGGGTGCGCTCCAGCAGCGCCCGCCGCCGGCCGACCGCGAGGCGCAGCTCGCCGGCGTCGAGCGGCCGGACCAGGGTCAGCCCGGGCCGCACCCCGGGCAGGAAGCCGATCGGGCCGTCGTTCTGCGGCAGCGCGAAGAACGCCGCGTCCAGGACGGCGGTGAGGTGGCAGAGCTCCAGCTCGCCGCGGCCGATCGCACCGGCGGCGACCAGGTGCTCGGCCGCGTTGCCGGTGCCGCGGGTCGCGGCCATCGCGTCCGCCCAGGTGCGGGCGGAGAGCCGGCCGGCCGAGGTGAGCAGGGTGCCGACGTCCGGGGTGGCCGGGCTCTCGGCGTGCACCACCTCGCCGTCGACCAGGTGGACGGTGCCGGCGGAGCCGTGCAGGGCGCCGGTGGCCCGGTCGGCGGCGAGGTCGGTGAGGGCGGCCTCGAAGACGGTGGCCGGGGCGAAGCCCGAGCGGTGCCTGCGGGGCAGCCTGGTCGTGGGGCGGTGGACGACCGGCAGGGGGGCCGGTGGCAGCATCGGCTGCAGGGTCGGCTGCATCAGGCGAGCACCAGTCCGTCGGCGATGGTGGCGAGCCGCAACCGGGCCATGGCGAGGTTGGCGGTGGCCCGGTCGAGGCGCAGGTAGAGGAAGACGCTGCTGTCGAACGCCGTCTCCACGAAGCGGATCAGGTGGTACGTGCCCGCCGAGGTGACGATGACGTCCTCGGCCGGGGCGGTTCTCGCGGCGGGGTCGGCGAAGGACGAGGTCTGGGTGATGGCCCTGGCCACCTCCGTGGCGTCGGCCGCCCCGGCGTCGTGGTCACCGCCGGGGCCGGCGCCGGCGGCGCCGAGGGCGAGGCCGCTGGTCCAGTCGACCAGGCTGGCACCGAGAGCCCCGGTGATGGTCATCGCCTCGATCAGGCAGTCGTCGATCCCCGGCAATGGTGTGCACCCCTCCTCAGCGCCCCCGTGACGCGTCCGTGGCCACGCCCTTACTGGCTGTAGCCCCAACGGGGCGTAACGCTACCGCGCCGTGGACGGTGCGGGGGAGGGTTCCAGCACTTTCCTCGGGCATATGCCCGACTCCCGGGATTTTCCCTGACGAGGGGTCAGGGTCCCTTCTCCTCCTGCGCGTCGGGCAGGTCGCGGAGGCCGGGGATCGGCGACGGCAGCAGCCAGAGGAACGAGGTGAGCGCGCCGATGGCGGCGACCCAGAGCGCCAGCCGCAGGCCTAGCGTGCTGCCGAGCACCCCTCCCAGAAGGGAACCTAGCGGACGGATGCCGTAGTTGACCGCCTGATAGGCGCCGGAGACCCGGGATCGGAGCCGATCCGGTATTACTGCCGCGAAGAGCGAGCCGACTGTGATATCGAGGAGCATCACGCCGATGCCCGAGCCGAAGACCGCGGCCAGCAGCAGCGCGACCACCGACAGGGTGCCGCCGTGCGCCGCGGGGACGAGCAGCAGCGGCGCCGGGTAGGCGATCAGCCCGAGCACCACGGCCCGGCCGATGCCGATCCGGCGGCTGATCCGGGCGGTCACCGTGGCGCCGATCAGCCCGCCGAGCGCGCCCGCGCTGAGGACGGCGCCGAGCAGGCCCGCGGACAGGCCGAGTTCGGTCGTCGCGTACAGCACGAACAGTGCGGCGATCATGAAGGTGAAGAGGTTCACCGTCGCCGTCCCCAGCAGCGCGGCCCGCATGATCGGGGTGGTGGTGATGAACTTCAGCCCGGCCGAGATGCGTCCGCGGGCCTTCGGCTCGGCGGGCGGCTCGGCCGGCCGGATGCTGCCGAGGGCGACCGCGGAGGCGAGGAAGGACAGTGCGTCGGCGACCAGTGCCAGCGGCGCCGCGAGCAGTTGCACCAGGCCCCCGCCGAGACCGGGCCCGGCCGCCGAGGACATCGCCCGACTGCCGTTGACCAGTGAATTGCCCTCGACGTAGCGCCCGTCCGGGACGACCGCCACGAACAGCGGCGCGTTGCAGACGTCGAACAGCACGGCGAAGGTGCCCATCGCGAAGGCCACCACGAACAGCTGGGTGAGCGTCAGGACGCCCAGCAGGAAGGCGAGCGGCACGGTGAGCAGCAGCACCGCCCGGGCGATGTCGGCGACGATCATCACCCGGCGGCGGTCGGAGCGGCCGTCCGCCCAGGTGCCGGCGTGCAGGGCGAAGAGCAGGCTGGGCAGCCAGCCGGCGGCGGTGAGCAGGCCCATCCGGCCGGCGTCGGCGTGCAGCGTACTGACGGCGACCAGCGGAAGCACGATGGTGGTGATCTGGTCGCCGACGGCCGAGACGGTCTGACCCGTCCAGTACCGGCGGAACTCGGTGATCCGGAGGAGGGCGGGTATCAGCCGCCGTCCGCGGCGGTCGGAGTGGCCGGGCCGGTCGGGGCCGGCGGGCGGCGCGGAGGGGTGCGTGCCGGTGGGCTCGGTCGTGGCGGTCACCGTGCCTCCTCCTCGGTGGGGCCCTGCGGGTGGTCGGAACGGTGCGGGCGGTCGGGTGCGGCGGGTTGGCCGCCGGGGGCCGGCAGGTCGACCGGGAGCGCCATCCGGACGACCAGCACCGGGCGGCTGCCGGCCGGACGGTCGGCCCCGGCGCCGAGGCGGTCCAGGTAGGGGCGGGTCAGCTCGTCCATCCGGGCGCCGAGTTCGGTGAGCTCCTCGGCGGTGAGGTGCAGCAGGGTGTCGCCGATTCCGGCGGCGCTGCGCCAGGCCGGCTCCTCCTCCGGCTGGGCCTCCAGCCAGCGGACGGCGAGGGCGGCGTACCGCTCGACCACCGTGCGCTGGAGGGCACCGGCCGCCCGGGCGGCGGCCGGGTCCGCGGCGGCGGTGTCCCAGCTCGTGAACAGGGCGGTGGCCCGCCACGGCTTCTCCCGGCCGCGCCCGCCGCCCGCCTCCTCCACCAGCCCGTACTTGGCGAGCTGACGGAGGTGGAAGGAGCAACTGGCGACGGACTCGCCGATCAGCTCGGCGGCGCGGGTGGCGGTGAGCGGGCCCTCGCGGCGGAGCAGTCCGACCAGCGCCATCCGGGTGGGGTGGGCGTACGCCTTCAGCGCCCGCGGGTCGCTGAGCTGCACGGTGGGTGGCACGTCCGGTGCCGGGTGCTCCTCGGTCATGCTTCTAAAGTTATCTTTAGAAAGAAGTCTTTACAAGCGGGCCGGGCTCCTGGCGGGCGGTGCCTCACAGGCCTCCCAGGTAGTCGAGGACGGCCTGCTCCTCGCCCTGGCGTGCGGTGAGTGCCACGTGGTTGTCCGGCCGGACCAGTACCAGTGCCGCGCCCTCGATGCCGTAGGCCCGCCGGGCGTGCCCGTCGGTGTCCCGCAGCCCGGCCGGGTCGTCCGCGTCCACCGTCACCGTGCGGACGTGTCCGGGCAGGTCGGCGGAGGGCTGGTGGCCGAAGGCGAGCAGGGTGAACCGGTCGCCCACGAACGTCTCCAGGAGCCGTATCGGGCGGCCCTCGGCGTCGGTGCAGGGGGCGTCCGGTGCGCGGTCGCCGGCCTGCAGGGACGTGCCGAGCCCGTCCTTCGCGAGCGGGCTCCAGCGGTACCCCAGCGAGAGGCCGGTGAGGTCGTCGACCCGGACGGCCTCCAGGCCGACGCCCGGCGTGCGGGCGCCCTCCGCCACCGCTGCCATCCCGGCGGTGGAGGTCCGCAAGGTCCAGGCGGCGATCGGCTGCCGCTCCTCCTCGTAGGTGTCGAGCAGGGTCGGCCGGGCGAGGCCGGTCAGGACGTGGCCCAGCTTCCAGCCGAGGTTCCACGCGTCCTGGATGCCGGTGTTCATCCCGAGCCCGCCCGCCGTCGGGTGGACGTGCGCGGCGTCGCCGGCGAGCAGCACCCGGCCGACCCGGTACTGCTCCGCCACCCGCACGTTGACCCGCCAGCTGGAGAGCCAGCCGGCCCCGCGGACCTCGATGGACTCGTCACCGGTGTACTCGGCGACGATGCGGCGGAACCCCTCCAGCGAGGGGGCGAGCGCCGTGCCGTCGGGGCCGGTCTCGGGGGTGGCCTGCACCTGCCACCGGCCGTCCTCGTCGCCGAACGGGCAGAGCAGCAGCGCGCCCTGCGGGCCGAACCACTGGTGCCACGCCGTGGGCTCCAGGCCGCCGATCTCCAGGTCGCCCACCACCATGGCCGGCTCCGGCTCGCTGTCGCCGGTGAAGGGGATGGCCAGCCGCTTGCGGACGGTGCTGCGCCCGCCGTCGCAGCCGACCAGGTACCGGGCCTCGATCTCCCGTCCGTCGGCGAGCCTGGCGGTGACCCGCTCGCCGTCCTGGGCGAACCCGGCGAGCCCGGTGCCGAACTCGACCGATCCGCCGAGATCCTCCAGCCGGCCCCGCAGCAGTGCCTCCACCCTGTCCTGCGGCAGGAAGAGCGAGCTGGGGTAGGGGGCGGCCGGGGTGGCCGGCGTCTCCGCCGCCGGGTCGGACTCGGCGACGAAGGCGCCCTCGAAGTAGCGGCGGAACGGCAGGTTGGTCCGGCCGGAGGCGAGCAGGGCTTCGGCCAGGCCGAGGTCGGCGAGCACCTCCAGGCTGCGGGCGTTGAGCGCCTTGCCGCGGGAGCCGGAGTGCGGCTCGGGCGCCAGCTCGACCACCCGGACGGCCACGCCCTGGCGGGCCAGCAGGCAGGCCAGCGTCAGGCCGGTCGGCCCGGCGCCCGAGATCAGGACGGACGTCGTCTCGCGGGCGGTGGCGGGCGTGATCCCGGACGCGGCGCCGGGTGCGGCGGTGGGCGTGGCGCCGGACATCGCGTCGGACATCGCGTCGGACATGGAGTCGGACATGGTGGAACTCCTCCCCTGGGGCCCGGACTCGGCTTCTGGAAGGCCCGGACGACGTCCATGGAACAGCAACCCGGTAAGAAGTGCAACCCGGTAACAAAAGAGCCCGAGTCAGTTCCCGGGTTAGAATCGCCGCCATGAACGAGCCGCCCGGTCTGCGGACCCTCAAGAAGGAGCGCACCCGGCAGGCGATCGCCGACACGGCGATCGGCCTGTTCCTCGCGCACGGCTTCGACGGGGTCTCGGTGCTCGAGATCGCCGCCGCCGCCGAGGTCTCCAAGCCCACCCTGTTCCGCTACTTCCCGACCAAGGAGGAGCTCGTCCTGCACCGGATGGCCGACCACCTCGGCGAGTCCGGCCGGGTGGTCGCCGCCCGCGGCCCGCAGGAGACCCCGCTGGACGCCCTCCAGCGCCACCAGCTCGACCGGCTCGCCGCCCGGGACGCGGTCACCGGCCTCTGCGCGGATCCCGAGGTCCTCGCCTTCCACCGGCTGGTCTACGGGACGCCCAGCCTCTCCTCCCACCTGCTGGACTGGATCGCCCGTGACACCGAGCTGCTCGCCGAGGCCCTCGGCGGCGAGGGCGAGCTGACGGCCCGGCTGCTCGCCGCCCAGTTCGTCTCGGTCCGGCAGGACCTCACCCGTATCAACTGGCGGCGGCTCTCCGACGGCGTGCCGGAGGCGGACGCCCATCGGCGGGCCGTCGAGGACACCGGCACCGCCTTCGCGCTGCTGCGCACCGGCGCGGCCGGCTTCGGCTACTGAGCCGGGGCCGCACGGGCCTCCCGCCCCGGCCCCCGGCCCCGGTTACCGACCCACCGCCCAGCCCCCCGCCCAGCCCCCGGGCCCTGGCCTCCCGAGCTCCCGAGCTCCCGCTGACCCGTCGGCCCCGGCCGGCCGGAACGCCACCGGCCCCCGGCGGAGATCCGCCGGGGGCCGGTGAGCCGGTCGTGCTGTCGCACCGTCAGGCCGGGGTGCAGTCGTGCCGTGGTGCTCCGGTGCCGTGCTGCCGGAGGGCCGGGGTGCGGCCGTCCGGGGCGGTGGTCAGGAGGCCGGGCCGACGCGGACGGTGGTGATCCGGCCGCCCTGGCTCTCCCGGACGACCTCGATCCGGGTGTTGGTGTCCGGGACGGCGACCGCGAGCTGGGGCAGCGCCGGGTCGGTGTAGACCCCGCGGTGGTCGTCGAAGGCCGGGACGGCCGGCTCGGCGCCGATCCGGACGGCCTCGCCCGCCTTGTGCAGGGTGAAGGCGGTGGTGCCCTTCAGCGAGAAGACCGCGTCGTAGGTCTGGGCCCGCCCGTTCACGAGGGTGCCGTCCTTGAAGCGGATCGCGCCCGGGTGCGCGTCCACCGGCAGGATCAGCCCGGCGCCGGGGTGGTCCTTGGTGTTGTTGTCGGAGTAGGCGGTGTCCCAGAGCCAGACCAGCACGCCCTCCTGGTAGGGGTAGGTGTCGATCACCCCGGCCTTGCCGGCCACCCCGGTCCACCCGAAGTTGTACGGCCCGGTCCGCAGGTAGGCGCCGTAGCCCGCGTACCGCCGGTTCTCGACCAGGTAGGCCCGCGGGTGCTCGCGCACCGCCGCGCGGCCCTGCACGACGGAGAAGCCGGTGGCCGTCCAGCCGGGGTCTCCGCCGTGCTCGGCGCCGTCCGCGAGGAGTTCGGTCCCGTCCGCGGTGATCCGGACGGCGTCGACCAGTGCGCCCTTGCCGTGCGTGTTGGAGTCCGAGGTGGTGTGGAAGCGCAGTTCCGCGCTGCTGCCGACGAGTCCGTCCAGCGGGACGTGCAGCTTCCGCCAGCCGCCGGAGGCACCGCTGAGGCCGGGGGTGCCGGCCGGGGTGGCGGGGACGGGTGCGCCGTCGACGGTGCCGGGCAGCGGCCGCCAGGTCTTCCCGCCGTCGGTGGAGGTCTCGACGGTGAGGAAGTCGTAGTCCTGCTCCAGGTCGTACCAGGCCGCTGCGTCCAGGGCGGCGGGGCCCGTCCGGCCGGTGAGGTCGACGGTGCGGGTGAGCGTGCTGTCGAGGTTGTCCCCGGTGTCGCTCCACCACTGGGCGCCCCCCTCGTACGGGTCGGCGAGGTCGGTGGTGGTGCGGCCCGGCGGCAGGTGCACCAGGACGGCCTGGGCCTGGTCGGTGTTGTAGCCGCTCACCCCGAGGGCGTGGCTGGAGCGGGTGGCGGCCTGCGCCTCGTCGTAGTTCAGCCAGCCGAGCTGGAGGCGGCTCCAGGCGTCGAGGTCGCCCGGGTACTCGCCGGTGGTGTTCTTCCGTCCGGTGCCCAGGTAGGAGCCGGAGGACATCAGCGACCAGAAGTTGACGGAGTTGTCGCCGCCGGTCAGCGGATAGAGGTCGGGCAGGCCGAGGTTGTGGCCGTACTCGTGGGAGAAGAGGCCCACGCCGCTGTTCTCGCCGGCCTGCAGGTAGTCGTAGACGTAGAGGCCGCTGTCGCCGACCGGGACGCCGCCGATACGGTCGCCGGCCGGGCCGGTGCTGCCGGTCGGGTCGGGGAAGGCCCAACTGCGGTGCGCCCACAGCGCGTCGGTGCCCTGGGCGCCGCCGCCCCAGGTCTCGTCGACGCCGGCGTGCACCACGATCACGTTGTCGAGGTAGCCGTCCGGCTGGTCGAAGTCGCCGTCCTTGTCGTGGTCGTAGCGGTCGTGGACGTCGTACCGGGCGAGTTCGGCCTTCACGTCGGCCGGGGTGCGGCCCTTGGCGATCTCGCCGTCGTACCAGGCCTTCACGGCGTCCCGGACGAACTCCTGGGTCTGCGTCCAGGCGCCGCTGCCCTGCGGGCCCTTGTTGCTGCCGTACCGGGCCTCGTTCCAGGGGACGGTCACCCAGTCGCTGACGGTGCCGTCGATGTCGTACCGGCCGGAGGACTGGGTGCGGTAGTAGTTGCGGACGGAGTTGGCGCCGGGCGTCGCGTCGAAGAACATCCGGCGGTAGTAGTCCCGGTCGAAGTCGGCCTTCCAGAAGGTGTGGGTGTCGCTCGCGTCGGGCCGGGGGATGGCGTTGTGGCGCGGGCCGGGGGTGCCGCCGTAGCGGGGCTGGCCGTTCCACTGGCTGGTGGAGTCCACCTGGTCGCCGAACTGGGCGAGGATCACGAAGACCTTGTCGCGGCGCTCCACGCCGAGCTGGACGTAGTCGTCGCCGATCCGGACCTTCGAGGGTGCGCGGTGGTCGGGGGTGCGGGCGACGGTGCCGCGGTTGAGCCGTTCCAGCGCCTCGGTGCGCAGGGCCTGGCGCCGGCGCTCCTGCGGGACGGGGTCGGGCTGCGGGCCCTCGGTCCCGGGGGCGGCTTCGGCGGCGAGCCGCGGACCTGCGGGTAACGGCGCGGCCGCGGCGCCGGGTATGCCGACGGCGAGGGCGCCGAGGGCGAGCACGGCCGCGAGGGCCGTGGAGGGTGTGCGCTTCAACGGGGACCGGTCCTTCCGGGCGGGGGTGGTCGGATGAGCGCGGGTAATATTTCACATGTCATCGGTCACATGGAAGACGTGTGAACGTGCGTCATCGATCCCCCGCCCGGCGGACGGTGGTCGTCGAGGTGCATGGGAGAGGAGGGGTGTGCGCGGCCGTCGGGCCGTCAGTCGGAGGCTCTGAGCTCCGCGAGCAGCACGCCCTGGTCCTGGATGAGCTCCGTCAGGATGCGGCGGGCCGCGCGGAGCAGGTCGGCGACATCGGCGCCGGCCAGTGCGTAGACGACGGTGGAACCCTCCCGGGTGGCCGTCACCAGCCCGGCCCGGCGCAGCTGGCCGAGCTGTTGGGAGAGGCTGGACGGCTCGATGTCGATGTCCGCGAGCAGTTCACGGACGGGCGTGGGGCCGGCCTGCAGCAGCTCCAGCACCCGGATGCGGACGGGATGGCCGAGCATCCGGAAGAACTCCGCCTTGGCCTGGTACAGCGGTACGGGCACGCGGCCCCCTCTCCGGCTCCGGGTCGATGCGGCCGCGGGTGGGCTCAGACCTCAAGGTTGGCCTCGATCCGCCGCAGCTGGTGGCGGGCCATGGCGAGGTTGGAGCGGCTGCGGGCGAGCGCCAGGTAGAGGAAGAGGCCGCGGCCGCCGGAGGTGGTGAGCGGCCTGATCAGGTGGTACTGGCTGCTGAGCGTGATCAGGATGTCCTCGATCTCGTTGTCGTGCAGGTTGAGCATCTCCATCGTCCGCATCTTGGCCCGGACGAGGTCGGTGTTGCCGGCGGCGGCCACGTTGAGGTCGAGCTCGGCGGAGTCGCCGAGCGTCCCGAGGGCCATGCCGCTGCCGTAGTCGACCAGGGCGACGCCGATCGCGCCCTCGATCGTCATGGCCTCCTTGAGCGCGGTCTCCGGGTTCGCCATCGTCTTCCTCCTGCTGTCGCGGTCCCCGCACCGTTCGGGCGGGTTCGGCAACGACTGTAGGGAGACGGTCGGGAATCTTCGCTGGATGACCGGAATCGATCGCGGATGAGTGATCAGCGGTCATGTGGCGTCGATTCGGCGACGACTTGAAGACATTTGCAACTAAGGATGTGATTGAACTGCCAGTCCGAGGCCCACCTTCGAACACATCTGCGACCCGTCGCAGCGGCCCGACCGCACCCCGTGACCACCCGCCCGCGGCGGTCCGCGAGGGACCCGGAAAAGGGTGCTATCGATGTCGGCCACGCCGGGTAACCTCTGGGCGAGATGCTCGATCACACCCACCACACCAGCTGCGCCCCGGCCGGACGGACAGTCCGGACGGCCCCGCAGCCGCAGGCGTCGCCGTCTGCGCACCCGTCCGGCCCGCACGGGCAGCACTCCCACGGGAAGAGAAGGTGACGCCGATGAACGCCCCCCTGCCCGAGGAGCAGCTCAGTCCCGCCGAGGCCTACGCGGCCTCCCGCCGCCGCGCCGCCGAACAGGCCACCGCGCTGTACGGTTTCCAGCAGCTCTACGACTTCCCGCTCGACCCCTTCCAGATCGAGGCCTGCCGGGCCCTGGAGGCCGGCGAGGGCGTCCTGGTCGCCGCGCCGACCGGATCCGGCAAGACCATCGTCGGCGAGTTCGCCGTCCACCTGGCCCTGGCGAGCGGCCGCAAGTGCTTCTACACCACGCCGATCAAGGCGCTCTCCAACCAGAAGTTCGGCGACCTGGTCAAGCGCTACGGCGCCGACAAGGTCGGCCTGCTCACCGGCGACAACAGCGTCAACGGGGACGCGCCGGTGGTCGTCATGACCACCGAGGTGCTCCGCAACATGCTCTACGCGGGCTCCAGCTCCCTCAACGGCCTCGGCTACGTGGTGATGGACGAGGTGCACTACCTGGCCGACCGCTTCCGCGGCGCCGTCTGGGAGGAGGTCATCATCCACCTCCCCGAGTCCGTGGTGCTGGCCTCGCTCTCCGCCACCGTCTCCAACGCCGAGGAGTTCGGAGACTGGCTGGACACCGTGCGCGGCGGCACCAGGGTGATCGTCTCCGAGCACCGCCCCGTGCCGCTGTGGCAGCACGTCATGGCGGGCAACCGGATGTACGACCTGTTCGCCAACCCGGACCGCGACGGCCGCCCCAAGGACGCCCCGCGCAACCCCGCCAAGGCGGTCAACCCCGAGCTCGTCCGGCTCGCCCGTTCCGAGCTGGACCGCGGCGGCCGGGACCGCTTCGCCAAGGGCCGCGGCCGCTCCATGCCCGCCGGCCGGCCCGGCCGGGTCTGGACCCCGGGCCGGATCGACGTCATCGAACGCCTCGACGCCGAGGGCCTGCTGCCCGCCATCACCTTCATCTTCAGCCGGGCCGGCTGCGAGGCCGCCGTCCAGCAGTGCCTCTCCTCGGGCCTGAGACTCAACCGCGACGGCGAGCGCCGTCAGGTCCGCGAGATCGTCGAGCAGCGCTGCCAGGACATCCCCGACGAGGACCTGCACGTCCTCGGCTACTTCGAGTGGCTGGACGGCCTGGAGCGCGGCATCGCCGCCCACCACGCCGGCATGCTGCCGCGCTTCAAGGAGGTCGTCGAGGAGCTCTTCGTGAAGGGCCTGGTCAAGGCCGTCTTCGCGACCGAGACCCTCGCCCTCGGCATCAACATGCCCGCCCGCTCGGTGGTCATGGAGAAGCTCGTCAAGTGGAACGGCGAGACCCACGCCGACATCACCCCCGGCGAGTACACCCAGCTCACCGGCCGGGCCGGCCGCCGCGGCATCGACGTCGAGGGCCACGCCGTGGTGCTCTGGCAGCGCGGCCTCGACCCGGAGGCGCTGGCCGGCCTCGCCGGCACCCGCACCTACCCGCTCAAGTCCTCCTTCCGCCCCTCGTACAACATGGCGGTCAACCTGGTCGGGCAGTTCGGCCGGCACCGCTCCCGCGAGCTGCTGGAGACCTCCTTCGCCCAGTTCCAGGCGGACCGCTCGGTGGTCGGCATCGCCCGCCAGGTCCAGCGCAACGAGGAGGGCCTGGAGGGCTACCGCGAGTCGATGACCTGTCACCTCGGCGACTTCGACGAGTACATGGCGCTGCGCCGGCAGCTGAAGGACCGTGAGAACGAGCTGGCCCGCGAGGGCACCAGCCAGCGCCGGGCCGCCGCCGTCGAGGCCCTCGAACAGCTCAAGCCCGGCGACGTCATCCACGTGCCCACCGGCAAGTTCGCCGGCCTCGCCCTCGTCCTCGACCCCGGCCTGCCGCCGGTCGCCCGGGGCGGGCGCGGCGGCCCCCGGCACCCCGACTACCAGGACGGGCCCCGCCCGGTGGTGCTCACCGCCGAGCGCCAGGTCAAGCGCCTCGCCATGATCGACTTCCCGTACCCGGTCGCCGCCGTCGAGCGCGTGCGGATCCCGAAGTCCTTCAACCCGCGCAGCCCGCAGTCCCGCCGGGACCTCGCCTCCGCGCTGCGCACCAAGGCCGGCCACCTCGAACCCGAGCGGTACCGCCGCGGCCGCGCCGCCGCCGCGGACGACCCGGAGATCACCCGGCTCCGCGCCGAGCTGCGCCGGCACCCCTGCCACGGCTGCGACGAGCGCGAGGACCACGCCCGCTGGGCCGAGCGCTACCACCGGCTGCACCGCGACACCGAGCTGCTGGAACGCCGGATGCGCTCGCGCACCCACACCATCGCGCGCACCTTCGACCGGGTCTGCGGCCTGCTCGCCGACCTCGGCTACCTCCAGGGCGACACCGTCACCGACGACGGCAAGCGGCTCGGCCGGCTCTACGGCGAACTCGACCTGCTCGCCTCGGAGTGCATCCGCGAGGGCGTGTGGAAGGGCCTGTCCGCCGCCGAGCTCGCGGCCTGCGCCTCGGCACTGGTGTACGAGGCCCGGCAGTCCGACGACGCCGTCGCCCCGCGCGTCCCGGAGGGCGCCGCCAAGGAGGCGCTCGGCAAGATGATCCGGATCTGGGGCCACCTCGACGCCCTGGAGGAGCAGCACCGGATCTCCACCGCGGAGGGCGTCGGTCAGCGCGAGCCCGACCTCGGCTTCGCCTGGGTCGCCTGGCGCTGGGCGCTCGGCCACAACCTGGACGCCGTCCTGCGCGACGCCGAGCTGCCGGCCGGCGACTTCGTCCGCTGGACGAAGCAGCTGATCGACGTCCTCGGCCAGATCCAGGACGCCGCCGGCGAGGACACCGACCTGCGGAGCACCGCCCGCAAGGCGGTCGACTCCCTCCGCCGAGGCATCATCGCCTACTCCTCGGTCGGCTAGCGGTCCACCGGCGGTGCCGCCGGGTGTGCGGGGCGATCCCCGCGCGCCCTGCGGCACCGCCCCCGCAGCCGCATCAGGACGCGGCGTCCGCCAGCACCGCGACGACGCGTTCGAGCGAGCCGCCGAGGCCCCAGCGTTCGGCGAGCGCCTCCAGGGCCATCGGGTCGAGGGGCTCGGCGGGCAGGGCCGGGTCGAAGGCGGGCAGCGGCACGTCGGTGGCGACCCGGACGACCGTGGGCGCGACGTCCAGGTAGGCGGCGCCCTCCAGGAGGTTCCTCCGCCGGGCGGGGGTGAGCTTGGAGGTCGGGTCGGCGGCCGCGGCGCGCACCCCGGCCAGGTCGCCGTAGCTCTGGATCAGCTGGGCGGCGGTCTTCTCGCCGATCCCCTTGACCCCGGGCAGGCCGTCGCTGGCGTCGCCGCGCAGCGCGGCCATGTCCGCGTACGAGGCCCCGTCGACGCCGTACTTCTCCAGCAGGTGGGCGTCGTCGACGCGTTCGGCCGAGCCGACGCCCTTGACCGGGTAGAGCACGGTGACGCCGCGGGCGTCGTCGACCAGCTGGAAGAGGTCGCGGTCGCCGGTGACGATCTCCACCGGCCCCGCGGCGCGGGTGGCGAGGGTGCCGATGACGTCGTCGGCCTCGTAGCCGGGGGCGCCGACCCGGGCGATGCCGAGGGCGTCGAGCACCTGCTCGATCACCGGCACCTGCGGGGAGAGCGTGTCGGGGATCTCCTCCTCGCCCTCGACCGAGGGCTCGGCCGCCAGCCGGTGCGTCTTGTAGGTGGGGACGAGGTCGACCCGCCACTGCGGGCGCCAGTCGGCGTCCATGCAGGCGACCAGCTGGTCCGGCCGGTGGTCCTGGACGAGACGGGCGATGAAGTCGAGCAGCCCGCGGACGGCGTTCACCGGCTCGCCCTCGGGGGACTTCAGGGACTCCGGGACACCGAAGTAGGCACGGAAGTAGAGGCTCGCCGTGTCGAGCAGCATCAGGCGCGGTGCGGTCACCCTCCGCATCATGCCGTACCCGTCCGACGGCCGGGGGCCGTCAGTGCCGGTGCGGACCGCTGCGGTGCACGGGGCCGTGCGCGTCCGCGCAGTGCTCCTGCCCGTCGGCCGCGGCCTGCCCGTCGGCCTCCGCCGAACGGCCGATCTGCAGCAGCTCCTGCGCTCCCTCCTCGCCGACGTGGTCGACCTGGAGGGTGGCGTGGGCGATCCCGTACTCGTCGCGGACCCGGCGCTGCAGCTCGCGGCGGACGGCGTGGCAGTCCCCGCCGGGGGCGACCAGGACGTGCGCGGACAGCGCCGGCTCGCCGGAGGTGATCTCCCAGATGTGCAGGTCGTGGATCTCCTCGACCAGCGGCACCGCGACCAGCCGGTCCGCCACCGTGTCCGGGTCGACGCCGGCCGGGGCGGCCTCCAGGAAGATCCGGGCGGAGTCGCGGACGAGCCCGGTGCCGGCCCGCAGCATCAGCCCCACCACCACCAGCGAGGCGATCGCGTCCGCCCGGACGAATCCGGTGAGCATCACCACGAGACCGGCGATCGCGGTCGCGATGAAGGCGTAGAGGTCGGTGAGCACGTGCTGGAAGGCGCCCTCGACGTTGAGCGAGCTGCGGTTGGCCCGGGACATGCACCAGGTGGCCGCGAGGTTGACCACGATCCCGACCAGCGCGGTGTACAGCACCAGCGAGCCGTGCACCTCCGGCGGGTCGATCAGCCGGGTGACCGCCTCGTAGCCGAGCCAGGCGGAGAGCACCAGCAGGGTGACGCCGTTCGCCTGGGCGGAGAGGATCTCGGCCCGCTTCAGGCCGTAGGTGTAGCCGCCGCGGGCGGGCCGGGCGGCCAGGCGCATGGCGACCAGGGCGAGCGCGATCGAGGCCGCGTCGGTCAGCATGTGCGCGGCGTCCGAGATCAGCGCCAGCGAGGAGGCCGCCAGGCCGACCACGACCTCGCCCGCCATGAAGACGGTGATCAGCACCAGGGCGGAGACCAGCCAGCGGCGGTCGGCGTCGGCGGACACCCCGTGGCCGTGCGCGTGGCCCTTCCCGCCGTGCCCGTGCCCGTCGTGGGCACCGTGCCCGTCCGGCGTGCGGTCGTGGTCGCCGTGTTCGTGCAGGGCCGTCCCGTGGGCGCCGCGGTCGTGCTCGTGGTGCTCGCCGGCCATCGGAGTCCTCTCGTGCACGTGCTGCCCGTGCGGGCGGCGGAAGGCGCCCGCACCCGAAGTGAACCCCAGAACGGACGAAGATCCAAAGCCTGCACTGGTGACCGTTGTCGTTGCCGCGCAGGACCGTTCGGGCGACGGCGCCGCGATCCCCCACGCGGCCGGGCCGGCGCGGGTCAGGCGGTGACGGCGGCCTGGGCGCGCACCGCGGCCGCGGTCCGCACCAGGGCGGTCATCAGCCGCAGGTCGTCGCCCTGCTCGGGGTGCCACTGGACGCCGAGGGTGAACCCGGCGCCCTCGATCGCCTCGACCGTGCCGTCCTCGGCCCAGGCGGACACCGACAGCCCCTGGCCGAGGCGGTCGACCGCCTGGTGGTGGTAGGTGGGGACGTCCACCGAGGGGTCCGGCAGCAGCTCGCCGAGCAGGGTGCCGGGCACCGGCCGCACCGCGTGGCGCCCGTAGGTGCCGGGTGCGCCGATGTGGCCGTGGTGGCCGACCACGTCCGGCAGGTGCTGCAGCAGGGTGCCGCCGCGGACCACGTTGAGCAGCTGCATGCCGCGGCAGATCCCGAGCACGGGCAGCTCGGCGGCGAGCGCGGCGCGCAGCAGCGCGGACTCCCAGACGTCCCGCTCGGGCTCGCCGCCGTCGGTCTCGGGGTGGCGGGCGGCGCCGTAGCGGGCGGGGTCGATGTCGGCGCCACCGGCGATCACCAGCGCGTCGATCCGGGCGACGGCGTCGGCGGCGTGTTCGGCCGCGTCCGGCGGCAGCAGCACGGCGAGCCCGCCGGCTGCCTGCACCACGGACGGGTAGCGCTCGGCCAGCAGGACGGTGCGGATGCTGTCCCAGCGGCCCCAGGCCGCGTCGAGGACGGAGGTGCTGATGCCGATCACGGGCCGAGGAGTCATGGCGGGCATTCTGCCTCCTCACGGGCCGCCGTGGCGCGATCGGGCAGTGCGGCACGCGCCACACCGCCGCCGTCGGCGGTACGACGTACGGTAATCGTGTCGTGTCGGAACGTGCTCGGCGAGTGGCGGAGGTGCCCGATGACGGGAGCGGAACCGGGGGCGCCCCGGCGGTTGGCCGGCCGGGTCGCGGTGGTGACCGGGGTGAGCGGCTTCGCGGGGGAGGCCGGGGCCGCGGTGGCCCGGCGGCTCGCCGCGGAGGGCGCCCGGGTGGTGTGCGCGGACCCGGACGAGAAGGCGGGGCAGGCGGTGGCCCGCTCGGTGGGCGGCCCGTTCGTGCACACCGACCCGCTGGACGAGTACATGGCGGAGGCGCTCTTCGACGAGGCGTACGAGACCCTCGGCGGGGTGGACGCGGTGGTGAACGGCCCGTGCGGGGCGCCGCCCGCCGACGGCCCGGCACTGGAGGTGCCGCCGGACACCTGGCGGGTCGTCCAGGACACCCGGCTGACCGCCGTCTTCTTCTGCTGCCGGGCCGCCCTGCCCTACCTGCGGCGGCACGGGCACGGCTCGGTGGTCAACCTGGCCGGTCCGGCGGCCGAGGGCGGGCTGGCCGCCGCGGTCGCCGCGGCCGGGGTCGGCGCGCTCACCCGGGAACTCGCGGACGCCTTCGGACCGGAGGGCATCCGCTTCAACGCGCTCGGCGGCGGCGACGCGGAACGGCTCGCCGCCGCGGCGGCCTGGCTCGCGAGCGACGACTCCGCCGGGGTCAACGGCAGCCTGGTCCGATTCTCACCGTAATCTCATCGCGAACAGGGCGTTTCGGCCCTCCTGCTGATATGGCGCTTATCCGCCCGCCCTTAGATTCGACGGCGTGAGCGAGCAGATTCCCGCCGGGTGGTACCCGGACCCGAAGGACACCACCAGCGACCCCCGGCCCGAGCGCTACTGGGACGGCAAGGGCTGGACGGCGACCACCCGTCCCGCACCCGGTGCCGAGACGCCCGCACCCGGTGCCGAGGCTCCCGCAACGGCCCCCGGGGCGGCCGCGGACGGCGACGGGCCCACCGTGATCGAGGGCCGCGTCCTGGACGACGGGCCGACGGTCCGCTACCCGGAGATGCCGACGGCCGTCCCCGCCCCGCCGAAGCCCCGCCGGCGCCCCTCGCGCCCGGTGGTCGTGGCGGCGGCCGTGGCCGCGGTGGCCGGCCTCGCGGTCGGCTCCGGCATCACCTACCTGGCCATGGACGACGACGGCGACCGGGCGTCGGCGGCCCGCCCCTTCGACGGCCGCCACCGCCTCGGCGGCAACGGCTCGGACGGCTTCGGCTTCCCCGGCCTCCCCGGTCAGAACGGCGGCCAGGGCGGGGGGAACGGGAACGGCCAGGGTGGTGACGGCCAGGGCGGCGGGAACGGCCTCGGCCGCGGCGGCCGGAACGCCACGACCGCCGTCGACGTGGTGAACGGCATCAGCCTCCCGGTGCCCTCCGGCTGGCAGGGCGCCACCACACCCGACGGGCACGCCGCGCTCTCCATCGGCTCGTACACCTGCCCCGACGGCGAGGGCACCTGCTCGCTCGGCGGCGCCTCCACCGGCACCGTCGAGGGCGGCGACGCCAAGCAGGCCGCCCTCACCGACATCGCCGTCGCGGCCAAGGAGGCCTACGGCGACGTGAAGTCCCACCAGGAGCTCAAGTCGGAGGCGGTCACCGTCGCCGGGCGCAGCGGCTACCTCGTCCGTTGGAAGGTCGACGCCCCGCAGGGCAACGACGGCTACGTGGAGACGGTGGTCTTCCCCGGCGTGAAGTCGGGCAGCCTGGTCGCCGTCCACCTCGGCTTCGACATCGCCGACAAGGCGCCCGACCTCGCCCAGATGGACACCATCGTCAAGGGCATCGCCGCCGCGAAGGCGACCGGCCCCGGCGGCACCTGACGGATCCCCGACCACCCGGCGGGGCGCGCCTCAGAGGAAGGCGCGCCCCTCGCCGCGGTAGGTCGGCACCGTCTCCACCACCCGGTCGCCCTCCACCAGGTGGAGTTCCGCGAAGCGCTCGCAGAGCTCGCCGGCCTTGGCGTGCCGGAACCACACCCGGTCGCCGATCAGCAGGTCGTCGGCGGCCGTACCGAGCAGCGGCGTCTGCACCTCGCCCGCGCCCTCCTGCGGGTCGTAGCGCAGGCCCTCCGGCAGGTACGGCACGGGGGAGCGGTCACCGCCGGCCGGACCGGAGGCCGGGTAGCCGCCGCCGAGCACCGTCACCACGCCCACCCCGGGCCGGCGGACCACCGGCTGGGCGAACAGCGCCGCGGGCCGCCCCCGGAACGACGCGTAGTTGTCGAACAGCCGGGGTTGGTACAGGCCCGACCCCGCCGCGACCTCGGTGACGGCCGATTCGGCCACCGTCGACTCCACGCTGCCGGTGCCGCCGCCGTTCACGAACTCCAGCTCCGCGACCTGCCGCAGCCGCTGCACCACCGCGGCCCGCCGCTCGGCCAGCTCCGCCCGGGCCCGGGTCTGCATCATCCGCACCAGCTGCGAGCGCAGCGGTCGGCCGGCGACCCGGTCGCCGACGCCGGCGATGTGGCCCTCGTAGGCCATCAGGCCGACCACCTCGAAGCCCGGCCGGTTCTGCACCAGTTCGGCGAAGGCGCCCAGGGCCTCGGGAGTGCGCAGCGGCGAGCGCCGGGCGCCGAAGCGGACCCGTCCGCCGAACAGCTCCAGCGAGGTGTCCAGCTCCAGGCAGACCCGGACGGTCTCCGGGCCCCCGCGGGAGGAGTCGATCAGGTCCAGCTGCGAGGGGTCGTCCACCAGGACGGTGATCGCCCCGGCGAGCTCGGGATCGTCGGTGAGCTCGCCGAAGCCGGTCCGGTCGGCCGACGGGTAGGCGAGCAGGACGTCGGTGAAGCCCTGGCGGGCCAGCCAGATCGACTCGGCCAGGGTGAAGCTCATGATCCCGGCGAAGCCCTCGGCGGCCAGCACCCGCTCCAGCAGGGCGCGGCAGCGCACCGACTTGCTCGCCACCCGGACCGGCTTGCCCCCGGCCCGGCGCACCAGGTCGGCCGCGTTGGCGTCGAACGCGGCCAGGTCGACGATCGCGAACGGCGCGTCGAGGTGCGCGGTGGCCCGGTCGTACCGGGAGCGGTCCGAGACGGCGCCGGACACGGCGGGGGCGAGGTCGGTGGCCATGGCGGCAGCGTCCCACACGGTGGCTACCGCTGGGTAGAGGCGGCGACCGGGGAAGCGGCCGCTCCGGACGCGGCCGGGGACGCGGTGGGGGAGACCGTCGCGGACGGCGTGGCGGAGGTCAGGCTGTCGGCGGCCGCGGCGGCCACCGACTCCACCAGGGCGATGCCCTCCTCCTTGGTGTCCGAGCCGTCGGTCAGCACCGCCACCAGCAGCTCGCGCCCGTCGTGCACCACCCGGCCGATGCTGTTGACCACCCAGGCCCCTTCCGCCGTCCGCGGCAGCCAGCCGTTCTTGAGGTGCACCGCGCGGTCGTCGTCCGCGCGGTGTCCAGCACGGCGACCGCCAGGTGGCCGCCGCCGTCCTACAGCGCGGCGGCGAGCTCCGCGTCCGGGTCGACCGTGGGGGCCGCCGACGCCGCGGCCGCCGCCACCGGCACCGTGCCCCCGTCCGAGCGCTCCCGGTGCAGCCACACCCCGGTCGCGGCGAGGGCGAGGAGGACCAGGAGGGCGCCGCGGCGCTGCCGGCGGCGGCGCCTGCGGGCCGCGGTGCGGATCCGTCGGGCTGAGGTCATGCCGGCGATCCCGGGCGGGGCTCCTCGGGTTCGGGTGAGGCCGGAGTGAGCACCGTCTGAGAAGCCGGAGATGTGGGTGGCATACCCTCGACGGGTGGAGCGCAAGAACATTCCGAACCCCGGTTTCGCCGACGACGACGGCACCGCCGACCCCCGACTCGTCCGGGCCCTCGACGCCTGGGCGCAGGACCCGTCGCAGGAGCCCGAGCTCCTCGACGCCCTCACCCCGAGCCGGCTGATGGTGCCGATCGTGGCCCTGCTCGGCGAGGTCGAGACCGACGCGAACGGGCTCAAGCACGAGAAGACCAGCGACATGGCCGTCCCCGTGATCGAGGCCGCCGACGGGCGGCGTGCCCTGCCGGCCTTCACCTCGCTGGAGACCATGGCCCGCTGGCGCGCCGACGCCCGGCCGGCGCCGGTCGCCGCACCGCAGGCCGCGATGGTCGCCTTCTCGGAGCGCGCCGACACCCTGCTGGTCGACCCGGCGGGGCCGGTCACCTACCTGCTGCACGGGGCACGGCTGCGGGCCGTCGCGGAGAACCGGCGGTACGTCCGGCCGGCCGCCGACCCGGACGTGCGCGGGGCGCTGCGGGACCTGCTCGCGGCGGAGCCGGCGGTGGCCCGCGGCTACCTGCGGCCGGACGGCGACGCGGACGCGGTGCTCGCGCTGGTGCCCGCGGCGGGGGCGGGCGAGGAGGAGCTGCGGGCAGCCGTCGACCGGCTGGTCGCGGGTCTCGCCGGGGACGCCACCCTCCGGGTCCGCCTGGACCGCGGCCTCCAGCTTGCCGTGCTCCGCACCGACCTCCCCGAGGAGCCGTTCTACTCCGCGGCGGAGTGAGGCGGATCCACGGCGCGAACCCACAGGGGCGCGGGGACCCGCGCGGGACGGAAGTGACGGCGTTGCGCCTTCCGCCTCGCGCGGGTCCCCCGGCCTTCGGCCGGGAGGTGCCCCCACCCGCCCCTCAGCGGTCACCCGGCCCCTCAGCGATCACCCGCCCGAAGCGGGCGAGCCCTGGTCCCGGGTTCGCCCCGTGCGTCAGGAGTAGACCGGGCCGGTGAACTTCTCGCCGGGGCCGGCGCCCGGGGCGTCCGGGACGACGGAGGCCTCGCGGAAGGCGAGCTGGAGGGAGCGCAGCCCGTCCCGGAGCGGTGCGGCGTGGAAGTTGGAGATCTCGGGGGCGCCGGCGGTGACCAGCCCGGCGAGGGCGGTGATCAGCTTGCGGGCCTCGTCGAGGTCCTTGTCGGCCTCGCCGCCCTCGGCGAGCCCGCACTTGACGGCGGCCGCGCTCATGAGGTGGACGGCGACGGTGGTGATCACCTCGACCGCCGGGACCTCGGCGATGTCGCGGGTGAGGTCGTCGAAGCCGACGGCCTGCTCGTCGTCGTGCTCGTGGGGCTGGCTGCTCAAGGTGGCTCACTCCGTCTGGCCGGTGGACGTACACAGGGAGCGTACAAGGCGGCGTGACCGGGGCCGGAATAACGGTGGCCGCCCGAACGCTGCTATGATTCGAGACTGACCGGCCAGGAGTCCGTACGGACACCCGGCCAGCAAGTGGAGGCTCCACCCAGGAGGCCCGAGAGGGCAACCGCGACAGTCTCCCACCTGATCGGCCCCCGGGTCGACGGGTCCGGTCCGCGACGTGCACCGCGAGGTGCGCGATCGTCAGCGGCGTCCCGCCAAGGGCGCCCCGGTTGTGTGGAGCCCCGCCTGTACCGTGCGGGGCTTTTTTCGTGCGTTCGGTGCCTGTTCCCGGGCAGCGGAGCATGAATGAAGCCCCGCCCAGTGGTCGAAACCACGACGTGCGACCGCCGCCCGACGGCCGCACTGAATTAGGTGCAACCGAGGAGGCCCCATCAGCACCGAGCCCCGCATCAACGACCGGATTCGCGTCCCCGAGGTGCGACTCGTCGGTCCCAGCGGCGAGCAGGTCGGCATCGTGCCGCTTGCCAAGGCGCTGGAGCTTGCCCAGGAGTACGACCTCGACCTGGTCGAGGTCGCGGCGACCGCACGGCCGCCCGTCTGCAAGCTCATGGACTACGGCAAGTTCAAGTACGAGTCGGCGATGAAGGCCCGTGAGGCGCGCAAGAACCAGGCGCACACGGTCATCAAGGAGATGAAGCTCCGGCCGAAGATCGACCCGCACGACTACGACACCAAGAAGGGTCACGTCGTCCGGTTCCTCAAGCAGGGCGACAAGGTCAAGATCACGATCATGTTCCGCGGTCGTGAGCAGTCCCGCCCCGAGCTGGGCTTCCGACTGCTGCAGCGTCTCGCGGAGGACGTCCAGGACCTGGGCTTCGTGGAGTCCTCGGCCAAGCAGGACGGCCGTAACATGATCATGGTTCTCGGCCCGCACAAGAAGAAGACCGAGGCGATGGCCGAGGCGCGCGCCCTCGCGGACGCCCGCAAGGCCGAGCGTCAGGGCCGCACCCCGGGTGCTGCCGCTGAGGCCCAGGCCGACGAGGCCGCGGAAGCCGTCGAGGCCGACGAGGCCGTCGAGGCCGCGCCCGCCGCCGAGGTCGAGCAGCCGGCCGACACCGAGCAGGAGAGCTGAGCCGAAAGGCCCAGGCCCCGCACGGACGGCCACAACGGCCGGGGCTCCCGTCCCGGCCAGGAGAACAATCCACTCCCGGCCCGCACAGCACTGTGCGGGCCGGGGCGGACCGACGAGGAGATACGGCGACATGCCGAAGCAGAAGACGCACAGCGGCGCCAGCAAGCGCTTCAAGATCACTGGCTCCGGGAAGGTGCTGCGCGAGCGTGCCGGCCGTCGCCACCTCCTGGAGCACAAGCCCTCGACGCTGACCCGCAAGCTGGCCGGCAACGCCGAGATGGCCCCCGCCGACGCCAAGAAGATCAAGAAGCTTCTCGGCAAGTGATCGCCCGCCCGCGGCGCCCCCGCGGGACCGGCTGATCCTTCCCGACCCAATCGATTGACGGACCGCCAGGAGCCATCCGCGGTCCAACCCAAGGAGTAATCAAGTGGCACGCGTCAAGCGGGCAGTCAACGCCCACAAGAAGCGCCGGGTCATCCTCGAGCGGGCCAGCGGTTACCGCGGCCAGCGCTCCCGCCTTTACCGCAAGGCCAAGGAGCAGGTCACCCACTCGCTCGTCTACAACTTCAACGACCGCAAGAAGCGCAAGGGCGACTTCCGTCAGCTCTGGATCCAGCGCATCAACGCTGCGGCCCGTGCCAACGGCATGACCTACAACCGCTTCGTGCAGGGCCTGAAGGCCGCGGGCGTCGAGATCGACCGCAAGATGCTCGCCGACCTGGCCGTCAACGACGCCGCCGCGTTCGCCGTGCTGGTCGAGGTCGCGCAGAAGGCGCTGCCGGAGGACGTCAACGCCCCCAAGGCCGCCTGATCCGGGCCGAGCCCCGGTAGGTGAGCTCTTCGGGCCCGCAGGCCGTACCGCCTGCGGGCCCGATGCGCATTCCAGGCCCCTCAGAGAACGAGAGCATGCAGAGCACCGACACCCCCCTGCTGACCTCCCTGCGCTCCCCGCGCGTCGTCGCGGCGCGACGGCTGGCCCGGCGGAACCAGCGCGGCAAGGACCGCCGCTTCCTGGCGGAGGGCCCGCAGGCCGTCCGCGAGGCCGTGGCGTACGGGCGGCTGCCGGGCTCGGCCGAGCACGCGGTGGTCGAGATCTACCTCACCCCGCAGGCGCTGGAGCGGCACGCCGACATCGCGGACGCCGCCCGCGCGGCCGGGCTGCCGCTGCTCACCGCCACCGAGGAGGTGATCGCGGAGATCTGCGACACCGTCACCCCGCAGGGCGTCGTGGCGCTGTGCCGCTTCATCGACACCCCCTTCGAGGAGGTGCTGGCCTCGCGGCCCCGGCTGGTCGCGGTGCTCGCGAACGTCCGCGACCCCGGCAACGCCGGCACCGTGCTGAGGACGGCCGACGCCGCCGGCGCGGACGCCGTGGTGCTCACCGACGCCTCGGTGGACCCGTACAACCCGAAGGCCGTCCGGGCCTCGGTCGGCAGCCTCTTCCACCTGCCCTTCGCCACCGGCGTGCCGATCGAGGAGGCCGTCGCCGAGCTGCGGGCGGCCGGGGTGCGGGTGCTGGCGGCGGACGGCGCGGGCGAGCGCGACCTCGACCAGGAGCTCGACGAGGGCACCCTCGGCGCCCCGGTCGCCTGGGTCTTCGGCAACGAGGCCTGGGGCCTGCCGGAGGAGACCCGCGCACTCGCCGACGAGGTGGTGCGCGTGCCCATCCACGGACACGCCGAGAGCCTCAACCTGGCCACGGCCGCCGCCGTGTGCCTCTACGCCTCGGCCCGCGCGCAGCGGTCGCCCGGAGGGTGTCGCACACGGCCGCAGGAGCGCTAGGGTCGGCCTCGGCGGGGAGCACGGTGGTGGGTCAGGGGAGGACACCCATGGTCGGCAGCGGGGCGGAGCTGGACCCGGACGACCTGCCCGACGGCCTGGTCGTCGCGGACGCCGACGGCCGGGTGGTCTGCTTCAACCGGGCCGCGGCCCGGCTCACCGGGCGCCGCCGCGACGCCGTGCTCGGCACCCCGCTGGAGGACGCCTTGCCGCTGGAGGACCTCGACGGCCGCCGCTGGTGGAAGCTCACCGACCCGTACGGCGGCCTCGCGGTGCGCACCGGCCAGCCCGAGCGGAACCTGCTGCTGCCCGGCGGCTGCGAGGTGCTGGTCTCCGCCCGGTACGTCCGGGAGCGGCCCGGCGGCCCGGTGCAGCGGGTGGTGGTGGCGCTGCGCGGCACCGAGGCCCGGCGGCGCACCGAGCGCAGCCACGCCGAGCTGATCGCCACCGTCGCGCACGAGCTGCGCTCCCCGCTGACCAGCGTCAAGGGGTTCACGGCGACACTGCTGGCCAAGTGGGAGCGGTTCAACGACGGGCAGAAGCGGGTGATGCTGGAGACCGTCGACGCCGACGCCGACCGGGTCACCCGGCTGATCGCCGAGCTGCTCGACATCTCCCGGATCGACGCCGGTCGACTGGAGATCCGCAAGCAGGTGGTCGACCTGGCGGCGGCCGTCCGCCGGCACGTGGACGGCAAGGTGGCGGCCGGCATCCCGGCCGAGCGCTTCGACATCCGGATCGCCGACGGCCTGCGCCAGCAGTGGGGCGACCCGGACAAGATCGACCAGGTGCTGGCCAACCTGCTGGAAAATGCCGTGCGGCACGGCGAGGGGACTGTCACCATCGAGGTGGCCCCCGCCGTCGAGATCGTCGAGGCGGCCGGCCGGCAGCATCCGGGCACCCCGCCGAGGACGGTGGAAGGGACAGCGGTCACCGTGAGCGACGAAGGCAGCGGCATCCCCGAGGAGTCGATGCCGCGCGTCTTCACCCGGTTCTGGCGCGGCTCCAAGCGCGGCGGCACCGGTCTCGGCCTCTACATCGTCAAGGGCATCGTGGAGGCGCACGGCGGCGTCATCCGGATCAGCCGGGCCCCCTCGGGCGGCGCCCGGTTCCGATTTACCCTGCCCGCGGGCGTGCCGGACTTCATGCTGTAGGTCCGCGCCCGGCGGGCTCCTCGCGCACACGGCCACGGACGGCGAACCGGCCGTCGGCGTGCTGCGACTACACTCGACCTTTGGCGTTGTGGGACGCCCTGCGCGGCCGTGCCGCGGACACCCCTCCCGGTCACCTCCCGGCACCGGCCAGGGGCTGCCCGTGTTCCGGCCACGCCGGGCGTAGCGCAAGGGCGAGCCATCCACTTCACGAGCAGGAGCACGGGAAAGATAGAGATGTCGGCACCCAACAAGTCGTACGACCCGGTCGAGGTCGAGGCCCTCAAGCCCGAGGTGGTGGAGCAGGCCCGGGACGAGGCGATCGCCGCGTTCGCCGCCGCCGCCGACCTCGACGCGCTGAAGCAGGCCAAGGTCGCCCACACCGGCGACCGTTCGCCGCTCGCGCTCGCCAACCGTGAGATCGGCGCGCTGCCGCCGCACGCCAAGGCGGCGGCCGGCAAGCTGATCGGCCAGGCCCGCGGAGCCGTCAACCAGGCCCTGGCGCGCCGCCAGGCCGAGCTGGAGGCGGAGCGGGACGCCCGCGTGCTGGTCGAGGAGGCGGTGGACGTCACCCTGCCGTACGACCGCGCACCGCGCGGCGCCCGGCACCCGCTGACCACCATGGCCGAGCGCATCGAGGACACCTTCGTGGCCATGGGCTACGAGGTCGCCTCCGGCCCCGAGGTCGAGGCGGAGTGGCTGAACTTCGACGCCCTCAACCTGCACCCGGACCACCCGGCCCGCTCCATGCAGGACACCTTCTTCGTGCAGGCCCCGGACGGCTCCGCCGACTCCGGCGTGGTGCTGCGCACCCAGACCTCCCCGGTGCAGATCCGCACCATGCTCGACCGCCAGCCGCCGCTCTACGCGGTGAGCCCCGGCCGGGTGTACCGCACCGACGAGCTGGACGCCACGCACACCCCGGTCTTCCGCCAGGTCGAGGGCCTCGCGGTGGACGAGGGCATCACCTTCGCCGACCTCAAGGGCACCATCGAGGTGCTGGTCGAGAAGCTGATCGGCGGCCACCTCGAACTGCGCTGGCGCCCCTCGTACTTCCCGTTCACCGAGCCGAGCGCCGAGGTGGACCTGCAGTGCTTCGTCTGCCGCGGTGAGAGCGTCGGCAACCCGGACCGCCCCTGCCGCACCTGCTCCTCCGAGGGCTGGATCGAGCTCGGCGGCTGCGGCGTCGTCAACCCCCGGGTGCTGGTCGCCGCCGGTGTCGACCCCAACCGCTACAGCGGGTTCGCCTTCGGCCTGGGCCTGGAGCGAATCCTGATGAACCGCCACAACGTCGCCGACATGCGCGACATGGTCGAGGGTGACGTCCGCTTCACCCTCCCGTTCGGGATGGAGATCTGATGCGCGTCCCGCTTTCCTGGCTGCGCGAGTACGTCGACCTGCCGGCGGGCGAGACCGGCCGCGACGTGGCGGCCCGGCTCGTCCGGGCGGGCCTGGAGGTCGAGACCGTCGAGCAGCTCGGCGGCGACCTCAAGGGCCCGCTGGTGGTCGGCGAGGTGCTCTCCATCGAGGAGCTGTCCGGCTTCAAGAAGCCGATCCGGCACTGCTTCGTCAACGTGGGCGACGCGAACGGCACCGGCGAGCCGCAGGAGATCGTCTGCGGCGCGACCAACTTCCAGGTCGGCGACAAGGTCGTCGTGGTGCTCCCGGGCGCCGTGCTGCCCGGTCCCTTCCCGATCGCCGCCCGGCAGACCTACGGCCACACCTCGGCCGGCATGATCTGCTCCGCCCGCGAGCTCGGCATGGGCGACGACCACAACGGCATCCTCGTGCTGGAGTCGCACCTGGAGCCCGGCACCGACGCGATCGAGCTGCTGCAGCTGGTCGACGAGGTGCTCGACATCGCGGTCACCCCGGACCGCGGCTACTGCCTGTCCATGCGCGGCGTCGCCCGTGAGGCCGCCGCCGCGTACGGGCTGCCGCTGGCCGACCCGGCGCTGCTCGACGTGCCCCCGGCCAACGCCTTCGGCTACCCGGTCAAGGTCGCCGACCCGGCCGGCTGCGACCGTTTCGTCGCCCGCACCGTCACCAGTGTCGAGCCGGCCGCGAAGTCGCCGATCTGGCTGCAGCGCCGCCTGCAGAAGTCGGGCATCCGCCCGATCTCGCTGACCGTCGACATCACCAACTACGTGATGCTCGAGGTCGGCCAGCCGCTGCACGCCTACGACCGGAACCGCGTCCGCGGCGCGATCCTGGTCCGCCGCGCGGAGGAGGGCGAGACCCTCACCACGCTGGACGGCGTCAAGCGCAAGCTGTCCGCCGAGGACCTGCTGATCTGCGACGACTCCGGCCCGATCGGCCTGGCCGGCGTCATGGGCGGCGCCACCACCGAGATCCTCGACCCCGTCCTCGACCCGGAGACCGGCGAGGTCGTCGGCTCCACCGAGGTCGTCATCGAGGCCGCCCACTTCGACCCGATCAGCGTCGCCCGCACCGCCAAGCGCCACAAGCTGCCCTCCGAGGCGTCCAAGCGCTTCGAGCGCGGCGTCGACCCGGAGGCCGCCCGCGCCGCCGCGCAGCGCGCCGTCGACCTGCTGGTGCTGATCGCCGGCGGCACCGCCGAGGCCGGTGTCACCGACATCGCCGCCCCGCACCCGCTGCGCACCATCGCCATCGCCGCGGACCTCCCGGACCGGGTGGCGGGCACCGAGTACGGCCGCGAGACGGTCACCCGCCGCCTGCAGGAGATCGGCTGCACCGTGGTCGGCGCCGACGTCCTGGAGGTCACCCCGCCGAGCTGGCGCCCCGACCTCACCGACCCGTACGACCTCGCGGAGGAGGTCATCCGGCTGGAGGGCTACGACAACGTGCCCGCCCGGATGCCCAACGTGCCGCCGGGCCGCGGTCTGACCGAGGCGCAGCGCTTCCACCGGCGGATGGGCGTCGCGCTGGCCGGCGCCGGCTACGTCGAGATCAACGCCTACCCCTTCCTGGGCGAGGCCGCGTTCGACGGGCTGGGCCTGGAGAAGGACGACGAGCGCCGCCGCACCGTCAAGCTGGTCAACCCGCTCAACGACGAGGAGCCGGCGCTGCGCACCACGCTGCTGCCGGGCCTGCTCGGCGCGCTGCGCCGCAACGTCGGCCGCGGCAACACCGACCTGGCGCTGTTCGAGACCGGCACGGTCTTCCTGCCCAAGGCGGAGCTCAAGGTCGCGCCGCGGCTCTCGGTGGAGCGCCGGCCGACCGAGCAGGAGCTCGCCGAGCTCGACGCCGCACTGCCGGACCAGCCGCGCCGGGTCGCCGTCGCGCTGGCCGGCGAGCGCCAGCCGTCCGGCTGGTGGGGCAAGGGCGTGCCGTCCGGCTGGGCGGACGCGGTCGAGGCGGCCCGCACCGTCGCGCGCGCGGCCAACCTGGAGCTGACCGTCCGACAGGGCCGGCGCGACCCCTGGCACCCCGGCCGCTGCGCCGAGCTGCTGGTGGACGGCCGGGTGGTCGGCCACGCGGGCGAGCTGCACCCGCGCGTCGTCAAGGCGCTGCACCTGCCGGAGCGCACCAGCGCGATGGAGATCGACCTGGACGTGCTGCTCGCCGACGGCGTGCGGAAGGTCAGCGGTCCGCCGGTGTCGGCGTACCCGGTGGCCACCCAGGACGTCGCGCTGATCGTGGGCAGCGAGGTGCCGGCCGCCGAGGTCGAGGCCGCGCTGCGCGAGGGGGCCGGCCCCCTGCTGGAGTCGATCCGGCTGTTCGACGTCTTCACCGGCGAGCAGGCCGGCGAGGGCAAGAAGTCGCTGGCGTACACGCTGCGCTTCCGCGCGGACGACCGCACGCTGACCGCGGACGAGGCCTCGGCCGCCCGTGAGTCGGCCGTCGCGGCGGCGGCCGGGCGCACCGGTGCGGTGCTGCGCGGCGCCTGACGCCACCCGGCCCGAGGGGCCCCGTTCCGGACTCCGCGTCCGGGGCGGGGCCCGTCGGCGTTTTTGTCCCTGGTCGCCAGCCGCCCTGCGGGCACGGCGAGTTGGCGAACGTTAGGTGGGCCTTAAGGCTGCGTGCAGGTTGGTCCGACCCTCTTGCGGGTTGAATGCCATGGCCGCTTCAATCCTTGTTAGGAAAGTTTCCTAACCGGAGCGTCCCGGGCATCCCCATGCCTGCGCGCGAGTCGACCGACGGAGCACCAGATGACTGCACAGTCCCGCACCGCCCGCACCGACGTCCGCACCCACCGGGCCCGCAGCCGGGCCGGCCGCACCGCACTCGCGGTGCTGCTCGCCGCCGTCCCGCTGACCGTCGCCACCGTGACGATCGGCGCCGACGGCGCCGGCGCGTCCGTGGTCAGCGCCGCGTCGGTCGGCCTGGACGACGCCCACAAGAAGGACATCGCCATGCAGATCGTCTCCAGCGCGGAGAACTCCTCGCTGGACTGGAAGGCCCAGTACAAGTACATCGAGGACATCGGCGACGGCCGCGGCTACACGGCCGGCATCATCGGCTTCTGCTCCGGCACCGGCGACATGCTGGACCTGGTCGAGCACTACACCGACCTCAAGCCCGGCAACGTCCTGGCCAAGTACCTGCCCGCGCTGCGCAAGGTGAACGGCACCGACTCGCACAGCGGCCTCGGCACCGCCTTCACCAAGGACTGGGCCGCCGCCGCCAAGGACACCGTCTTCCAGAAGGCCCAGAACGACGAGCGGGACCGCGTCTACTTCAACCCCGCCGTCCAGCAGGCCAAGGCGGACGGCCTGCGGGCGCTCGGCCAGTTCGTCTACTACGACGCCATCGTGATGCACGGCCCCGGCGACAGCTCCGACAGCTTCGGCGGCATCCGCAAGGCGGCCATGAAGAAGGCCAAGACGCCCGCCCAGGGCGGTGACGAGGCCACCTACCTCAACGCCTTCATGGACGCCCGCAAGGTGGTCATGAAGAAGGAGGAGGCGCACGCCGACACCAGCCGGGTGGACACCGCCCAGAAGGTCTGGGTCAAGGACCGCAACTTCGACCTCAACACCCCGCTGAAGTGGAAGGTCTACGGCGACAGCTACCAGATCAACGGCTGATGCCGCGCCGGGCCCGGGGACGGTCCCCCGACCCCCGTCCCCGGGCCGCGGTAAATCGCACGACAGCGCGGACGGACCGCTGTTAGCCTCCCGGGCGTGGCGAAACTCAACCAGATCATCGCGGTCGAAAAGGGCGTCAAGTCCAAGTCCTTCCAGGAGCTGACGACGGCCCACCACGGCCTGCAGAAGCCCGCCCTGCTCGCCGGGATCTCCCGCACGTACCAGCCGAAGGACGAGGAGGGCGAGCAGCTCCCGCCGGAGTCCACCCGCGTGCAGGTGCGCGCCGAGGACATCCTGCGCGACACCGCCGCCTCGCTCACCCGGCTGTTCGACGTGACCGCCACCAAGGACCACGCCAACTGCGCCGCCCGCGCGGACGTCGTGGTCGACGGCCGGCCGCTGCTGACCGACGTGCCGGTCACCTACCTGCTCTTCCTGGAGAAGCAGCTCACCGACCTCTACACCTTCGTCCGCAAGCTGCCGGTGCTGGACGCCTCCGAGTCCTGGACGCCGGACGCCTCCACCGACGCGTGGAAGACCGAGCCGGTGCGCACCATCCGGACGAAGAAGGTCCCCCGCAACCACGTGAAGGCGGAGGCCACCGAGAAGCACCCGGCCCAGGTCGAGGTGTACTACGAGGACATCGCGGTCGGGTACTGGACGACCGTGAAGTTCTCCGGTGCGCTGCCGGCCCGGCGGGTCAACGAGCTCGTCCAGCGGGTCGAGAAGCTGCAGCAGGCCGTGCAGTTCGCCCGCGAGGAGGCCAACGCGGCGGAGGTCGTCGACAAGCGGGTCGGTGACGCCGTCTTCGGCTACCTGTTCGGCCAGTAGCGGCCGGACCCACGATCCCCCTCCTTGAGCGGAGGGGTGCGCGAACAGCGCAGAAGCTGACACTGAAAGTGAAGCTGACACAGGGGTGACAGTGGAGGTTCGAATCCTCCCCCCGGCACCACGCGCCGGGGTGGCCCAAGCGGCAGAGGCAGCCCCCTGAAACTCAGACTCCCGCTCAAGTCTCAGCATCCGCCGCCGAGCGCCGGATCGAACGGGTGCGGACGGAAAGCCTCGGATGCGGGTTCAAGTCCCGCCTGTGCCTCTCCCCGTGGCACGGTAGTTCAAAGGCAGAACACGAGGCTCTGAAGATGATCCGCAGCCTTAAACGTGCCGGTGCGCGCAATTGGGTGGCACCTCAGGGGCCCGGGAGCTGGATACCGCTCCCGGGCCCCGTCACGTCCGCCGCGTCACGTCCGCCGCGCCCACCGGGTCACGGGCAGAGCGCCGCCTTGACGATCACCGCGATCATCTGGCCCTGCTGGTCGGTCACCTTCGCGCCGGTCGCGGCGAAGTAGGCGGTGGTGTTCTTCGCCACCGTCGCGTCGTCCTTGCCGGCCTTGATGTCGGCGCAGGTCTGCTGCGCGGCGGCGACGGTCTTCTGGTTGTCCGCGGCCAGCTTCGGGTCGATCTGCTTCAGGCCGGCGACCATCGCCAGCTCCTTGGCCAGCTGCGTCGGGTCGGCCGTGCCGGCCGCCTTGGTGGGGGCGGTCGGGGCGGCGGTCGACGCCGCCGGCGCCGCGCTGTCGGCCGAGGCCGGGGTGCTGGCGGCCGGCGCCGCCGCGGTGGCGGCGGCGGAGGACTTCGCCGGCGCGGCGGTGCCGCCGCCGTCGCTGCCGCACGCGGTGAGGGACAGGGACAGGGCGGCGGCAGCGGTGAGGGTGGTGACGATCATTCGAGTTCGCATGGCATCACGGTGTCAGAACGATCACCGTATGCCGAGGCCTGTGACCATGCTGTGACGGCGCTGTGCCACGGGAGTGGCGCAGGCCCTCCGGTCGGCGGGGGTCACCCGGCGGGTGCCGCCTCGTACTCGCCGAGCCCGACCCGGACGAGGTCGCCTGAACGGCACAGCTCCATCAGGTCGCGGCGGATGATGTGCGGCTCCGGGGAGGTGTCGTACTGCGCCTCGGCCCGCCGCCAGTCCCAGCGGCCGCCCTCCTCCCGGATGGCGGCCAGCAGCCGCTGGCGGCGGGCGGTGACGAGGACCCCGCGCGCGACGCTGATCCCGTTCAACTGGACTACCCCTGTGGTGAGCTGCTCGGGTGGCTGGAGGTGGTGGTGCGGGTGCGGCGCCCCGCCCGGAGGGCCGCCCCGGACGGGGACGCCGCGGGCCCGCCGGGATCAGGCGGTGTAGTCGTAGAAGCCGCGGCCGGACTTGCGGCCCAGCAGGCCCGCGTCGACCATCCGGGACAGCAGCGGCGGCGCCGCGTACAGCGGCTCCTTGTACTCGTCGTACATCGAGTCGGCGATCGACACGATGGTGTCCAGGCCGATCAGGTCGCACAGCCGCAGCGGGCCCATCGGGTGGGCGCAGCCCGCCTCCATGCCCTTGTCGATGTCGGCCGCGGTCGCCACGCCCGACTCGAACATGCGGACCGCCGAGAGCAGGTACGGCACCAGCAGGGCGTTCACCACGAAGCCGGCCCGGTCGCGGGCGCGGATCGGCTCCTTGCCGAGCGCCTGCACCGTGAACTCCTCCACCCGCGCGGTGGTCTCGGCCGAGGTGGTCAGGGTCGGGATGACCTCGACCAGCTTCTGCACCGGCGCCGGGTTGAAGAAGTGCAGGCCGATGACCTGCTCGGGGCGGCTGGTGGCGGCGGCCAGCTTCACGATCGGGATGGACGAGGTGTTGGAGGCCAGGATCGCGTCCCGGCGCTCGACCACCCGGTCCAGCGTCTCGAAGATCTGCACCTTGATGTCCTCGCGCTCCGCGACCGCCTCGACCACCAGGTCGCGGTCGGCGAAGTCGGCGAGGTCGGTGGTGAACGAGAGCCGGCCGAGCGCCTCGTCCCGCTGCTCCTCGGTCAGCTTGCCGCGCTTGACCGCGGTCTCCAGCGAGTTGGTCAGCCGGGTGCGGCCGAGCTCCAGGGCCTCGCCGGTCGCCTCGGAGACGAGCACGTCCAGACCGGAGCGGGCGAAGACCTCGGCGATGCCCGACCCCATGAGGCCGCAGCCGATCACTCCGACGCGCGCGATGTCACTCACTCAGTTGCCCTTCACGGTGGTGCCGGGGGTTGCCCGGCGAGGTGCTGTTCAGCGGCCCGGCGCCGGGGCTCGGTGGGCCCCACACGCGTGTCCTGGTCGACCGTACTACTCCCGGGCGCCGGACGGTGGCGCTGGGCCGTTCGGATGACCCCGGGCCCCGGTCCGGCCGGGCGGCCCGGCGCCGCGGCCGGACCGGACCAGAATGCGGAGCAGCCGCAGGAGGGAGCACGCAATGGGGACGGGATCACTCGCCGGCCAGGTGGGCCTGGTCACCGGGGCGGGCCGCGGCATCGGCCGGGAGATCGCGATCGGCCTGGCCGCCGAGGGCATGATGGTCGGCCTGGTCGGGCGTACCCACGCCACGCTCACCGAGACGCTCCGCGAGTGCGTCAAGCACGGCTCCCGCGGAGTGGCGGTCAGCGCCGACGTCACCCGGCCCGGCAACGTCCGGGAGGCGGTGCGCACCGTCGAGCGCGACCTCGGCCCGATCGACCTGCTGGTCAACAACGCCGGCGAGATCGACCACGTCGAGGTGCCGCTCTGGGAGGCCGACCCCAACCAGTGGTGGCACGTGCTGGAGACCAACCTGCGCGGCCCGTTCAACCTGCTGCGCAGCGTCCTGCCCGGCATGGTCGAACGCGGCGGCGGCCGGGTGATCAACATGAACTCGGGCTTCGCGCTGCGCCCCGACGGCGTCTACACCGCCTACGCCACCTCCAAGGCGGCCCTGCTCAAGCTCTCCGACAACATCGCCGACTCGCTCGCCGAGCACCGCGTGGTCGTCCTCGACATCAGCCCCGGCGCCGTCCGCACCGACATGACCGAGGCCATGCCGATGTTCAAGGACAAGAAGGACTGGGGCTCGGTCGCGTACATGGTGGCCGTCGCGGTGGACGCCGCCCGGGGCCGCTTCGACGGCCTGCACGGCCGGTTCGTGCACGCCGGCCGCGACGACCTGGAGCAGCTGTGCGCCCGCGCCGCGGAGATCCGCGACGCGGACGCCCGGACGCTGCGGCTGCGCCCGTACGGGCCGGACGACCCGGTGGTCTGAGCCGCCGGGTCATGCCGCGGGCGGTCAGGTCTCCGGGCCCGACGCCTCCAGCAGCGCCGCCAGCTCGGCCTCCGGCAGGCTGCCCGGCGCCCGGCCCTCGCGGGCGAAGGTGTTGGCCAGCCGCTGCAGCGCCGCGTTCAGCGGGGTCGGCACCCCGTGCTGCCGGCCGAGCAGCACGATCTCGCCGTTGAGGTGGTCCGCCTCGATGTCGCCGGCGCCGCGGGCCAGGCTCTGCCAGGACGAGCCGCCGCGCCGGCCCTCCCCGTCGACCGGCACCAGGGTGACCCGGCCCGACCAGGCGGCCCGCTGCTCCTCGCGGTCGGCCCGGCCGATCCCCGCGGCGTCGAGCACCGCCTCGCCCTCGGCGACCGTCCGCCGGGCCAGCTTCAGCCGCAGCTCGCCGTCGACCGGGCCGCCCACGGCCTCCAGGGCGTTGTTCAGGTTGCCGAGCAGCTTGGCGTACTTCCAGCGCATCACGTCCGCGCTCGCCCGGGCGCCGACGTGCGAGGCGGCGAGGTCCGCGGCGATCCGCCCGGCGGTGTCGTCGCTGCCCCGGGGGAAGCGGCCGACGTGCAGCACGCCGCTGACCGGGCTGCCCTGGGCGAGGACCCGGCCCGGCTCCAGGTGCGAGGAGGGCAGCCAGACGCACACCCCGTACACGCGGCGGAAGCGGCGCAGCGCGAGGCGCTCGTTCTCGACGCCGTTCTGCGCGCACAGCAGCGGCAGCAGCTCGCCCGCGGTGCCGCCGCCGGCCACCGGGCGGGCCGCCCACGCGTCCAGCAGCGGCAGCGAGTGCTGCGTCTTCACGGCCAGCACCAGCACGTCCCCGCGCCGCAGCTCCAGCTCCTCGGGCCCGCCGACGGCCGGGACGGCGAGGGTGCGGCTGCCCTCCGGGGTGGTCAGCCGCAGACCGTCCTCGCGCAGGGCCGCCAGGTGGGCGCCGCGGGCGACCAGCACCACCTCGTGCCCGCTCTCGTGGAGCCGCCCGCCGACCGTCCCGCCGACCGCACCGGCGCCGATGATGATGTATCGCATGCCCCCGACCCTGGCACGTCCCCGGCAGGACGCGCCAGGGCCGGTGCCGCCGGCCGACGTCCCGTCAGCGCGCCGCGGCGACCGCCCGGGCGAAGCCGTCCGGGTTGTCGAGCATGACGTTGTGGCCGCAGTCCGGGACGGCGACCAGCCGCACCCCGGACGCCGCCAGCCGCTCGGCGCCGTCCGGCGGGCCGTCGGCCGCCGGGTGGAGGAAGGTCCGCGGCTGCGGCAGGCCGATCAGCAGCTCGCGCATGGTGGGCACGGTCGCCCGGACCAGGTGGACGGCGCTGCGGTGCAGGGCCGTCCGCCCGGCCAGCCGCATCGTCGACCACCAGTGCGGCCCGACCCCGTCGCGGACCTGCCGCCAGGCACCGGCCAGGAACTCCTCCTCGGTGAACGAGGCGAGGCCGCTGCTGCCGCCGCCGGGCGGACCGGGCAGCGGCACCGGGTCGAGGTTGGCGTCCACCAGCACCAGCCGGGACACCAGCTCCGGACGGCGGGCCGCCAGCACGATCGCGACGGCGCCGCCCATGGAGTGCCCGACCAGTTCGGCGCCGTCCGCCCCCGCGGAGCGCAGGGCGGCGGCCAGCGCGTCCGCGTGCTCCTCCAGCGTGTAGCCGAAGTCCTCCGGGCGGTCGCTGAGGCCGAAGCCCAGCAGGTCCACCAGCAGCGAGCGGCGCCCGGCGAGCAGCGGATGCAGCGCCGCCTCGGTGAAGTACGCGGGGGAGGAGGCGCCGAGGCCGTGCACGAAGACCCGGGCCGGGCCGGTGCCGGGCAGCTCGACCCAGCGGATCCGGTCCCCGGCCGGGGTGACGGGAGCGCTACGCACCGGCCGCCTCCGGCTCCGCCACTGCCTCCGCCGCCGTCCTCGCCGCCTCGGCGGCCCGCCAGGCCAGGTGGGCGCCGTGCACCTGCTGCCAGAGCGCGGCCCGCCGCTCGGCGGGGACGTCCGACAGGTCCAGCCCGAAGCGCCCGGTCAGCAGGCCGAACCACTCCTGCTCGTCGGTGACCTCGCGGTCCTCCCGGCCCGCCGCGTCGACCCGCACCAGCAGACAGCCGCGCAGCGCCTCGAAGCCGTCGGCGCCGCGCCGCATCGTGCAGAAGACCTGGACGAACGAGGACTCCGGCGAGGTCGACAGCCGGACGTGCTCACGGGCGAAGTCCTCCGGCCCGGCCGGGACGGGCGAGAACTCCATGCCCCGGAACGAGCCCTGCGGGTCGTGCTCCAGCCGCCAGCCGCCCGGCACCACCGCGGACGGCGCCATGCCGAACCGCAGCGCCCCCTGCCGGTGCGTCCCGGTCCGCAGCGGCAGCGGCTCGTACAGGCCGTCGCCGAGGCCGACGTCCGCCAGCCACGCCCCCTCCGCGGTGCGGACGGTGAGCGCCATGTGGTTGCCCGCCGCACCGACCGGCTCCGGGTCGACCTGCCGCTGCACACCGGCCACGTGCCGGGTGGCGTCGAAGCCCAGCGCCTGCAGCAGCGCCGAGAACGCGCCGTTGAGGTGGAAGCAGTAACCGCCGCGGCCGCGCACGATCCGCTCCGCGGACTCGACCGGGTCGACCGTCGTCGGACGGCCCAGCTGGATCTCCAGGTCCTCGTACGGCACCCGCTCGACGTGGGCGCGGTGCAGGGCGGCCAGCGCGTCGGCGGTCGGCGCGGCCGGGCGCGGCAGGCCGAGCCGCCGCAGGTACCGGTCGACCAGATCGGGGTTCAGCATGCGGGGGTCCACCATCTCCGTGATCGCTCGTCGGTCCGGCAACGGGGCTCTCGGTGCCGGTTCACTCCTGCGGGCCCAGCCCGAACTCCGGCAGGCAGGGCCCGAGCCCGGTCAGCTCGACCGCCGGGCGGTCCGTCCGCTCCCAGTCGGCGCGGCTCAGCCGCAGCCGCCGGGTGACCCGCAGCCGTCCCTGCACGTTGTCCCGCTGGACGCCGTCCGGCCGGTAGCCCAGCCGGGCCGAGACCGCCAGCGACGCCGGGTTGTCGGTGAACGCGGCCGAGGTCGCCTCCTCCGCCCCCAGCCCCGCGAAGGCCAGGTGCAGCACGGCCGAGCGCATCTCCCGGCCGAACCCGCGGCCCTGGTGGGCCAGGCCGAGCCAGGACCCGGTGCGCACCTCGCGGGTGACGGCGAAGTCCTCGGCGCTCACCGCCTGCACGCCGATCGGCCGGCCCTGCGCGAACACCACCAGCGTCAGCGCCCAGTGGTCCGGCGACCAGGTGCCCCGCCGCAGCCAGTGCTGCTGCACCACGGCCCGGGCGCGCTGCGCCGGCGGCACGTCCGTCCAGGCGCTCAGGAACGGCATCCGGTCGGGCTCGTGGAGGCCGGCCGCGGCCACGTCGCCCAGTTCGGCGAGCTCCTCGTCGGAGGGCAGCCGCAGTTCGAGTCGGTCGGTGTGCAGCCGCAGCCCCAGCAGCGGCCAGTGGTCGGAGAGCATTCCGGCATTCTGACCCGCCGTCGGACCGCACCGCATCCGGTTTCCGCCGTACCCGACCCGCATCGGCCGCCGTGCGGCGCGGGGGCCGTCCTCACGGTGCCACGGGGCCGCCCGCCGCCCGCGCCGGGCCCGTCCGGGGCGCCCGGGCCCGGCCGGGCCGCCGGGTCCGCAGGCCGAGGCAGACCCCGGCGCCGACCAGCACCGCGCCCAGCAACTCGCCGGCCCGCGGCGCCCCCTCGCCGAGCGCCGCCCCGGAGAGCGCGGCGGTGATCGGCACCAGGCCCGCGAACAGCCCCGCCCGCTCCGCCCCGAGCAACTCCAGCGCCCGGTACCAGAGCAGGAAGGCCACACAGGTCATCGGCACCGCCAGGTACAGCAGCGCGGCCAGCTCCGAACCGCTCGGCACCCGCAGGGCCGCCCGCCCGTCCAGCAGCACCGCCGCCCCGGCGAACATCGGCACCGCCAGCACCGTCACCCACGCCGACACCCCGACCGGCCCCAGCCGCGGCAGCAGCGGCACCGCCAGCAGCGAGAACCCCACTTCGCAGCCGAGGGTGCCCAGCGCGAGGACCGTCCCGACGGCGTCCCCCGCGCCGAACCCCTGCGCGGTCGCCGCGCCGGCCGCGACCACCCCGGCCGCGACGACCGCCCGCCGCCCCGGCCGGCCTCCGGCGAGCAGCGGCCCGAGCACCGCCATCAGCAGCGGCGCGGCCCCGACCACACTGCCCACCCCCGCCGGACCCGAGTGCCGCAGCGCCTGCACCAGCAGCACGTTGAACCCGACCAGACCGGTCGCCGAGAGCAGGGCGAGGCGCCCCCACTCGCGGGCCGTCGGCCGCGGCGCGCCGGCCGCCGCCCGCAGCGCGAGGGGCAGCAGCAGCCCGGCCGCCAGCAGGTAGCGCAGCGCCTGCCCGCCCAGCAGCGGGTAACCGGCGAAGGCCGCGCTGACACCGGTCGAGCAGCCGAGCATCGTCATCGCGGCCGCGCCGCGCAGACCGCCCGAGGCGGTGGGGGAGAGGGGCACGACCACCACGCTAGGACGCGGGTGGTCCGCCGCACAGGTCCACTTCTGCACCCCGTCCGTGGACCACTTCACGGCGCCGGCCCCGGTACCCTCGCGGGACGGAGGTGACCCGGTGACCGAACTCCTGCTGCCGTTCGACCCGTCCGGGAGCAGCGGCCTCACCGCCCGGCTGACCGCCGCGCTGCGCGAGGCCGTCCGGCAGGGCCGCCCGCCCGCCGGCGGACGGCTGCCCGCCACCCGCACCCTCGCCCGCGACCTCGGCGTCTCCCGCGGCACCGTGGTCGAGGCCTACGCCCAACTCGTCGCCGAGGGCTACCTGGTGAGCAGGCAGGGCGCCGGCACCCGGGTCGCCGACGGCATCGCCCCACCGCCGCCCGCACCACCGCCGGGCCCGTCCGCCCCCGCCGTCCGGTACGACCTCAAGCCCGGCACCCCCGACCTCTCGCTCTTCCCGCGGGCCGCCTGGCAGGCCGCACTGCGCCGCGCCCTCGCCGCCGCCGAACACACCGCCCTCGGCTACGGCGACCCCGCCGGGCACCCCGCACTGCGCGCCGAACTCGCCGCCCACCTCGGCCGGGTGCGGGCCGCCGCGGCCGACCCCGGACGCCTCACCGTGGTCGGCGGCGTCGCCCAAGGGCTCGCCCTCACGGCCCGACAGCTCGTCCGGCACGGCCACCGCGCCGTCGCCGTCGAGGACCCGGGCTCGCCCGGCACCTTCGGCCTGCTGCGCGCCCACGGCCTCGAACCGCTCGGCGTCCCCGTCGACGGGCACGGCCTGGACGTCGACGCACTCGCCCGGACGGGTGCCCGCGCCGTCCTCGTCACCCCCGCCCACCAGTACCCGACCGGCGTGGTGCTCGCCCCCGAACGCCGGGCCGCCCTGATCGCCTGGGCCCGCCGCACCGGGGGCGTCGTGGTCGAGGACGACTACGACGCCGAGTTCCGCTACGACCGCGAGCCCGTCGGCTGCCTGCAGGGGCTCGCCCCCGACCTGGTCGTCCACCTCGGCTCGCTCAGCAAGTCGCTGGCGCCCGGCCTGCGGCTCGGCTGGGCCGTCCTGCCCGAACCGATGGTCGAGGAGTTCCGCACCGACAAGCAGTACACCGACCTCGGCTGCTCCGCCCTCGACCAGCTGGCCTTCGCCCGGCTGCTCGCCGACGGCGGCCACGACCGGCACCTGCGGGCCGTCCGCGCCCGCTACCGCGCCCGCCGCGACGCCCTGGCCGAGGCGCTCGCCCGGCACCTGCCGGACGCCGCCGTCCGCGGGGTGTCCGCCGGCCTGCACCTGTACCTCGACCTGCCGCCGGGCTGCGCCGAAGGGCCGGTGGTCGAGGCGGCCGCCGCCCGGGGCGTCCGGGTCGAACCCGTCGCGCCGACCCGCCTCACCGCACCCGGCCCGCCCGCGCTCGTCCTCGGCCACGCCGCCCTGCCGGAACGCCGGCTCGCCCGGGCGGCACGGCTCCTGGCCGAGGCCGTCGCCGAGACCCGGACCTGACCACGGGGCCGCGCCCTCCGCCCCGGGCCCTCCGCCCCGGGCCCTCAGCCCCGGGCGCGCCGCCGGAGCCTGAGCCGCCGCAGGGCCGCCCGCGCCGCGGTGCGCCGCCGTCCCGACGACGGCCCGTCAGCCGGGGCGAGTTCCCCGGCCAGCAGGTCCATCAGCAGGCCGTCGTGCCAGGTGCCGTCCGCGCCGCGCTCGTACTGCCGCATCACGCCCACCGGCCGGAAGCCGACCTTGCGGTAACAGGCGATGGCGGGCGCGTTGTCCGCCGCCGGGTCGATGACCAGCCGGTGGTGGCCGAGTTCGGCCGTCAGGTAGCGGGCGAGGGTGCGGACGGCGTCGGTGCCCAGCCCGCGGCCGTGCACCGACGGGTCGAGGTACACGTCGATGCCCGCGTGCCGGTAGTCCGGCTCGTCCTCCTCGTGCCACTGGATCGCCCCGACCACCCGCCCCCGGTACTCCACCGCCAGGGTCGGCGTCCGCTCGTCCGCGAGGTCCGAGCGCACCTCCGCGACCATGTCGGGCCCGCCCCGCCAGCGGGCCCGCACCTCCGGCGTGGCACGGATCTCCGCCAGCGCGGACACGTCGGCGGGCGTCGCCGGCCGCAGGAGGACGGCGGCGCCGGGCAGGGTCGGCCTGGTCTGCATGCAGGCACGGTACCGGCCCGCGTGCGGGGTGACGGCCCGTCGGCGGATCCGGCACGACTTGTCCGGAGCAGCCACCACGCGTCAGCGCGCGACGGCATACTGTCGCCCGGTCGCCCTGCGGCCGGCCGGGGCAGGCAGGACGGCACGGGTGGGGGCCGCCGGGCCGTGCAGGAGTTCCGCGGGGCGGGACCCCACCGGATCGGCCGGTACGGGGTGCTGCGCCCGCTCGGCGCCGGCGGCACGGCGGGCGTGCTCGTGGACCCGCAGTGCGGCGGCGGACCCCGCGAGGTCGTCCACGTCACCGTCGACCTCGACCGCGACCCGCCGTCGGTCAAGGGCAAGCGGGCCGAGGACACCCCCTCAACCTCAACGCCCTCAAGCTCTCCGTCGACCCCCGCCGGTCCGTCACCTTCGAGATCACCGCCCCCGGCAAGACCTGCGACCGCACCTGGACGGCCGAACCCGGCTACGTCGACCAGGGGCAGACGCACACCCTCACCGTCGACGACCGGGGCAAGCCCCCGAGCTGCGCGACCGCCCCGGAGCACAATCGCGTTGCCCGGCCCCGCGCCGCCGCCCAGAATCGCCGGATGACCGCCGACTTCGCCCGCAAACCCGTCCTCACCGGCACCGCCGTGCAACTGCGCCCGTTCCGGCCCGAGGACCTGCCCGACATCACCGCCGCCATCGACGACCCCGAGGTGCAGCGGCTCACCGGCAGCGCCCACCGGCCGCCGATCGACGCCGGGGCGATCGCCCGCTGGTACACCACCCGCAACGAGCAGACGGACCGGCTCGACCTCGCCGTGGCCGACCTGGCGAGCGGCCGCTGCGTCGGCGAGGTCGTGCTCAACGAATGGGACGAGCCCAACCTGAGCTGCAGCTTCCGCACCCTGATCGGCCCGGCCGGGCGCGGCCGCGGCCTCGGCACCGAGGCGCTGCGCCTGCTGCTCGCCCACGCCTTCGACGGGCTCGGCCTGCACCGCGTCCAGCTGGAGGTGTACGCCTTCAACCCGCGGGCCCGGCACGTCTACGAGAAGGTCGGCTTCGTCGCCGAGGGCGTGCGCCGGGAGGCGCTCCGGGACGGCGACGGCTGGGTCGACTCCACCGTGATGGCCGTCCTGGCCGGCGACTGGGCCCGGCACCGCGGCCGACCGGAGGCCGCCACGGACTGACGGCGCGTCAACGACCTCCCAGTGGGCCGCCAGCAGTGGTTCAGCGGCCGTGCGGGCGCTCCGCGGGGTCGGCCGGCAGGTCGAAGACGTGCTCACCGTCGGCGGCCCGCACCACCACCCGGTCCGGGCCGTCCCAATGCCCGTCCACCGGGCCGCCCGCCGCCGGGCCGTGCTCGAACACACCCAGTAGCCAGTGTCGTGCCGACCAGCCGCCACCGGTCTCCACCTCCACCGACCAGCACGGGCCGACCGCGTGGCGCACCACCGACAGCAGCCGGTCCGCCCGGCCGGGCGCCACCACCGACATCACGGTGTGCTGCCGCGGCGGACCGGTCACGTCCAGGGCGCCGATCAGCACCCGCAGCGCCAGCACCCCGGTCACCAGCAGCACCGGCGCCGTGAACAGACCACGGCCCGGTCTGCGCGGCGCCAGCACCAGCGCCGCGACCAGCAGCACCCCGGCCGCGCCGAGCAGCGGCACCGGGCGGTCCAGCAGCTCCGCCACCCGCACCCGGCCGCCCGAACGCGCCGACCACACCCCGGCCGCGTACCCGACCACCAGCAGCAGCGCCACCCCGGCCGCCGCACCGGCCGGCCGCCATCCGCGTTCGGCCTCCCGCCCCGCCGCAGCCACCGTGCTCCCCCGAACTGCGGCGCCCCCCGGCGCCGCTTCGCCGCAGGCTAACACCGGCCCACGACCGGGCCGTCGGCACCCGGCGCCCCGGCCCGTGCCGCACCCGACGGACCGTCACCCGGTGGGCGCCGGAGCCGCACCCGGCCCGGCACCGGGCCGGGCCGTCCACCGGCCCGCCGCGGCCGTCCGGGACGGTGCCACCCGTCGGCTAGCCTGGGGGAACGATGAACCGCTTGAGCACGCCGTGGGGCGAGATCGACCTCACCCGCCACCCCGAGGACCCCCGCGACCAGCTGCGCGCCTGGGACGCCGCCGACGACTACCTGCTGCGGCACCTGGCGGAGAGCGGCACCGACCTGTCGGGCAGCGTGGTGATCGTCGGCGACCGCTGGGGCGCCCTCGCGACCGCGCTCGCCGAGCACCGGCCCGTACAGATCGGCGACTCCTGGCTCGGCCGGCAGGCCACCCTCGCCAACCTCGCCCGCAACCGCTCCGGCCACGCCGACGGGGTGCGGCTGCTCACCACCCGCGACACCCCGCCGGACCGGATCGACGTGCTGCTCGTCCGGGTGCCCAAGAGCCTCGCCCTGCTGGAGGACCAGCTGCACCGGCTCGCCCCGGCCGTCCACGAGGGCACCGTGGTGGTCGGCACCGGCATGGTCACCGAGATCCACACCTCCACGCTCAAGCTGTTCGAGTCGGTGCTCGGCCCGACCCGCACCTCGCTCGCCGTCCGCAAGGCCCGCCTGATCCACTGCACCCCCGACCCGGCCCTGCCGCGCACCGGCAGCCCCTGGCCGCAGAGCTACCGGCTGCCGGACGGCATCGGCGCCGCCTCCGGGGGGACGGTCCACAACCACGCGGGCATCTTCTGCGCGGACCGCCTCGACATCGGCACCCGCTTCCTGCTCAACCACCTGCCGGAGCGGCGCGGCCCCGAGACCGTCGTCGACCTCGGCTGCGGCAACGGCGTCGTCGGCACCGCCGCCGCGCTCGCCAACCCGGCCGCCGAGGTGCTCTTCCTCGACGAGTCGTACCAGGCCGTCGCCTCCGCCGAAGCCACCTTCCGGGCCAACCTCGGGCCCGACGCCCCGGCACGCTTCGAGGTCGGCGACGGCATGGCGGCGGTCGCCCCCGGCAGTGTCGACCTCGTCCTCAACAACCCGCCCTTCCACAGCCACCAGGCGCTGACCGACGCCACCGCCTGGCGGATGTTCACCGGCGCCCGGCGGGCCCTGCGGCCCGGCGGCGAACTCTGGGTCATCGGCAACCGCCACCTCGGCTACCACGTCAAACTCCGCCGCCTCTTCGGCAACTGCCGCACCGTCGCCGCCGACCCCAAGTTCGTCCTGCTCCGCAGCGTGAAGCGGTAGGGCCGAGGGCAACCGCATAGGGGCGCGGGGAACTGCGCAATGTGGATGTGGCGAGCATCCTGATCGGGGCTGTCCCGGAACCGCACGGTTCTCCGCGCCCCTGCGCGTCTCACGCCGGCGTGAACACCAGGGTGGCGTTGTGGCCGCCGAAGCCGAAGGCGTTGGCGAGGGCGGCGCCGACGGCGCCCGTCCGGGGGCCGCCGGTGACGACGTCCAGTTTCACCTCGGGGTCGAGGTCGTCGAGGTTCCGGACGGCCGGCACGATGCCGTCCCGCACCGAGAGCACCGCCGCGATCGCGCCCAGCGCCCCCGCCGCGCCGAAGAGGTGCCCGGTCATCGACTTGGTCGCGGTGACGGCGGGGTGGACGCCGATCGCCTCGGCGATCGACTGCGCCTCGGCGAGGTCGCCCTTGGGGGTGGAGGTGGCGTGGGCGTGCACGACGTCCACCGCCAGTGGTGGGAGGTCCGCGGCGGCGAGGGCCCGCCGCATGGCCCGGACCTGGCCCTCCGGGTGGGCCGCGGTGATGTGGTGGGCGTCGGAGGTGACAGCGGCCCCGGCGAGCGTGGCGTACGGGCGGGCCGTGCGGGCGGCGGCGAAGTCGGCCCGTTCCAGGACGACGACGGCCGCGCCCTCGCCGATGACGAACCCGTCGCGCCCGGTGTCGAAGGGCCGGGAGGCGAGCCCGGGGGCGTCGTTGCGGGTGGAGTGCGCCTGGGCCCGGGCGAAGCCGGCCAGGGTGAGCGGGCAGATGCAGGCCTCGGCGCCGCCGGCGACGACCACGTCGGCGCGGCCGAGCCGGATCAGGTCCAGTCCGAGGGCGATCGCCTCCGCGCCGGAGGCGCAGGCGCTGACGGGGGTGTGGGCGCCGCCGCGGGCGCCGAGGTCGATGCTGACCCAGGCCGCCGGTCCGTTGGCCATCAGCATGGGGACGGTGTGCGGCGAGACCCGGCGCACGCCGGAGGCCTCCAGCACGTCGTCCTGACCGAGCATGGTCAGTGCGCCGCCGGTGCCGGTGCCGATCACCACGGCGAGGCGTTCCGGGTCGACCCGGGGGCGTCCGGCGTCGGCCCAGGCCTCGCGGGCGGCGACCAGGGCGACCTGTTCGCAGCGGTCCAGCCGGCGGGCCTGCACCCGGTCGAGCAGTTCGGTCGGCTCGACGGCGAGCCGGCCGGCGATCCGCACCGGCAGTCCGGCCGCCCACTCCTCCTCGACGGCGGTGATCCCGGAGATCCCCGCCAGCATCGCCGCCCAGGTCGAGGCGGTGTCCCCGCCGAGCGGTGTGGTGGCTCCGAGCCCGGTGACCACCACGTCGGTCCGTGCACTCACTGCTGAACTCCTTTGTGGAACGAACACAACACCGTGCCCGCCGCGGTCGTGTCGCCGGTTGGGCCCGTTCGCCACTCTGCCAAGGAACTGATGCTGCTTCGGGCACCGGGCGGCACCGAGTCGGGGCGTAGAAGTTTGTAGGGTCCGGACGGTTGGCGGCGCCGAGGGGCGGGGATCGGGCAGGCTGGTCGTGGGGTGCCCGGAGCTCCTTGCATGAATGTTCCGAGATGCGTATATTCATGCTTAACCAAGGAGGAACGCCATGGCATTGCGAGTCGCCGTCGCCGGAGCGAGCGGGTACGCGGGCGGTGAGGTGCTGCGCCTGCTGCTCGGCCACCCGGAGATCGAGATCGGGGCGCTGACCGGCGGTTCCAACGCGGGTGCCGTCTTCGGCGGCCTGCAGCCGCACCTGCTGCCGCTGGCCGACCGCGTGCTGGAGCCCACCACCCCCGAGGTGCTGGCCGGGCACGACGTGGTCTTCCTCGGCCTGCCGCACGGCCGGTCCGCCGCCGTCGCCGAGGCGCTCGGCGAGGACGTGCTGGTCGTCGACTGCGGCGCGGACTTCCGACTGAAGTCCGCCGCGACCTGGGAGAGGTTCTACGGCTCCCCGCACGCCGGCACCTGGCCGTACGGCCTGCCCGAGCTGCCCGGCCACCGGGCCGCGCTCAAGGGCACCAAGCGGATCGCCGTCCCCGGCTGCTACCCGACGGCCGTCTCGCTCGCGCTCTTCCCCGCCTACGCGGCGAAGCTGGTCGAGCCGGAGGCCGTGGTCGTCGCCGCGTCCGGCACCTCCGGCGCCGGCAAGGCGGTCAAGCCGCACCTGCTCGGCAGCGAGGTGATGGGCTCGATGAGCCCGTACGGCGTCGGCGGCGTGCACCGCCACACCCCGGAGATGGCGCAGAACCTCGGCCCGGTGGCCGGCGAAGAGGTCACCGTCTCCTTCACGCCCACCCTGGCGCCGATGCCCCGCGGCATCCTGGCCACCTGCAGCGCCAAGGCGAAGCCCGGCACCACCGCCGAGTCGCTGCGCGCCGCCTACCGGGAGGCCTTCGCGGGTGAGACCTTCGTCCGCCTGCTGCCCGAGGGCTGGTGGCCGCAGACCAGTTCGGTGTACGGCTCCAACGCGGCCCTCGTCCAGGTCGCGCTGGACGAGCACGCCGGGCGGGTGATCGCCATCAGCGCGATCGACAACCTGGTGAAGGGCACCGCGGGCGGCGCGGTGCAGTCCATGAACATCGCCCTCGGCCTGCCCGAGGAGCTCGGCCTCCCGCTGAACGGAGTCGCACCGTGAGCCAGCCCGTGACGGACCATCAGAACATCGGCGTGACGGCGGCGAAGGGCTTCCGAGCGGCCGGCGTCACGGCCGGCATCAAGGCCTCCGGCACCCCCGACCTCGCCCTGGTCGTCAACGACGGCCCGCAGTTCGCCGCGGCCGGCGTCTTCACCTCCAACCGGGTCAAGGCCGCGCCGGTGCTCTGGTCGGAGCAGGTGCTGAAGACCGGCTCGCTCGTCGCGGTCGTCCTCAACTCCGGCGGCGCCAACGCCTGCACCGGCCCCGAGGGCTTCCAGGACACCCACGCCACCGCCGAGAAGGTCGCCGCCGAGCTGAGCACCGGCGCGATCGAGGTCGCCGTCTGCTCCACCGGCCTGATCGGCGTGCGGCTGCCGATGGACCTGCTGCTGCCCGGCGTCGAGCAGGCCGTGAAGGCGCTCAGCGAGGACGGCGGTCGGGCCGCCGCGATCGCCATCAAGACCACCGACACCGTGCACAAGACCGCCCAGGTCACCGCCCCGGCCGGCTGGACGGTCGGCGGCATGGCCAAGGGCGCGGGCATGCTCGCCCCGGGCCTCGCCACCATGCTGGTCGTCGTCACCACCGACGCGGCCGTGGAGAGCGCGGAGCTGGACGCCGCGCTGCGCGGCGCCACCCGCACCACCTTCGACCGGGTCGACTCCGACGGCTGCATGTCCACCAACGACACCGTGCTGCTGCTCGCCTCCGGCGCGTCCGGCGTCACCCCGGACGCGGCCGAGTTCGCCGAGGCCGTCCGCACCGTCTGCGCCGACCTGGCCCGCCAGCTGATCGGCGACGCCGAGGGCGCCTCCAAGGACATCCGGATCGACGTCACCGGCGCCGCCACCGAGGACGAGGCCGTCGACGTCGCCCGCACGATCGCCCGCAACAACCTGCTGAAGTGCGCCATCCACGGCGAGGACCCGAACTGGGGCCGGGTGCTGGCCGCGATCGGCACCACCTCCGCCGCCTTCGAGCCGGACGCGCTCGACGTCGCCATCAACGGCGTCTGGGTCTGCCGCGGCGGCAGCGTCGGCGAGGACCGCGACCTGGTCGACATGGCCGGCCGCGAGGTCGTCATCACCGCGAACCTCAACGCCGGCAGTGCCGCGGCGACGGTGTGGACCAACGACCTCACCGCCGACTACGTGCACGAGAACAGCGCCTACTCGACCTGATCCCGGGGGACAAGAGACCGTGAAGATCGCACCCAAGGGTGAACAGGCCCGCAGCAACGCCGCGCTGCCCAAGGCCCGCACCCTCATCGAGGCGCTCCCGTGGCTGGAGCGCTTCCACGGCAAGACCGTCGTCATCAAGTTCGGCGGCAACGCCATGGTGGACGAGGACCTCAAGGCCGCCTTCGCCCAGGACGTCGTCTTCCTGCGCTACGCCGGCCTGAACCCGGTCGTCGTGCACGGCGGCGGCCCGCAGATCAGCGCCCAGCTCGACAAGCTGGGCCTGGAGTCCTCGTTCACCGCGGGCCTGCGGGTCACCACCCCGGAGACCATGGACGTCGTCCGGATGGTGCTCGCCGGGCAGGTCCAGCGCGAGCTGGTCGGCCTGCTCAACGGGCACGGCCCGTTCGCGGTCGGAATGACCGGCGAGGACGCCCACACCATGACGGCCGTCAAGCGGTACGCCGTGGTGGACGGCGAGCAGGTCGACATCGGCCTGGTCGGCGACATCGTCAACATCGAGGCCGGCGCCGTGAAGGCGCTGATCGGCGACGGCCGCATCCCGGTGATCTCCTCGATCGCCCGCGGCGCCGACGGCCACGTCTACAACATCAACGCCGACACCGCCGCGGCCGCGCTCGCGGTCGCGCTCGGCGCGGAGATGCTGGTCGTGCTGACCGACGTCGAGGGCCTCTACAAGGACTGGCCGAACTCCGACGACGTGATCAGCCAGCTCACCGCCTCCGAGCTGGAGGAGATGCTGCCGACCCTGGCGACCGGCATGCTCCCCAAGATGGAGGGCTGCCTGCGGGCCGTCCGCTCCGGCGTGGGCACCGCCCGCGTGCTGGACGGGCGGGTGCAGCACAGCCTGCTGCTGGAGATCTTCACCGACGAGGGCGTCGGCACCATGGTCGTGCCCGACGACGAACCGACCGTACTCGGGGGCCTGGCATGAGCAACAGCGAACTGACCCAGCGGTGGCAGCACGCGCTGATGGACAACTACGGCACCCCGCGGATCCCGCTGGTCCGCGGCGAGGGTGCCAAGGTCTGGGACGCCGACGGCAACGAGTACCTCGACCTCGTCGGCGGCATCGCCGTCAACGCGCTGGGCACCGCCCACCCGGCCGTCGTGGAGGCGGTCACCCGGCAGATCACCACCCTGGGCCACGTCTCCAACCTCTTCATGGCCGAGCCGACCGTGAAGCTCGCGGAGAAGCTGCTGGAGCTGTTCGGCCGCCCCGGCCGGGTGTTCTTCTGCAACTCCGGCGCCGAGGCCAACGAGGCCGCCTTCAAGATCAGCCGGCTGACCGGCCGCACCCACCTGGTCTCCCTGCAGGGCGCCTTCCACGGCCGGACGATGGGCGCCCTCGCGCTCACCGCCCAGCCCGCCAAGCAGGAGCCCTTCCGGCCGCTGCCCGGCGACGTCACCCACGTGCCGTTCGGCGACGTGGAGGCGCTGCGGGCCGCCGTCACCACCGAGACCGCCGCCGTCTTCCTGGAGCCGGTCCAGGGCGAGAACGGCGCGATCCCGCTGCCCGACGGCTACCTGCGGGCCGCCCGGGAGATCACCCGCGCCACCGGCACCCTGCTCGTCCTCGACGAGATCCAGACCGGCGTCGGCCGCACCGGCCACTGGTTCGCCCACCAGGCGTACGAGGGCGTCGAACCGGACGTCGTCACCCTCGCCAAGGGCCTAGGCGGCGGCCTGCCGATCGGTGCCGTGGTCGCCTTCGGCGACACCGCCGACCTGCTCCACCCGGGCCAGCACGGCACCACCTTCGGCGGCAACCCGGTCGTCGCCGCGGCCGGCCTCGCCGTCCTGGAGACCGTCGAGTCCGAGGGCCTGCTGGAGCACGTCCGCAAGCTCGGCGACAAGCTGCGGCACGGCGTCGAGGCGATCGGCGACCCGCTGGTCGACCACGTCCGCGGCGCCGGGCTGCTGCTCGGCATCGTGCTCACCCGGCCGGTCTCCGCCAAGGTGCAGGCCGCCGCCCAGCAGGCCGGCTTCCTGGTGAACGCCGCCGTGCCGGACGCCGTCCGGCTGGTGCCGCCACTGGTGCTGACCGAGCAGGAGGCGGACTCCTTCCTCGCGGCGCTGCCGGGCATCCTCCGGACGGTGCGCGGGGAAGCCCCCGACGCGAACAGCTGAGCGGAGTCCGGGAGAATCGTCACATGACCGCACCCCAGTCCGACCAGCCCGCCTCCGGGGCGACGCCGCAGGTCCCGCAGACCCGCACCGCGCGCCACCGGCGGATCGTGGACCTGTTGACCCGTCAGCCCGTCCGCTCGCAGAGCCAGCTCGCCAAGCTGCTCGCCGACGACGGACTGGTCGTCACCCAGGCCACCCTGTCGCGGGATCTGGACGAGCTGGGCGCGGTGAAGATCCGCAACCGGGACGGCGCACTGATCTACGCCGTGCCCGCCGAGGGCGGGGACCGCACCCCGCGCGCGCCGATGGGGGAGTCCGCCAGCGAGGCCAGGATGGCCCGGCTGGCGGGCGAACTCATGGTCTCCGCGACGGCCTCCGGCAACCTGGTCGTGCTGCGCACCCCGCCGGGCGCCGCGCAGTTCCTCGCCTCGGCGATCGACGCCGCCGAGACCTACGAGATCATCGGCACCATCGCGGGCGACGACACGGTGCTGCTGATCAGCCGCGACCCGTCGGGCGGCCAGGCGCTGGCCGACCACCTGATGCAGCTGGCGCAGGCCAAGGCGCAGTAGTCGCACCGCCGCCCCGCACCGCCCCGGTGACCCGCGAGGTCACCGGGGCGGTGTGCATTGCGGAGCATTTCGTGTCCGGCGCAGCGCCGGGACGGTCGTTGACCCCGCCCCGGGGCGGGCCTACCTTGGCCGCGAGCCAGGCCCGGGTCGGGCCGCGTTTTGAAATCCATACGCGGTAGTGCATACTTATGCCTAACGCCGTATGGGACTCGCCCCGTTGTGAGCTCCGCCCCGTTCGTACCGTCTGTGAAGGAGAAAGCCGTGACCGAGCGCGTCGTACTCGCCTACTCGGGCGGTCTGGACACGTCCGTCTGCATCGGCTGGATCGCCGAGGAGACCGGCGCCGAGGTCATCGCCGTCGCCGTCGACGTCGGCCAGGGCGGCGAGGACCTGGACGTCATCCGCCAGCGCGCGCTGGACTGCGGCGCCGTCGAGGCCGAGGTCGCGGACGCCCGCACCGAGTTCGCCGACGAGTACTGCCTGCCGGCCCTCAAGGCCAACGCCCTCTACCAGGGCCAGTACCCGCTGGTGTCGGCCCTCTCCCGGCCGGTGATCGTCAAGCACCTGGTCGCCGCCGCGCAGAAGCACGGCGCCACCACCGTCGCCCACGGCTGCACCGGCAAGGGCAACGACCAGGTCCGCTTCGAGGTCGGCATCAACTCGCTGGCGCCGAACCTCAAGTGCATCGCCCCGGTCCGCGACTACGCGATGACCCGCGACAAGGCGATCGCCTTCGCCGAGGCCAAGGGCCTGCCGATCGCGACCACCAAGAAGTCGCCGTACTCGATCGACCAGAACGTCTTCGGCCGCGCCGTCGAGACGGGCTTCCTCGAGGACATCTGGAACGCCCCGATCGAGGACGTCTACGAGTACACCCAGAACCCGGCCACCGCGCGCGAGGCCGACGAGGTCGTCATCACCTTCGAGGCCGGCGTGCCGGTCGCGATCGACGGCCGCAAGGTCACCGTGCTGCAGGCGATCGAGGAGCTGAACAAGCGGGCCGGCGCCCAGGGCATCGGCCGCCTCGACATGGTCGAGGACCGCCTCGTCGGCATCAAGTCCCGCGAGATCTACGAGGCCCCCGGCGCGATCGCCCTGATCACCGCCCACCAGGCCCTGGAGAACGTCACCGTCGAGCGCGAGCTGGCCCGCTACAAGCGGCAGGTCGAGCAGCGCTGGGCCGAGCTGGTCTACGACGGCCTCTGGTTCTCCCCGCTGAAGCGCGCCCTGGACGGCTTCGTCAACGAGGCCAACCAGAGCGTCTCCGGCGACATCCGGATGGTGCTGCACGGCGGCCGCGCGGTGGTCAACGGCCGCAAGTCGGACCAGTCGCTGTACGACTTCAACCTCGCCACCTACGACACCGGCGACACCTTCGACCAGTCGATGTCCAAGGGCTTCATCGAGATCTTCGGCATGTCCTCGAAGATCGCCGCCCGCCGAGACCTCGCCTGAGCCGCAGCGTCCCCCCGAGCCCCGGCCGCCTCCCCACGGCCGGGGCTCGCCCCCATCACCCGTTAGGAGCCCACGCGATGACCGCCGACCAGAACGCCGCCGGCAGCAATCCTGAGCTGCGCCTCTGGGGCGCGCGCTTCGCCGACGGCCCCTCCGAGGCGCTGGCCAGGCTCTCCGCCTCGGTCCACTTCGACTGGCGTCTCGCGCCCTACGACATCGCCGGCTCCAAGGCGCACGCCCGGGTGCTGCACACCGCGGGCCTGCTGAGCGCGGACGAGCTCGACGCGATGCTGGCCGGGCTGGACACCCTGCTGGCCGACGTCGAGTCCGGCGCCTTCACCGGCACCGTCGCCGACGAGGACGTGCACACCGCCCTGGAGCGCGGCCTGCTGGAGCGCCTCGGCCCCGACCTCGGCGGGAAGCTGCGGGCCGGCCGCTCCCGCAACGACCAGATCGCCACGCTGTTCCGGATGTACCTCCGGGACCACGCCAAGACCATCGGCGGCCTGGTGCTTGACCTCCAGCACGCCCTGGTCGGCCTCGCCGAGGCCCACCCCGACACCGCGATGCCGGGCCGCACCCACCTCCAGCACGCCCAGCCGGTGCTCTTCGCCCACCACGTCCTCGCGCACGTGCAGGCCCTCGGCCGGGACGCCGAGCGGCTGCGCCAGTGGGACGCCCGCACCGCCGTCTCCCCGTACGGCTCCGGCGCGCTGGCCGGCTCCTCGCTCGGCCTCGACCCGCAGGCGGTCGCCGCCGACCTCGGCTTCGAGCGGGGTTCGGTCGGCAACTCCATCGACGGCACCGCCTCGCGGGACTTCGTCGCCGAGTTCGCCTTCGTCACCGCCATGATCGGGATCAACCTCTCGCGGATCGCCGAGGAGGTGATCATCTGGAACACCAAGGAGTTCGGCTTCATCACGCTGCACGACGCCTTCTCCACGGGCTCCTCGATCATGCCGCAGAAGAAGAACCCGGACATCGCCGAGCTCGCCCGCGGCAAGTCCGGCCGCCTGATCGGCAACCTCACCGGCCTGCTCGCCACCCTCAAGGCGCTGCCGCTCGCGTACAACCGCGACCTGCAGGAGGACAAGGAGCCGGTCTTCGACTCCTGCGACACCCTGGAGGTCCTGCTGCCGGCCTTCACCGGCATGATGGCCACCCTGACCGTCCACCGCGAGCGGCTGGAGGAGCTGGCCCCGGCCGGCTTCTCGCTCGCCACCGACGTCGCCGAGTGGCTGGTCAAGCAGGGCGTGCCGTTCCGGGTCGCGCACGAGGTCGCCGGAGCCTGCGTCAAGACCTGCGAGCAGCAGGGCATCGAGCTGTGGGACCTGACGGACGAGCAGTTCGCCGTGATCTCCGAGCACCTGACGCCCGAGGTCCGCTCGGTGCTCAGCGTGCACGGCGCCATCGCCTCCCGCAGCGGCCGCGGCGGCACCGCACCGAGCGCGGTCGCCACCCAGCTCGCCGAGGTGAAGGCCGACCTCGCCGTCCAGCAGGAGTGGCTGCAGGGCTGACACGCCTTCTTGTCCTCACGGGGGCGCGCCGGGTGACCCGGCGCGCCCCCGCTCGTTGCGGCAGACGTGACCGACGTCCGTGCCCGTTCCGACGAGCGGCCCGCCGACGACGGGGCCCGTGGACCGTGCCGGGTCCGGGCCCTCGCGGAGCTGGCCCGCGCCGAGGTGCGCCACGACCTCGCGGCGTTCCTCGCCGTGCTGGCGCGGGGCGGACCGGACGGGGAGGACCTGGAGCAGGAGGTCTGGCTGCAGGCCGCCGAGCGGGCGGCCGGGCCCGGGCTGCCCCGGGACCTGCGCGGCTGGCTGCGGGCCCGCGCCGTCCGGGCCGTGCTGACGGCCCGCGGGACGGCCGCCCCGGAGGTCCCGGTGCCGCGGCCGCCGGTGGCCCGCCGCGGGCCGCACGAGGAGCTGCTGGCCGCGGAGCTCGGCCGGGCCGTCCGCCGGGCGCTGGGCCGGCTCTCCGGCCGCTGCCCCGAACTGCTGCTCTCGCTCGCCGAGTCGCCGGAGCTCAGCTACACCGAACTGGCCGCCCGGACGGGCATCCCGCGGGGCTCGATCGGCCCGACCCGGTCGCGCTGCCTAGCCTGCCTGCGGTCGCTGCTGGCGGCGCGCCGCGCGGACCTGACGGGGGAGTGACCGCGTACGGTCGAGGACGTGACGCTCGCCACGTCCGGCGGCCGGAAGGTTGAGACCCGGCGAAGCCGGGGTAGAGCGCTGGCGAACGTCTCTCCCGGCGTCGGGTCCGGCCCGCGTGTGCGCGGACCGGCCGCAGCGCCGTGCCGTCGCCCGGGAGCCGTTCGACCCTCTTCCCGGCCGGGCCGATCCCCGTCCGGGACCTCAGGCCGGGCACCGGTGCACACCCTCGGCAGCGCACCGGGCACTAACGATGGGGAGACCCCGCACATGGGCATGAGTGTGATCATCTCGCCGGCGACGCAGGACGACGCGGAGCAGATCCTCAAACTGCAGTACCTCGGCTACCAGGACGAGGCCGCGCTCTACGGGGACTGGGCCATCGAGCCCCTTACCCAGACCCTGGAGAGCCTGCGGGCCGAGCTGGGCGAGCAGGAGGTCTTCGTCGCCCGCCTCGGCGACGAGGTGGTCGGCACCGTCCGCGGCCGGCTGGACGCCGACGGCACCGCGCGGATCGGCCGCCTGGTGGTCCACCCGCGGATGCAGCGCCACGGCCTCGGCGGGCGCCTGCTGGACGCCGTCGAGCAGCGCCTGCAGGCCGTCGGCACGGTCTACGCCTTCGAGCTCTTCACCGGCCACCGCAGCCTCGGCAACCTGCGGCTGTACGCCCGGCACGGCTACCGGCAGACCGGCGTCCGCGAGGTGTCCGGCCGGCTGTCGCTGGTGACGCTCAGCAAGACCGTGCCGGTGCCGCTGGCGGCCTCCGCCTGACGCCCCGCCCTACGCCCCGTTCTGCCCGACGGCGCCCTCCCCACTCGGGGACGGGCGCCGTCGGGCTTGCGGCACAAGGGTCGTGTCCGCATTCCGGACCGGATCTCCTGTTTATTGGGATCGTGTCCGAAGGTCTGCTTAACTGTCTTCATGACTGCGACCACGACATGCACCCCCACCGGCACCGCGCCGGGCGGCGCGCGCCGCATGTGCTGTCGCATGTGTCACCACTGAGGGCCCTCGTCCCCCTCCTCGCGCCCCGAAGCGAGTACCCGCGCCGCCCGTCCGGCGCCCGCTGAGCCACCGCGTCGCCGATGCCCCGCCAGGGCCCTGTCCGCGCGCACGCACCCGGCCCGGCGGCCACGGCCGACGTACGGCCCCACCCCCACACCCCCTCCCTCCGGCGTGCCCCCGTACGCCTGCGAACGCCCGGTGCGCCGGCCCACGAAGCCGCGCCCCCGACCAACGGAAAGCAGCCGTGATCACCACCCAGGGCCTCACCAAGGTCTACCGCTCGCGCGGCCGAGAGGTCACCGCCCTCGACGGCGTCGACCTGCACGTCCGCGAGGGCGAGGTCTACGGAGTCGTCGGCACCAGCGGCGCCGGCAAGTCCACCCTCATCCGCTGCGTGAACATGCTGGAGCGGCCCACCGCCGGCACCGTCACGGTGGACGGCGTCGACCTGACCGCGCTGCCCGGCGGCGAGAACCGCGCCGGCCGCGAACTGCGCGAGGCCCGGCGCCGGATCGGCATGGTCTTCCAGCACTTCAACCTGCTCTCCTCGCGGACCGTCCAGCAGAACGTCGAACTGCCGCTGGAGATCATCGGACTCGACCGCACCGCCCGCCGCCGCAAGGCCGCCGAGCTGCTCGACCTGGTCGGTCTCGCCGACAAGGCCCGCAGCTACCCCGCCCAGCTCTCCGGCGGCCAGAAGCAGCGCGTCGGCATCGCCCGGGCGCTGGCCGGTGACCCCAAGGTGCTGCTCTCCGACGAGGCCACCAGCGCCCTCGACCCGGAGACCACCCGGTCGATCCTCGCCCTGCTGCGCGACCTCAACCGGCAGCTCGGCCTGACCGTCCTGCTCATCACGCACGAGATGGACGTCATCAAGTCCGTCTGCGACTCGGCCGCCCTGATGCGCGGCGGACGGATCGTCGAGTCCGGCGCGCTGACCGACCTGCTCGCCGACGGCGACTCCCGGATCGCCCGCGACCTCTTCCCGCTCGGCGAGTTCGCCTCCGGCCACAGCGGCCGCACCGTCGTCGAGATCACCTTCCAGGGCGACACTCCGGCGCAGCCGTTCGTCTCCCAGCTCGCCCGCACCTACCAGATCGACATCAACATCCTCGGCGCCGCGGTGGAGACCATCGGCGGCCGGATGGTCGGCCGGATGCGGGTCGAACTGCCCGGCGGCCACCAGGACAACGTCGTCCCGATCGGGTTCCTGCGCGAGCAGGGCCTGCAGGTCGACCTGCTGACCCCCGAGGGGGTGGCGGCATGACCTGGGACCAGATGCAGGAACTCCTGTGGCCCGCCACCTGGGAGACGCTCCAGATGGTCGGCGTCTCCTCGGTCGCCACCGTGCTGCTCGGACTGCCGCTCGGCGTCCTGCTGGTGCTCACCGACAAGGGCGGCCTGCTGCAGCACCAGGGCTTCAACCGGGTGCTCGGCGCGATCGTCAACATCGGCCGCTCGCTGCCGTTCATCATCCTCATGGTGGCGCTGCAGGGCGTCACCAAGGCGATCGCCGGTACCACCATCGGCTGGCAGGCGGCCACCGTGCCGCTCACCATCGGCGCCGTCCCGTTCTTCGCCCGGCTCGTCGAGACGGCCGTCCGCGAGGTGGACGGCGGCCTGGTCGAGGCCGTCCAGTCGATGGGCGGCTCCACCGCCACCATCGTCCGCAAGACCCTGCTGCCCGAGTCGCTGCCCGCCCTGGTGGCCTCCGCCACCACCACGGTCATCGCACTGATCGGTTACTCGGCGATGGCCGGCGTGGTCGGCGGCGGCGGCCTCGGCGACCTCGCCGTCCGCTACGGCTACCTGCGCTTCGAGACCGGCTTCATGTGGGTGATCATCGCCGAGCTCGTGGTCATCGTCACCGCGCTCCAGCTGATCGGCGACCTCCTCGTCCGCCGGCTGAGCCACCGCGGCGCCACCCCGGGGCGGTTCCGCCCCGAGGCCGTCGACCTCCCCGGCGAGGCGGAGGCGGAACCCGCCTCCGCCCGCTGACCCAGACCCGCGGCCGGAGACCCCGGCCCGCACCCCGGCGGCCGTCCCCGACGGCCCGCCGACCACCGCACCACCGGAGAAAGGCACTTTTCGTGCGTAACGTCCTGAAGTTCACCAGCGTCCTCGCCACCGCCGGCGTCGCCCTCACCCTCGCCGCCTGCGGCAGCGACGGCTCCTCGTCCTCCGGGGCGAGCGCCGACCCGAACAAGACGCTGACCGTCATAGCCAGCCCCACCCCGCACGCCCAGATCCTCGACTACGTCAAGAAGAACCTCGCCGACAAGGCCGGGCTCAAGCTCGACGTCAAGGTGGTCACCGACTACGTGACCCCCAACACCGCGGTCCAGGACGGCTCGGCCGACGCCAACTACTTCCAGCACGTTCCGTACCTCGACGACTTCAACAAGAAGAACGGCACCGACGTCGTCTCCGTCGAGACCGTCCACCTGGAGCCGCTCGGCCTCTACTCCAAGAAGGTCAAGTCCGTCGCGGAGCTGAAGGACGGTGCCGAGGTCGGCGTCCCCAACGATGCCACCAACGAGGGCCGCGCGCTCCAGCTGCTCGCCGCCGACAAGGTCATCACCCTGAAGTCCGGCGCCGGCACCACCGCCACCGTCCAGGACATCGCCGCCAACCCCAAGAACCTCAAGTTCAAGGAGCTGGAGGCGGCCCAGCTGCCGCGCTCGCTCGGCGACCTCGACGCCGCCGTCATCAACGGCAACTACGCCCTCGACTCCGGCCTCAAGCCCGCCACCGACGCCATCCTCCTGGAGAAGGCCGACGGCAACCCCTACGCGAACATCCTCGCCGTCAAGAAGGGCCACGAGAACGACCCGCGGGTCCAGAAGCTCGCCCAGCTGCTGCACTCCGCCGAGGTCAAGAAGTACATCCAGGACACCTTCAACGGCTCGGTGGTCCCCGCCTTCTGAGGCTGACCGCCACCGCTCCGACCGGGCCCCGCCGCACCCCGCGGCGGGGCCCGGCCGCGCGTCGTGCACCCGCCGCGGCCGTGTCGGCGGCCGAACTGACGGGCCGTCGCCGGAATGCAGGTACCCTGGCACGCCCGAAGAGAGGCGGGGCGTACGGTGTGTCCACGACCCGGCGAGGAGAGACGGCATGGCAGCGAGCTTCCCCGAGACGGCCATCAGCACGGAACGGCTGTTGCTGCGCCCGCTCGACGACGGCGACACCGCGGGCCTGACCGCCCTCGCCTCCGACGACCAGGTGCACACCTGGACCTCCCTGCCCTCGCCGTTCACCGAGGCGCACGCGCAGCACCTGATCCGCGTCCTCGCCCCCGGCCGGCGCGCCGAGGGCGGCGGCATCGTCTTCGCGGTCGCCGAACACCTCACCCAGCGCCTGGTCGGCCTGGTCGACCTCCGCTGCACCGACTGGCGGCTGCGCTCCACCGAGATCGGCTTCATCACCGCCGCCTGGGCCCGCGGCGAGGGCTACGCCCCGGAGGCCGTCCTCGGCGTCGCCCAGTGGCTCTTCGAGGACCGCGGCTTCCTCCGCCTGGAGCTGCGCACCGCCGCCGGGAACATCGCCGCCCAGCAGGTCGCCCAGAAGACCGGCGCGATCAGCGAGGGCGTGCTGCGCAGCGCCGGCATAGTCCGCGGCGAGGAGCCCGACCAGCGCGGCGCACCCGACACGCGCACCGACCTGATCCTGTGGAGCCTGCTCCCCGAGGACCTCGACGCGCCGCAGAGCGGGCCGCTCGCCGAACAGCGCTACGTCCTCCACGACTGACCGTCACCGGCCGCCCGTCACCGGCCGCCCGGCCGCGGGGCGGCGATGCCGGCCCGGCCCGCCCCACCCGGTAGCCTCTGCACGTGGACGCGCAGGTGCGCCGTCCGCACAGGGGCGGATTTTCGGGCGAGGGAGAACAGCCGCAGATGGCTGACCGGATCACGGTCATCGGGTGGGACGGCACACCGCTCACGGAGGCGGCGGCCACCGCGCTCGCCGGGGCCACCCTGGTCGCGGGAGCTCCGTACCAGCTCGCCGCGCTGCCGGTGCCGGCCGGCGCCGAGCGCATCGCACTCGGCAGCGTGCAGTCCGCCGCCCGCCGGATCGCCGAACACCGCGGCACCGCGGTCGTGGTCGCCGAGGGCGACCCCGGCTTCTTCGGCGTCGTCCGCACCCTCCGCCGGCCCGAGTACGGCCTCGAACTCGAAGTCCTGCCGGCCGTCTCCTCGGTCGCCGCGGCCTTCGCCCGCGCCGGCATGCCCTGGGAGGACGCCCAGGTCGTCTCCGCGCACGGCGGACGGCTGCGCCGGGCCGCCAACGTCTGCCGGGCGCACCCCAAGGTCGCCGTCCTCACCACCGCCGACGCCGGCCCCAGCGAACTCGCCCTGATGCTCCGCGGCGTGCACCGGACCTTCGTGGTCTGCGAGGCGCTCGGCACCCCGGAGGAGGACGTCACCGTCCTCACCTCCGACCGGGTGCCCGACCACGACTGGCGCGACCCCAGCGTCGTCCTGGTGATCGGCGGCTCGCCGCAGAGCAGCGACGAGGCCGCCGGCTGGCTGGCCGGCCGGCCGGTGGGCTTCCCCGGCGGCGACCGCGGCTGGGCGCTGCCCACCGAGGCGTACACCGGCACCGACCCCGCGGGCCGGCCGCTCGACGGCGCACGGGCGCTGCCCCCGCACGTCCGCGCGCTGGCCGCCGCCCGGCTCGGGCCCGTCCCCGGCGACCTGGTCTGGACGGTCGGCGCCGGCTGCGGTGCGCTCGCCGTCGAGATCGCCCGCTTCGGCGCCGCCGTGGTCGCCGTCGAGGAGGACGGCGCCGCCTGCGCCCGGATCGGCGTCAACGCCCGCCGGTACGGGGTCGAGGTCGACGTGGTGCACGGCGCCGGACCCGACGTGCTCGGGGGCCTGCCGGAGCCCGACGCGGTCGCAGTGGAGCGCGGCGGCGCACAGGTGGTGCGCGCGGTGCTCGCGCGCCGCCCCGAGCGCCTGGCCGCCGTCGCGCACACCCTGGCCGAGGCCGAGGAGATCCGGGAGGCGGCCGCGGCCGCCGGCTACCGCGTCGAGGGCACCCTGCTGCAGGCGGCCCCGCTCGAACCCCGCCCCGGCGGCCCGGCCGGACTCGCCCTCGGCCCCGCCGAGCAGACCGTCGTGCTCTGGGGCGGACTGGCCCCCTGACTGTCCGTATGCCGGACAACCACCGGACCGCGCCGGGTGATCCCCGTCGCATCCGGACACCGATTCGAGAGCCCGTCGGCCCCGACCGATAGGGTGGCGTCCTGGTTGCGCACGGCGATCGGTGCACCGTGTCCATCCGGTACGGACGGTGCCCGGCGACGTGCCGCAATCGCCAGGGGCGAAGTCCACGGGCATTCGACGCGGCACCCGCCGGGCCGGGAGAATGCGTCGGGGCCCGACGCGGACGTGCCGGATGCCCCGGCTAGTCGTTAATTCTGATGGCGCGCCACCCGGGACGGGTGGCGGGCAGGGGTGGCAGCGGTCGGCGATCGCGTCGCCGAGGACGCGAAAGCGGCCTGGAAGGAGCTTTGGACATGACCGATGGCGGCCACCTCCCGAGTGATGGCTCCCTCGTGCCCCCGGGCGGGCACGGCGCGGTTGCACCGGACCACCTGGCCGGCGTCGACCCGCTGACCGCGCCCATCGAGGCCGTCGCGCCCGGCAGCGTCCCCCTCGGCACCGACACCTGGCAGGGCGGCCACCGGCCGTCCTTCACCTTCCTCGACCAGCCGGACCAGCTGGACGACGACGAGGACGTCCTGCTGATGCCCGGCCCGCAGGGCGCCTGGGGCGACGCCGTCCACGGTGCCGTCGAGACCGTGCTCGTCGAGCCGACCGCCGTCGAGCCGACCGCCCCCGCACCGATCGTGGTGGAGCCGGTCGCCGCCGTGCCCGTCGAGCAGTCCGTCCAGGCCGTGCCGGTGGTCGACACGATGGCGCTGCGCACCGTCGACGAGAGCGCCGTGCCGGGCGCCCAGGCGTCCGCCGAGCAGCCCGCGGGCGTGCCCGTCGAGCCCTCCTGGCCGCCGCTGAACCCGCCCGGCCTGGCCCCCGCCGACCTGCAGCCCGCCGGCACCGAGCCGATCGGCGAGGCACCGGCCGCACCGGCCGCCCCCGCCGCACCCGTCCAGGAGAGTGCCGCGCCGATCGCCGTGCCGCCGGTCGCCGTGCCCGCCGAGCAGCCCGCGCAGACCGTGCGCCGCCCGCTGCACGCCGGCCCGCCGATCCCGGACCCGTCGCTGATGACCGGTCAGGTGCCGGTCCGTTCGCTGGCCGACCGCGGACCCTCCGCCGTCCCCGTCCCCGGCGGCACGCCCGCCCACGGGGTGCCGATCGCCACCGTCCCCGCGCCTGCGCCCGCCCCCGCGCCCGAGCAGCTCGTCCAGCCGCAGCCGGTGCCGGCCGCCGTCTTCGTCGAGCCGGTCGTCGCCGGTCCCGTCCCGGTCGAGCAGCCCGCGGGCGTTCCCGCGGAGGCCGCCGGTCCCGCCGTGGCCGTCGCCGAGCAGCCGCTCGTCGTCGAGGCCACCGCCGCTGCGCCGATCGCCGTGGAGCCGGTGGCCGAGGCGGTCGCCCCCGTCGAGCAGCCCGCGGCCGAGCAGACCGCCGAGAACGCGGCCGCCGCGCAGGCCGTCGCCGTGGTGGTCGAGCCCGCGCCCGCCGCGCAGCCCGCCGATACCGCCCAGGCCGCCATCCCGGCGCAGCCCGGCGCCGCGCCGCGCCGCATCGCCGCCTTCCTCGCCGACCCGGCCCCGCAGCACGGCCTGCCCGAGCCGCAGCCCGTCGCGCCGGAGGCCGTCCAGCAGCCGGCCGCGCCCGAGCAGTCCGCACAGGAGCAGTCCGCGCCCGAGCAGGCCGTGCAGGAGCAGCAGTCGCCGGAGCAGGCCACCGAGCCGTCGACAGCGGTGGCGGAGGAGTCGGCGCCCGCCGAGCAGACAGCCCCGGTGCAGGCCGCCCCGGTGGAGCCTGCCGCGCCCGCCGAGCAGGTCGTCGAGCAGGTCGAGCAGGCCGTCGAGCAGCAGGCCGTGGTCATCGAGGCCGCGCCGGTGGAGCCCGCCGCGGCCGAGGCCGTCGAGACCCAGGCCCCCGCCGGGGAGGCTCCGGCCGCCGAACCGGTCGTCGCGGAGGAGCCGCAGGCCGAGGTCGCCGCGCCGGACGCCGCCGCACCCGAGGCCGGCTCCGAGCCGGCCGCGGAGCAGCCGGCCGAGCAGCCCGTCGAGCAGCCCGTCGTCGAGGAGTCGGTGGCCGCCGAGCAGCCCGCTGCGGCCGAGGCCGCGACCGAAGCCACGCCCGTGGAGGCCGTTTCCGTGGAGTCCGCCGCCGTCGAGGCCGTCACCGAGGTGCCCGAGCAGCCGGCCGGGCCGGACGCCGAGGCCGCCGTCGAGAACGCCGCCGAGAAGGCCGCCGGGACGGACTCCGACGAGCGCCCGCCGGCCGCCCCCGGCCTGGACGACGCCGCCCGCGAGGCCGTCCACCAGGTCATCCGCGAGCGCCGCGACATCCGCAACGGCTTCCGCCCCGACCCGATCCCGCACGAGGTGCTGCTGCGCGTCCTGGAGGCGGCCCACACCGCCCCCAGCGTCGGCTACTCGCAGCCCTGGGACTTCGTCGTCATCCGCTCCCGCAAGACCCGGCGCAAGATGCACGAGCTCGCCCAGCGCCAGCGCGACGCGTACGCCGACTCGCTGCCCAAGGGCCGGGCGAAGCAGTTCAAGGAAATCAAGATCGAGGCGATCCTCGAGACGCCGGTGAACATCGTGGTGACCGCCGACCGCACCCGCGGCGGCCGACACACCCTCGGCCGGCACACCCAGCCGCAGATGGCCCCGTACTCGGCCGCGCTCGCCGTCGAGAACCTCTGGCTGGCCGCCCGCGCCGAGGGCCTCGGCGTCGGCTGGGTGAGCTTCTTCGACGAGGACGAGATGGTCCGCGAGCTCGGTCTGCCCGAGCACCTGGAGGTCGTCGCCTACCTCTGCGTCGGCTACGTCGACGCGTTCCCCGACGAGCCCGAGCTGCAGCAGCAGGGCTGGGCCAAGAAGCGCCCGCTGTCCTGGGTCGTCCACGAGGAGCAGTACGGCAACCGCGCGCTGCCCGGCGAGGAGCCGCACAGCCTGCTCGCCGACACCCTGCGCGGCATCCGCCCGCTGGACGCCAAGTCCCTCGGCGACGCCTGGGACCGCCAGAAGCGGATGACCAAGCCGGCCGGTTCGCTCGGCGTGCTGGAGATCATCGCCGCGCAGCTGAGCGGCCTCGCCCGCAAGTGCCCGCCGCCCGTCCCGGAGCCCGGCTGCGTGGCGATCTTCGCCGGCGACCACGGTGTGCACGCCCAGGGCGTCACCCCCTGGCCGCAGGAGGTCACCGGCCAGATGGTCGCGAACTTCCTCGCCGGCGGCGCGGTCGTCAACGCCTTCGCCGCCCAGGTCGGCGCCGAGGTGTGCGTGGTCGACGTCGGCGTCAAGGCCGACCTGCCGGAGGCCATCCAGCAGGGCCGCACCACCGGTCTGCTGCCGCGCAAGGTCAAGGCCGGCACGGACGACATGACCCAGGGCCCGGCGATGAGCCGGGAGGAGGCCGTCCAGGCGATCGAGGTCGGCATCGAGACCGCCCGCGACCTGGTCGCGGCCGGTAACAAGGTGCTGATCACCGGCGACATGGGCATCGCCAACACCACCGCCTCCGCCGCCCTGATCGCCGTCTTCACCGGCACCGACCCGGCCGAGGTCACCGGTCGCGGCACCGGCATCGACGACGCCACGCACGCCCGCAAGGTCGAGGTCGTCCGCGCCGCGCTCGCCCTGCACCAGCCGGACGCGGCCGACCCGATCGGCGTCCTCGCCGCGGTCGGCGGCCTGGAGCACGCGGCCATCGCCGGCTTCCTGCTCGGCGCGGCCTCGCTGCGCACCCCGGTCATCCTGGACGGCGTGATCGCGGGCTCCGCGGCCCTGGCCGCCAAGGCGATCGCCCCGGAGGCGCTGGCCGCCTGCATCGCCGGCCACCGTTCGGCCGAGCCCGGCCACCAGGCCGCGCTCGCCAAGCTCGGCCTGCGCCCGCTGATCGACCTGGACCTGCGCCTCGGCGAGGGCACCGGCGCCCTGCTGGCCCTTCCGCTGGTGCAGAGCGCCGCCCGGGCGATGCACGATGTAGCCACCTTCGACTCCGCCGGGGTCACCGAGAAGGCCTGAGCCTTCCGACCCCGCCCGCACCGGCCCGAGGGCGCGCCGGTGCGGGCGGGGTTCGCGCCGTCCCCGTACCTCCGCCACCCAGGAGCCCCGCCCATGAACGCGCCCGCACCCCACCCCAGCACCGAGGGCCTCACCCCGTACCCGGTCGGTCTGCTCCTCACCGGCCGGCGCGTGGTCGTGATCGGCGGCGGCCAGGTCGCCCAGCGCCGGCTGCCCGCCCTCATCGCCTCCGGCGCCGACATCCACCTGATATCCCCGTCCACCACGCCGGCCGTGCACGCGATGGCCGACGCGGGCGAGATCACCTGGCACGAGCGCCGCTACACCGACGGCGACCTCGCCGACACCTGGTACGCCCTGGTCGCCACCGACGACCCCGGGGTGAACACCGCGGTGTCCACCGAGGCCGAGCGGCTGCGCGTCTTCTGCGCCCGCAGCGACGACGCCTCCGCCGCCACCGCCTGGACCCCGGCCAGCGGCCGGGACGGCGGCGCCACCGTCGCCGTCCTCACCGGCGACCCAAGGCACTCCGCCGGCCTGCGCAACGCCATCGTCGACGGCCTGCGGGACGGCTCGCTCGCCGCCCGCCAGTACCGCGAGCGCACCCCCGGCGTCGCCCTGGTCGGCGGCGGCCCCGGCGACCCGGACCTCATCACCGTCCGCGGACGCCGGCTGCTCGCCGACGCCGACGTGGTGGTCGCCGACCGCCTCGCCCCGCGCGAGCTGCTCGCCGAACTCCCGCCGCACGTCGAGGTCATCGACGCCTCCAAGATCCCCTACGGCCGCTACATGGCCCAGGAGGCGATCAACCGGACCTTGATCGACCACGCCAAGGCCGGCAAGTTCGTGGTCCGCCTCAAGGGCGGCGACCCGTACGTCTTCGGCCGTGGCGGCGAGGAACTGCTCGCCTGCGTCGAGGCCGGGCTGCCGGTCACCGTCGTCCCCGGCATCTCCAGCTCGATCAGCGTCCCGGCCGCCGCCGGCATCCCGGTCACCCACCGCGGCATGACGCACGAGTTCACCGTCATCTCCGGCCACGTCGGCCCGGACGAGCGCTCCCTCACCAACTGGGACGCCGCCGCCCGGATGACCGGCACCCTGGTGCTGCTGATGGCCGTCGACAAGATCGGCGCGATCGCCGCCAAGCTCGTCGAGTGCGGCCGACCGGCCGACACCCCCGTCGCCGTCGTCCAGGAGGGCACCACGGCCGGCCAGCGCCGCGTCGACGCCACCCTCGCCACGGTCGGCGCCACCGTCGCCGCCGAGCAGATCAAGCCCCCGGCCGTCATCGTCATCGGCGACGTCGTCAACGTCCTCGCCCACTGACCGCCGGACGCGCAAACCGCGGCCCCGACCCGCCCGGGGCCGGGGCCGCGGTGCTTCCCCCGACCGGTTTCGAAGAAATCTCCGCCGACCGTGTCGAGAATCCGCGACCGGCTCCGTCCCCGGGGTGAACGCGACCACAATGGGTCGCACAGCACCGAGGAGAACCACACCATGGCCAAGTACCTGCTGCTCAAGCACTACCGCGGCGCCCCGGACCCGGTCAACAACGTGCCGATGGAACAGTGGACGCCCGAGGAGATCTCGGCCCACGTGCAGTACATGCAGGACTTCGCGGCCCGCCTGGAGAAGAGCGGCGAGTTCGTCGACGGCCAGGCACTCGCCCCCGGGGGCACCTTCGTCCGCTACGACGGCGAGGGCCGCCCCCCGGTCACCGACGGCCCGTTCGCCGAGACCAAGGACCTCATCGCCGGCTGGATGGTGATCGACGTCGACAGCTACGACCGCGCCGTCGAACTCGCCGGCGAACTGTCCGCCGCCCCCGGCGCGGGCGGCCGGCCGATCCACGAGTGGCTGGAGCTGCGCCCGTTCCTGACCGAGCCGCCGACCGTCACCGAGTGACCCCACCGATGGACGAGACCCTGCTCAGGAGCCTGACTCCGAGCGTGCTCGGCGTCCTCGTCCGCCGCGGAGCCGACTTCGCGGCGGCCGAGGACGCCGTCCAGGACGCCCTGGTCGAGGCCGTCCGCGTCTGGCCCGCCGACCCGCCGCGGGACCCGAAGGGCTGGCTGGTCACCGCCGCCTGGCGCAAGTTCCTCGACGCGGCCCGGTCCGACGCGGCCCGCCGCCGCCGCGAGGACCTCGTCGACGAGGAACCGCCGCCCGGCCCCGCACCCGCGGCGGACGACACGCTCCAGCTCTACTTCCTGTGCGCCCACCCCTCGCTGAGTCCCGCGTCCGCGGTCGCCCTCACCCTGCGCGCCGTCGGCGGACTGACCACCCGCCAGATCGCCCGGGCCTACCTGGTGCCCGAGACGACCATGGCCCAGCGCATCAGCCGGGCCAAACGCACCGTCTCCGGCGTCCGGCTCGACCGGCCCGGCGACGTCGCCACCGTGCTCCGCACCCTCTACCTGGTCTTCAACGAGGGCTACTCCGGGGACGTCGACCTCGCCGCCGAGGCGATCCGGCTCACCCGGCAGCTCGCCTCCGCCGTCGACCACCCCGAGGTGTCGGGCCTGCTCGCCCTCATGCTGCTCCACCACGCGCGGCGGGCCGCCCGCACCGCCGCCGACGGCAGCCTCGTCCCGCTCGCCGAACAGGACCGCGGCCGGTGGGACACCGCATCGATCGCGGAGGGCGTCGGGATCCTGCAGACGGCGCTCGCCCGCGACCGGCCGGGCGAGTTCCAGGCCCAGGCCGCCATCGCGGCCCTGCACGCCGACGCGCCCACCGCCGCGGAGACCGACTGGGTGCAGATCGTCGAGTGGTACGACGAACTCACCCGCCTGACCGACAGCCCGGTCGTCCGGCTCAACCGCGCGGTCGCCGTCGGCGAGGCCGACGGCCCGCGCGCCGGACTCGCGGCACTCGCCGCCCTGGACACCTCCCTGCCCCGCCGCACCGCCGTCTCCGCCTACCTCCACGAACGCGACGGCGACCTCCCCACCGCCGCCCGCCTCTACGCCGAAGCCGCCCACCAGGCCCCCAACCTCGCCGAACGCGACCACCTCACCCGCCAAGCCGCCCGCCTCAACACCCACCTCCGCCCCTGAACGGGCCGCCGTCAAAGGGCAGCCACGCGGGGGCGGAACTGCGCAACCCGCGAGCGGGCATCACCACAGCACGGGCCGGGCCCGGTCCGCCGGGAGGCGCCCTGCCCCGCCCGGTTTGGCCAGTCCCACCCCCACCCGGCAGGATCGACCCCGTGTCCGAACCCCGTACCGTCACCGACCCCGCCGACCCCTGCCTCGCCGACTACACCGGCCTGACCGACGTCGAACTCCGCCGCCGCCGCGAGCCCGCCGAGGGCCTCTTCATCGCCGAGGGCGAGAAGGTGATCCGCCGGGCGGTCGACGCCGGCTACCGGATGCGGTCGATGCTCCTCACCCCCAAGTGGCTGGAGGTGATGGCCGACGTCATCGCGGAGGCCGAGGCCCCCGTCCACGTCGTGGAGCCCGCCCTCGCCGAGCAGGTGACCGGCTACCACGTGCACCGCGGCGCCCTCGCCGCGATGGAGCGCCGTCCGCTGCCCGCGCTCACGGACCTCCTCGGCCCGGCCCGCCGGGTCGCGGTCTTCGAGGACATCGTCGACCACGCCAACATCGGTGCGGCCTTCCGCAACGCGGCCGCCCTCGGGGTGGACACCGTCCTGCTCACCCCGCGCTGCGCGGATCCGTACTACCGCCGGTCGGTGAAGGTGTCGATGGGCGCGGTGTTCCAGGTGCCGTGGACCCGGCTGGACTCCTGGCCGGCGGACATCGGGACGCTCCGCGAGGCCGGTTTCACGGTCGCGGCGCTCTGCCTGAGCGAGAAGGCGATCACCCTGGACGAGCTGGCCGCCCGCGACGCCGAGCGGCTCGCCCTGGTCTTCGGCACCGAGGGCGACGGGCTGGCCCGCCGGACCCTCGCCGCCGCCGACGAACACGTCCGCATCCCGATGGACGCCGGTGTGGACTCGCTCAACGTGGCGGCCGCCTCGGCCGTCGCCTTCTACGCGACCCGCCCCCGCTGACCCCGGCCCGGTCCCGCCCGCGCCGCCCCGTCAGCGGCTGCCGCCGGACACCCCGGCGCCCGGCCAGGCCTCTTCCAGGCCGCCGTCGGCCCGCGCGGTGTACCGGGTGGACGAGGTCGCGCCGGTCAGCGAGACCTTCTCCTCGCGCAGCAGCGCCCCGTTCTCGAGCCGCCAGGCGGCCGCGGCCTGCGGGTCCGCCGCCGAGGCGCGGGAGGAGACCAGCACCGGCGCGCCGCCGTTGAACGAGAACAGCTCGACCAGGTCGACCGGGACGGACCCTTCGGTCCGCCGCAGCACGACCAGGGCGGCGGGCGCCTCCCGGTAGCGGGCCGGCAGCACGGTGCTGAGCGCGATCTGCGCGCCGTCGCCGCCCGCCCTGCCGTCGTGCAGCCGGATCTCCGGCCCGCCCGCGGGGTCGGAGTAGGCGCGGTTGGCCCAGTCCACGGCGGGCAGCGGACCGGCCGCCGGGCCGAACCCGGCCGCCGCGCCGGCCGTCGGCGCGGCGGCCGCCGCGGCACTCGATCCGGCCGGTGCGGCGCCGTCGAGGGAGAGGGAGGGTGCCGAGGCCGCGGGGGAGGGGCGGTCGGCCGGGCCGCGTCCCTGGTTGCTGCGGTTCTCGCAGCCCTGCGCGGTCGCGATGGCCAGGGCCACGCCCAGGGTCACCGTGACGAAGACCACCAGCCGCTGCCGCAGCAGCCGCCGCCGGGAGTCCGCCGAGGGCCGCCCGGGGACGGGCGTGTGCTGGCGCTCCCGCGGCCGGCCCGGCGCGGGCGTGTGCGGCCGTACGGGCGTGCGGTGCCGGTCCCGCAAGGTGTCCTGGCCGTCGAGGTGCGGCACGCCGCCGTGCGGCGGCTGTCCGGGGGCCCGGCGGGGCGGTCTGCCCGTCGGGACGCGTCCGCCGACCACGGGCCGCTGCCCGCCCGGCCGGCCGTGCCCCGCCGCCTGTCCCGGTCCGTACCCCGGGGTGTGGCCCTGTCCGGCCTGCGGGCCGGCACCCGGCCGCGGTGTCTGCTGCCCCGGCGCCGGTCCGGCGCCCGGCCCGTGCCCAGGACCGGCGCCGTGTCCCGGAGCCGCGCCCGCGCCCGGACCGTGGGCCCGGCCGGGTGCGGCGACCTGCGCCTGCTGCTGTGGGGCGGGGCCCGGCGCGCCGCTGCGGGCCCGTCCGCCCAGCACGGTGCCCCGTGCGGCGAGTTCGGTCAGGCGCTCGTGCAGGGCCGCCGCGGCGGGCCGCTCGCCCGGCTCCTTGGCCAGGCAGGCACCGATCAGCGGCGCCAGCACCGGCGGCACGCCGGCGAGGTCCGGCTCCTCGTGCACCACCCGGTAGAGCATCACCTCGGAGGAGGCGCCGGAGCCGAAGGGCGACTCCCCGGTGAGGGCGAAGGCGATCGTCGCGCCGAAGGCGAAGACGTCGGTGGCCGGGGTCACCGCCGCCCCGCGGACCTGCTCGGGCGCGAGGAACCCGGGCGATCCGACCGCCGTCCCGACGTGGGTGAGCGTGGAGGCGCCGCGCGACCAGGCGATGCCGAAGTCGATGATCCGCGGGCCGCGCGGCGAGAGCAGGATGTTGGAGGGCTTGAGGTCGCGGTGGACGACCCCGGCCTCGTGCACCTTCACCAGCCCGTCGGCGAGGGCGGCGCCGATCCTGGCCGCCTCCGGCCAGGGCAGCGGCCCCTCGTCCGTGACCCGCTTGTACAGCGAGGGCCCGGGCACGTAGGCCGTCGCCAGCCACGGCCGCTCGGCCTTGAGGTCGGAGTCGACCACGCGTGCGGTGCAGCCGCCGCGGATCCGGGAGGCGGCGGCGACCTCGCGGGCGAACCTGGTGCGGAACTCCGCGTCCCCGGCCAGCTCGTCGCGGATCAGCTTGAGGGCGACCCGCTGGCCCTTGCGGTCCGAGCCGAGGTAGACCACGCCCATGCCGCCGGCGCCGAGCCGTCGGTGCAGTCGGAACGGTCCGACGATGCGGGGGTCCTCACGCCTCAGCCGCATCATCGCCATACTCGTCCCCGTCAGCCTGTGGAGTGAGGCCCCGTCGAGTGGGCCGCCGTCAGATCCTGTCCGGGACAGCTTACGGACTGGCCGCAGTGCTGTGCTGACACGCAACACCCCGAGGGGCGGTCGGATTGTCCGATCTCCGTCGAAAGGCGTTCCGCGGGTACCCGGAGCACCCTTGTCCGGGGGCTGCGCGTCGCACGCGAACGGTGCTCCGGCGGGCCTGCCCGACCCCGCCGCAGGACGGGCTCCCGGGCGTCCCCGGGAGCCCCCCTCGGGGTGGGCCTCAGGGTTGCGTCGGGGATGCGATCGGTTCCGTCTCCGCCTCCGGTAGTAGACGGCACGACCCGACCTCATCCTCCGGGAGGCCGGTGGAACCGTGCGCGGGCATGACGCCCGGTGGGGGCCCTCCGGCCTACTGTTGATCTCGACGGCGGGCCGCTACTCGTCCCCCGAGGTCCCGGTCCGCCGTCCCGACCACCCGACCGCCCCGTGCGGGCCGCCCAGCGGCCGCGCCCGGCGACGAGCAGGAGCAGACGATCATGGCCACGCAGTTCACCGGCACCGGGCGCCGCCGCCGGCCCTTCGTAGGCCAGTCGCCCACCGGGGACAGGCATCCGGCGGTGGCCCTGGCCATCGCCGTGCCGTGCGCGGTGCTGCTGCTGGCGCTGTTCGGCGGCTGGGAGCAACTGGCGACACAGGCTCGCGCCGTCGCCGATCTGATCGGGCGCTGACCCCAGGGGAGGGGTCCGCGCCGGCCGGGTGCGACACCGCAGGACACGTGGACGGGCCGAGCGGTGGCCAACCCCCGGCAGAGCAGGGGCCGGGTGCAAGGACGTCGGTGAGGGCGTCCGCACCCGGCACCTGCCTTTTCCGCCCTCCGCAGTCCGACGCGCACGCGTCGCCGTCGGCGCCGGACAACGACGAAGGCCGTGGTCCACCGGACCACGGCCTTCGATCTTCTGTGCGCGATACTGGGATTGAACCAGTGACCCCTACCGTGTCAAGGTAGTGCTCTCCCGCTGAGCTAATCGCGCGGGTTTGTCAAGCCCTGCCGGGCCCGCGTGCGCGATACTGGGATTGAACCAGTGACCCCTACCGTGTCAAGGTAGTGCTCTCCCGCTGAGCTAATCGCGCTGGGATGCCGATCCCCGAAGAGATCGAGTGCGCGATACTGGGATTGAACCAGTGACCCCTACCGTGTCAAGGTAGTGCTCTCCCGCTGAGCTAATCGCGCGGGGAGGGCTCCCGGCGAACCGGGGGCACCTCTTGGAGGTGGAGACGGGATTTGAACCCGTGTACACGGCTTTGCAGGCCGTTGCCTCGCCTCTCGGCCACTCCACCAGGCAACTTCGGAGAACGATCTTACCCTGTTCTCCATCGAGCGGACGACGAGATTCGAACTCGCGACCCTCACCTTGGCAAGGTGATGCTCTACCAACTGAGCCACGTCCGCCTGTCTCCCGGCTGCTTCCCCGCTTTTCTTCGGTTCCGCGTCCCGGCGACGTGTTGAACTCTAGCGGATTCCCGGGCCAGCTAAAAATCCGTTCCCGCAGCGTGGCGCGGGGGTGGCCGGAAGGTGGTGCTCCGTCAGCCGTCCGGGTGGCTCCCCGGCCGCCCGGGGCGGGGGCTGCGGCGCAGGTCCGAGGGCCGCCCCCGGCCGCCCCGGCGGACCGCCGACCTACACTTCAGGCACCGGGCAATCCCCGAACCGGCCCCGCGCCGCATCCGCGCGGAGCAGCACCCGAGTCCGCGCAGGAGAACCGTGTCCGGCCGCACCGCCCCCCTCAGCCCCGACCAGCCGATCGCCCGCTTCGGCGGCCGTCTCGCCACCGGGTTGCGCGAGGTCTCCGGCGACCCCGCGGTCCTCGACCGCGGCGGCTTCTGGGCGGTCGCGTACGACTTCGAGGGCCGCCTCACCTGCGCCCGCTTCGACGAGGTCCGCCCCGACCCCGCTCCGCCGCCCACCGCCGGCTGGCTCGGCCCGCGGACGGAGGACTGGCACAGCTCGCTCGACCGGGCCGCCTACACCGCGGGCGTCCGCCGGATCCGCGAGCACATCGCGGCCGGCGAGGTCTACCAGGCGAACCTCTGCCGGGTGCTCTCCGCGCCGCTGCCCGACCCGGAGCGCTCCGACATCGACGCGCTCACCGGCCTGCTGGCCCGCGGCAACCCCGCGCCGTACGCAGGAACGATCCGCCTGCCCGAGCACGGGGTGGAGATCGCCACCGCCTCGCCCGAGCTCTACCTGCGCCGCCGCGGCCGCACCGTCTCCTCCGGCCCGATCAAGGGCACCGGCCGCACCGAGGCCGACCTGCTGGAGAAGGACCACGCCGAGAACGTGATGATCGTCGACCTGGTCCGCAACGACCTCGGCCGGGTCTGCGGGACCGGCACCGTCACCGTCCCCGACCTCTGCGCGCTCGAGAAGCACCCGGGCCTCGTCCACCTGGTCTCCACCGTCGAGGGCCGGCTGCGGGACGGCGCCGGCTGGCCCGAGCTGCTCGCCGCCACCTTCCCGCCCGGCTCGGTCACCGGGGCGCCGAAGTCCAGCGCGCTGCGGATCATCGACGCCCTCGAGACCGCCCCTCGCGGCCCCTACTGCGGCGCCGTCGGCTGGGTGGACGCCGACCGCGGCGAGGCCGAACTCGCCGTCGGCATCCGCACCTTCTGGATCGACCGGACGGGCGGCGAGCCCGTCCTCCGGTTCGGCACCGGCGCCGGCATCACCTGGGGCTCCGACCCCGAGCGCGAATGGGACGAGACCGAGCTCAAGGCGGCCCGCCTGGTCGCGATAGCGTCGGGCACCAGCACCCACTGAACAACCCCGGGAGCAGCACTCGATGATCTGGGTCAACGGCAACCTCGTGGACGCCGGCAGTGCCGCCGTCTCCGTCCTGGACCACGGCCTCACCGTCGGCGACGGCGTCTTCGAGACGGTCAAGGCCGTCGACGGGCAGGCCTTCGCGCTCACCCGCCACCTCGACCGGCTCACCCGCTCCGCCCGCGGCCTCGGCCTCGCCGACCCGGACCACGACGCCGTCCGCGAGGCCTGTGCCGCCGTGCTCGCCGCCAACCCGATGCCGCTCGGCCGGATGCGGATCACCTACACCGGCGGCACCTCCCCGCTCGGATCCGAGCGGGGCGAGGACGCGCCCACCCTGGTCGTCGCCCTCGGCACCGCCAAGCCGCGCCCGGACACCACCGCGGTGGTCACCGTGCCGTGGCGCCGCAACGAGCACAGCGCCGTCGCCGGCCTCAAGACCACCTCCTACGCCGAGAACGTGGTGGCGCTCGCGACCGCGCACCGGGCCGGCGCCTCCGAGGCGCTCTTCGCCAACACCGCCGGGCGGCTCTGCGAGGGCACCGGCTCCAACGTCTTCGTCGTCCTCGGCGGCCGGCTGCTCACCCCGCCCCTCGAGTCCGGCTGCCTGGCCGGCATCACCCGCCGGCTGGTCGTCGACTGGAGCGGCGCCGAGGAGGCCGACCTGCCCTTCGAGGCGCTGTTCGAGGCCGAGGAGGTCTTCCTGACCTCCACCCTCCGCGACGTCCAGGGCGTCCACCGGATCGACGGCCACGAGCTGCCCGCCCCCGGGCCGATCACCCTCAAGGCGATGGCCCAGTTCGCCGAGCGGAGCGGCGACGACCTCGACCCCTGACCGGGCCGCGCCGCCGGCGGCCGCACAGGCGTAGTGCGGCCGCCGCCGGGGCAGGGGAGCCGGTATGACCACAACGCTGCGCCCGGGGGGCGCCGAGGAGCTGCTGCCCGGCGGCGGCCGCAGCCGCCGCTGGCAGATCTGCGTCAACGGCCGCCCGGTGGGCGGGCTGCGCACCACCGCGCTGCCGCGCGGCGACCAGTGGTGGGGCGAGATCGCCGAGTTGGAGGTCGCCGAGGGGCGCCGCCGGGGCCGCGGCACGGTCGGCGTGCTCGCGGCCGAGGAGGTGCTGCGCGGCTGGGGCTGCAGCCGCGCCGACGTCACCGTCCCCGCGGAGGCGGAGGGCGCGCTCGCCCTGGCCCGGGCGCTCGGCTACACCGACCGGATGCAGAACATGGCCAAGCGGCTCGGCCGGGCACCGGCACTGCCGGACGGGCTGACCGTCCGTCCGATCGGCGCGGCGGAGTACCCGCAGTGGCTGGCCGCCGCGAGAGCCGGCTACCTGCACGACCTGCGCTCCTCGGGCCTCACCGCGCAGCAGGCCGAGGCCAAGGCGGAGGCCGACCACCGCCAGGTCCTGCCGCAGGGGCCGGACACCCCGGGCGTCGCACTGCGCCGGCTCGTCGACGGCGACGGCCGCGCGCTCGGCAGCCTCTGGCTGCACCTGCGCCAGGAGGTCTCGCCGGAGGGCCGCCCGCTGGCCTGGGTGATGGTGGTGGAGGTCGACGAGGAGCACCGCGGCCGGGGCCTCGGCCGCGCCCTGATGCTGGCAGCCGAGCACGAGTGCCTCGCGGCGGGCGTGCACGACCTCGGGCTCAACGTCTTCAGCAGCAACACGGTGGCCGTCGGCCTGTACGCCTCGCTCGGTTACCGGGTCACCCGGCGGGTCCTCGGCAAGCAGCTGCTCTGAGGACGCCGGCCGGGCCGGGCCGGCGGCCCCGCCGGGTGGGTCGGTCAGCCCCGGTTCTTCTCGATCAGCTCGACGATCCGGGCGCGCAGCCCTTCCTGGCTCTTGCCGCCGTCCAGCCGCTGCCCTGCGATCACGTAGGTCGGGGTGCCGGTGACCCCGATCGCCCGGCCCTCGGCCTGGTCGGCGTCGACCAGCAGGGTGTGCCGCCCGTCGATCAGCGCGGTGTCGACCTCGTCCGCGTCCAGCCCCAGGTCGGCGGCGACGGCCAGCAGCGTCTTCTCGCCGTCCCGGCCGAGCTCCTCGGTCCGCTCCAGCAGGGCCTCGACGTACGCCCAGCCGTTGCCCTGGGCGAACGCCTCCTCGACGGCCTGGGCGGCCGCGTACGCGTGCTTGTTCTTCTCCAGCGGGAAGTGCCGCAGCTCGATCCGGAACTCGTCGCCGTAGCCGGAGCGCAGCGCCCGGACGTCGTCCAGGGCGGTGCGGCAGTCGGGGCACTGCAGGTCGCACCAGAATTCGAGGCGGGGGAGGGAGGCGTCGGTCATGCCCCCAGTCTTTCATCCGCGGGGGCCGCGCCCGGCCGCCTCGCACCGCCGGGCGGGCCGGTCAGCCCGCGGCCACCGCCTCGGCCTCGGCGGAGCGCTGCCGGGCGCGGTACGCGGCGACGTGCAGCCGGTTGCCGCAGGTGCGGCTGTCGCAGTAGCGGCGCGAGCGGTTGCGGGAGAGGTCGACGAAGACGCGCTCGCAGTCGGGGGCCTCGCAGCGCCGCAGCCGCTCGCGCTCGCCGGCCATCACGATGAAGGCGAGCGCCATGCCGAGCTCGGCCGCGAGGTGGTCGCCGATCGCGGCGTGCGGGGCGAAGTAGTGGATGTGCCAGTCGTGGTGGTCGTGGTTGGTCAGCCGCGGCGTGGTGCCGGCCGCCGCGACCACGGCGTTCACCAGCTCCGCGGCCTCCTCGGTGGAGCGCGCGGAGAACACCTCGCGCAGCCGGCCGCGCAGCAGCTGCACCGAGGCCAGGTCCGCGCCGGTCAGCGAGTCGATCTCGCTGATCTCCTGCTTGACCACGAACGCGTCGAGCGCGGCGGTGTCCGGCAGCTGCTCCGAGCCGCACGCCTCCGGGGCGGTGTTGAGCAGCTCGACCAGAATGCTCAGCGCGCACTCGGTGTCATGGGTGATCAGCACGTGGGCTCCTCGCGCGGCGGGGGCCCACCGGCCCCTCGTCGGTCGTCACCCGCGACTCTACCGGGCCGCGCCGCCCGAGCGAAGGAAAGCGCCCGGCGGTACGGCCGGCCACCCCTGCGGATGACCGGCCGTACCGCCGGGCGCCACACCGTCGGGCCGGGCGGGCCCGTCGGTGACCCCGAGACCGCCGGTGGTGCGTGGCGGCAGGTGCGACCGTGCCCCCGAGTAGGACGGACGCAGTGGGCGTGGCCGCGCCGAGGCGGGCCCGCCGCAGCGAGGTCAGCTTTCGGCGAGGATGTGGGACAGCTCCCGATCGAGGTCGAAGTGACGGTGTTCGGTGCCGGGCGGCACGGCGGCGTCGGTGCGCTTGAGGAACGACTCGAGCGCCCGCGCCGGGGCTTCCAGCAGGGCTTCTCCTTCCGGAGAGCTCAGGGCGATGCAGACGACCCCCTGACCGTGGCTGCGCGAGGGCCACACCCGCACGTCGCCGGTCCCGGTCGGTCGGTGCAGCCCCTCCGCGAGGAGATCACGGGCGAACACCCACTCGACGGTCTCGTCGGCACCGGTGTGGAAGGTGGCGTGCACGGCATAGGGGTCCGAGGTGTCGTAGCGCAGGCCCGCGGGGACGGGCAGGGAGGACTCGCTGGACACGATGAGGCGCAGGTGCAGCTCGCAGCTGACCGTGGTGTTCATAAGCGCCAGGGCCTTTCGCTCAGTGTGCGCTCGGGGAATCGCACGTCGGCGAACGGACCATCCCACCCGAAAGCCCGGTGTAAACCCCTCTGTCCCGATTCAACGCCGTGTCGTACCCCTTCCGGCGCATTGCGGAATCGGCGGCGGCGGGGAGTCGGGCCCGTACCGGCGGGTATCTCGGGTACTTTTCCCGCATGGCTGTACGAAACGACAATCCTGACCGGGTCGAGGACGGGGCACCCATGGCGTCCGACGGTGGCGAGGGCGGGAGCGGGGACGGCGAGGAGCGGGCCGGCGGGGACCGGCCGCTCGGTTCGCGGGCCCCGGCGTTCATCCGGCGGTCGCGGCCGCTGCACCTGAGCTGGCAGGTGGTGGTCTTCCTGGTCGGCCTGGCCGTGGTCGGGCTCGGCGTCGTCCTGCTGCCGCTGCCCGGCCCCGGCTGGGTGGTCATCTTCCTGGGCATGGGCGTCTGGGCGACCGAGTTCGTCTGGGCCCAGCTGGTGCTGCGCTGGACGCGGCGGAAGGTCGCCGAGGCGGCCGAGCGGGCGCTGGACCCGAAGGTGCGCCGCCGCAACATCACGCTGACCGTGATCGGCCTGGTGATCATCGGTGCCCTCCTCGGCTGGTACCTGTGGCGGTACGGCGCGGTGCTGCCCTGGGACCTGCACTGACCGGGAGGGTGTTCGGAGCACCCCCGCGGATGGGGTAATGTTTTCCCTGCACCCGGGCGATTAGCTCAGCGGGAGAGCACTTCGTTCACACCGAAGGGGTCACTGGTTCGATCCCAGTATCGCCCACCCGGAATGCAGTTCCGATGTAAGGCCCAGACCATTTACGGTCTGGGCCTTATGTTGTTTTCCGATGATTTCCGAAAGGCCCCCGCGGCCTGACGGACTTTCACCGGAGCTGTCCCGGAGGCGATCTGGGGGAGCGTCGGTCGGGCCCCGGCGGGAACGGATTGGGGCCGCGGGCGCGGAGGTGGTACTGTTCTTCTCGTTGCCCGGGCGATTAGCTCAGCGGGAGAGCACTTCGTTCACACCGAAGGGGTCACTGGTTCGATCCCAGTATCGCCCACCGAGCAGCAGGCCCCGGCCGCCAAGTGCGGCCGGGGCCTCTGTCGTTGTCGGCACTCGTCGGCACCGGTCGGCATCTCCCGTCGCCTCCGGCTCCGGGGCCGGCCCGCGGTTCAGGCCGCGGCCTCGCAGCGGTGCGAGGTGGTGAGCGGCCGGCCGCAGCCGCAACGGGCCGGACGCAGCGGCCAGGCGGTGTCCACCCGCTCCGCGGTGCCCTCCCGGTCGAACCAGTCCTGCAGCCCGCGGGCCTGCGCCGCGTGCCAGACCGCCTGCCGGACGTGGAGTTCGGGGACCGACAGCGCACCGAGCCGCTCCGGGTGCCGGACACCGAGGGCCCGCACCAGGTCGAGGGCGGCGGTCGCGTCCGCCGCGGCCTCGTGGGCACCGGTCAGCCGCACCCCGTAGTGGGCGCACAGATCGGTGAGCGTACGGCGGCCCTTGCGGTAGCGGTCGACGTGCTTGTCCAGCACCCGCGGGTCCAGCACCAGGAGTTCGGTGCCGCCGAGCGCCTCGCCGAGCGAACCACCGCGGTGCCGCCGCAGCTCGCGGTCGAGCAGGGTGAGGTCGTACGGGGCGTTCATGACCACCAGCGGGACGCCGGCGAGGGACAGCTCGGCGAGCGCGCGGGCTATCTCGGAGACCACCGCGCGCGGCGGGCGGCCGTGGGCGCGCGCGTGCTCGTCGCTGATGCCGTGCACCGCGCGGGCACCCTCGGGGATCGGAACTCCGGGGTCGGCCAGCCAGGTTGTGGTGGCCGGGGCGCTGCCGGGGGCGGACTGCAGGACGAGTGCGGCGGAGACGATCCGGTCGTGCTCGACGTCCACGCCGGTGGTCTCGGTATCGAAGGAGGCGATCGGCCCCTCGTGCCAGGGTCGGGACTTCTGCATGACTGCCCCTCAAGTGCCGCCGGGCTGTTGCCCGGCGCGCCCCCGAGGACCAGGGGCGCACCGTGCTCTGTCCTGGTGATACCGCACTTGACAGCCGCTCAACCGCACCCCGGGGCCGCTCCTCGCCCCGGGGTCCCGGGACGGGTGCGGTGCGGGGTGCGGGAGGGGCCGGGCGGGCCGGTGGGGCGGCCGTGGCGCGGGGGAGAGCGCGGTGCGCACCGGAGCCGCCGCTCTCGGTACCATCGACGTGCGCAGCAGAGTGCTGCGGACCACAGATGTCAGGAGAGACCGGTGACCGACGTCCGGATCATCATCAACCGCGAACCCGATCGGGAAGAGCGCGTGGTGACCACGGGCACCACGGCCGCCGAGCTCTTCGCCGACGACCGCTCGATCATCGCCGCCCGCGTCGGCGGCCAGCTGAAGGACCTCGCCCACGTCGTCCAGGACGGCGACGAGGTCGAGCCGGTCGAGATCTCCAGCAAGGACGGCCTCGACATCCTGCGGCACTCCACCGCGCACGTCATGGCGCAGGCCGTGCAGCAGCTCTTCCCCGAGGCCAAGCTCGGCATCGGCCCGCCGGTCAAGGACGGCTTCTACTACGACTTCGACGTCGAGAAGCCCTTCCACCCCGATGACCTCAAGGCCATCGAGAAGAAGATGCAGGAGATCATCAAGCGCGGACAGAAGTTCTCCCGCCGCGTGGTCTCCGACGACGCCGCCCGCGACGAGCTGTCCGCCGAGCCCTACAAGCTGGAGCTGATCGGCCTCAAGGGCTCCGCCGCGACCGCCGGCGAGGGCGCCGACGTCGAGGTCGGCGCCGGCGAGCTGACCATCTACGACAACCTGGACGCCAAGTCCGGCGAGCAGTGCTGGGGCGACCTCTGCCGCGGCCCGCACCTGCCGAGCACCCGGCACATCCCGGCCTTCAAGCTGATGCGCAACGCGGCCGCCTACTGGCGCGGCAGCGAGAAGAACCCGATGCTGCAGCGCATCTACGGCACCGCCTGGCCGAGCAAGGACGAGCTGAAGGCGCACCTCGACTTCCTGGTGGAGGCCGAGAAGCGCGACCACCGCAAGCTCGGCAACGAGCTCGACCTCTTCTCGATCCCGGAGCAGATCGGCTCCGGCCTCGCCGTCTTCCACCCCAAGGGCGGCATCATCCGCCGGGCCATGGAGGACTACTCGCGCCGCCGGCACGAGGAGGAGGGCTACGAGTTCGTCTACACCCCGCACGCCACCAAGGGGAAGCTGTTCGAGACCAGCGGCCACCTGGACTGGTACGCCGACGGCATGTACCCCCCCATGCAGCTCGACGAGGGCGTGGACTACTACCTCAAGCCCATGAACTGCCCGATGCACAACCTGATCTTCGACGCGCGCGGCCGGTCCTACCGCGAACTGCCGCTGCGCCTGTTCGAGTTCGGCACGGTGTACCGGTACGAGAAGTCCGGCGTGGTGCACGGCCTGACCCGCGCCCGCGGCTTCACCCAGGACGACGCGCACATCTACTGCACCCGTGAGCAGATGGCGGAGGAGCTCGACTCCACCCTCACCTTCGTGCTCAACCTGCTGCGCGACTACGGCCTGACCGACTTCTACCTGGAGCTGTCCACCAAGGACCCGGAGAAGTACGTCGGCTCGGACGAGACCTGGGAGGAGGCCACCGCCGTCCTCGCCAGCGTGGCCGAGAAGCAGGGCCTGCCGCTCGTCCCGGACCCGGGTGGCGCGGCCTTCTACGGCCCGAAGATCTCCGTCCAGGCCAAGGACGCCATCGGCCGTACCTGGCAGATGTCGACCATCCAGCTCGACTTCAACCTGCCGGAGCGCTTCGACCTGGAGTACACCGCGGCGGACGGCTCGCGCCAGCGTCCGGTGATGATCCACCGCGCGCTGTTCGGCTCGATCGAGCGCTTCTTCGCGGTGCTGCTGGAGCACTACGCCGGCGCCATGCCGCCGTGGCTGGCCCCCGTCACCGTGACCGGCATCCCGATCACCGACGAGCACGTGCCGTACCTGCTGGACGTCGCGGCCGAGCTCAAGAAGCACGGCATCCGGGTCGAGGTCGACACCTCCGACGACCGCATGCAGAAGAAGATCCGCAACGCCCAGAAGCAGAAGGTCCCCTTCATGCTGATCGCGGGCAACGACGACGTCGAGGCGGGCGCGGTGTCCTTCCGCTACCGCGACGGCGAGCAGAAGAACGGCGTGCCGGTCGCCGACGCGGTGGCCGAGATCGTGGACGCGGTGCAGCGCCGCATCCAGGTCTGACCTCGGACGCACGAGGCCGGGGCGGGTCCGTCCGGACCCGCCCCGGCCTGTTCGTCCCGCCTGTCGGGACGCATATGCTGATCGGCATGACGAGTGAGCCCGAACTGCAGCGGGGCGTGGGGGAGCCGGACGGCTTCCGCCGCCTGTGGACCCCCCATCGGATGGCCTACATCCAGGGTGAGAACAAGCCCACCGGCCCGTCCCCGGACGACGGCTGCCCGTTCTGCAGCATCCCGAAGCTCACCGACGAGGAGGGCCTGGTCGTGGCCCGCGGCTCGTCCGTGTTCGCGGTGCTCAACCTCTACCCGTACAACGGCGGCCACCTGATGGTCGTCCCGTACCGGCACGTCGCGGACTACACCGAGCTGGACGAGGCCGAGACCGCCGAGCTCGCCCTGCTCACCAAGCACGCGATGACGGCGCTGCGCACCGCCTCGGGCGCGCACGGCTTCAACATCGGCATGAACCAGGGCGCCGCCGCCGGCGCCGGCATCGCCGCCCACCTCCACCAGCACGTGGTGCCGCGCTGGGGCGGGGACACCAACTTCATGCCGGTGGTCGGCCACACCAAGGTGCTGCCGCAGCTGCTCGCGGACACCCGCAAGATGCTGGCCGACGCCTGGCCGCAGGGCTGAGCCCACCGCACGGACGCCGCAGGGCCGGAACCGCGAGGACTCCCTCGGGTTCGGCACGGACATCACCGG
>NZ_JBFBDW010000027.1:0-3100 GCF_040683455.1 Kitasatospora sp. NPDC093679
CTGCAACAATCAATTGCACGGGTCTACCTCGTTCCAGTGTTGGGAGGTGGGCCCGAGGGCCGCCGCGCCTACCTTGGCCGGGAGCGCGGCGGCCCAACTCGGGCCATGGCCGCTCGTCGGATCGCGAGCGGCGGTGCCCCGATCCGCCACAGAGGCGAGCTGGACCGGGGTCACAGATCAGAGGGTTGTGCGCGGGCTTCACCGGCTGCCGTTGCTTCGGCCAGCCGGCCCCGAGCCCGAAATCGGGTGCGCCGGTATCACTGCTCCGGCGCCAACAGGCGGCGCACCCCCGAACCCGGGGCGTGCTGCGTGGCTCGCTGCCGCTGCGACATCACCCGGTCGCCACGGGGGCGGTCTATCTCATCCCGCCACGTGCCTTGAGACCCTGCTGGTCCACTCGGCCCGCCATCCAGCCGTACGAATCGGCCTGGTCAGCGTGCCGTCCGTCCCCACACCCGCCCGAAGCGGGTGACACGCCACTGCGTAGGGGGAGAGCACGTATCGCGGTGGACATCCCCCGGTTCCTCAACCTAGGCGCCTTGCCGCGACCGCCGCCCTCGCGTCGGTCTCGCACGATCACTGTTCAGTTCTCAAGCAACAAGCACGGCCTTCAGGGGCTGTCACCCCACCCCTCCGGGCGCATCTGTGCAGCTCAAGGCGCGCCAAAGAAGAGCCAGGCGTTGCCTAGGGGGGCTATCCCCTTGCTGCGATACCCAAGGTAGGCAGACGGCTCCTTGGCGTCAAGCCCCCCTCGCTGTAGCCTTGCTATGCCCCCTAAGCAGAGATGAGATCGCCGTGCACGAGGAGCTTGAGCGGGTCGCGGGTATCACTCCGCCCGTCGACCGGGCCAAGGCTGCGATTGACCTGATGGCGGACTACCAAGGCCGGGTAGTCGAGCTGTCCCGAATCCGCAGGGAAGCCATCGAGGAAGCTTCGGCCTCAGGCATGACTCAAGCCGAGATCGCCGCGCTCCTAGGGGTGAGTCGCGGCAGGGTCGGTCAACTCGCCGCCGCCGGCCCACCCCCCGAGCGCGCGTTCTTTGGCGTTGGGCCGGTCACCATCCCGGTGGCAGGCAAGTACGAGGCCAGCAAGACCCCGGACCAGAACCCGAGCGAGGTTGTCACCCGGGAAGACCTCAAGAACTTCGAGCACCTGCGGAAGCTCATGGCCGGCATGAAGCTCGAAGCCGACTACGAGGTGATCCCTCCCACCGGCATCGTCAACCTCAACCGCGAACACCTGGTGGTCATCTGCGGTCCTCGCCTGTCGCCGATCATCGCCCAGGTACTCGAAGGTGACGACTTCCTCCGCTTCCGCAAGGACACGGCCTGGCACCTGGTAGACCTGAAGACCGACACCGAGTTCAGGTCGCCGCTGGACACAGACGGCACGGCCGGCGACGTCGGATACCTCGCCCGCCTCCCGCGGCTCGACGGGAAGGGCACGTTCCTCTACATCGCCGGCATCCACGCAATCGGCGCCAACGGCGTCGTGCACTACCTGGAGAACCACTTGGCCGACCTGTACCGCGAGGTCAAGACACGGCGCTTCTCCACCCTGATCTCGTGCCGATACGACCCCGACACCCTGGATGTACTGGAGAGCACCCGCGTGACTCCGATCTACCGACACGAGGCCTGACATGCGAGTCGCGCTGGCCACAGAGCCCGGCGGCACCGAGCCTAACGAGGACTGGGTTGCAGCCACGCCAACCGTCGCCGTGGTGCTCGACGGGCTGAGCACGGCGGGGCTAAATACGGGGTGCGAGCACGGCGTTCCCTGGTACGTGGCACACCTCGGTGGACGCATCGTCGCCGAGATGACGGTGCCGGACAGATCGCTCGCTGAGGGGTTGGCGCGCGCACTTGACCAGGTCGCACAGCTGCACCCGGAGTGCGACTTGAAGAACCCGGGCACCCCCTCTGCCACGGTATCGATCCTGCGGGAAGAGCCGGACCAGTACAGCCACCTGATCCTCGCCGACTCCCCTGTTGTCTACGAGGGTCCGGACGGCTACTCGGTCCACACGGATCTCCGCGTGGACTTGGTAGTCCCGGAGCTGCGGGCCGAGACTGAACGCTATGCGACAGGCTCTCCCGAGCACCTCGCCAGCGTGCGACGCATGATCACAGCTCAGCGGCTCACCCGGAACACCGTGGGCGGCTACTGGGTCGCGGCCGGCGGCCCAGAAGCCGCCGAGCACGCCCTTACTGGTTCCACGCCTCGGAACGGCATCCGCTCTGCGGCTGTCATGTCCGACGGTGTGTCACGGCTGGTGACCGAGTACGGCATGGCGACGTGGGGCGACGCTTTCGACCTACTCCGCTCCGGCGGACCCACCCGCCTTATCAGCGCAGTTCGAGAAGTTGAAGCCACAGATCCGAACGGAAAGCGGTGGCCACGCTATAAGGCTGGCGACGATGCAGCAGTTGCCTACTGCCTTCCCTAAATGGTGCCAGCGCACAGGCCCGTGGAGAGCGCGCGGCTTGAAGCGATCTGCCCTGCGACCGTGCCCCAATACGTCTGGACCGCCCGCTGGGAGCACCGGACCTCGTTCAGGCAAACGGCAGAGGTCGGGGCCTGTCAGCGCTGGCCACTACGATCCCGCCAGTAGGCGTGGCCTCACTCGGAATGACCGGTTGGGCCACCTCTGATCCTGAGGAGATCAGCATGGCGGGCGCACGGCAGCTTCCACCTAAGTCACAGCAGGCATGGGACGCCTTCCAGGCTCGCGTGGCCGAACTCGGTGGCGAAGTTCTTGAAGCTGGATGGCTCGGCAGTCATCGTCCGCACCGCATTCGCTGTAAGGAGGGGCACGAGGGTAACCCCTGGCCCCTAGGAGTGCTGAGGGGACAGGGCATCTGCCGCGCTTGCGCAGGCAGGGATCCCCGTTCGGCCGAGGCTGCGTTCCGGGCCCGCGTGGCTGCATTGGGGGGAATAGTCCTGGAGCCGCGCTGGCTTGGTGTCCACAAGCCGCACCGCGTCCGCTGCAAGGCAGGACACGAGGGCACACCGCGTCCCGCTGGAGTGTCGCAGGGGCAGGGGATTTGCCAGGCGTGTGCGGGAAATGATCCGCGTGTAGCTGAGGCGGCGTTCCGGG
>NZ_JBFBDW010000027.1:3197-106407 GCF_040683455.1 Kitasatospora sp. NPDC093679
GGGCCCGTGTGGCCGAATTGGGCGGAGAGGTCCTGGAGCCGACCTGGCTCGGCACTAAAACTCCCCACCGCGTCCGCTGCAAGGAGGGGCACGAGTGTGCCCCAAACCCCAGCGGCGTATTGGGAGGGCAGGGGATTTGCCAGGCGTGTGCGGGAAATGATCCGCGTGTAGCTGAGGCGGCGTTCCGGGCCCGTGTGGCCGAATTGGGCGGAGAGGTCCTGGAGCCGACCTGGCTCGGCACTAAAACTCCCCACCGCGTCCGCTGCAAGGAGGGGCACGAGTGCGCGCCGCGCCCCAATGATATATCGCAAGGGCAGGGAATTTGCCGCGCCTGTGCGGGAAATGATCCGCGTGTAGCTGAGGCGGCGTTCCGAGCCCGTGTGACCGAATTGGGCGGAGAGGTCCTAGAATCGACCTGGCTTGGCGGAAACCGCCCGCACCGTGTCCGCTGCAAGGAGGGGCACCAGAATGCGCCGCACCCAAACGCAATAGCCCAGGGGCAGGGAATCTGCCGTACTTGCGCAGGGCGGGATCCTCGCGCAGCTGAGGTGGCGTTCCGAGCCCGTGTGGCCGAATTGGGCGGTGAGGTTATGGAGCCGACCTGGATTGGCTCATCTACGCCGCACCGAATTCGCTGTAAAGAGGGACACCAGAGTGCGCCCCGCCCTAATGGCGTAACGAGAGGGGAGGGGATCTGTCGAACCTGCTCAGGGAGGGCGTGGGACGTATTCTATGTCGTTATCGATGACGTAGGCGACCGCATCAAGTTCGGTATCACCTCGGGAGATCCACGCCCCCGTCTCAGTGACCACGTTCGCGACGGCTTCGAGGTCGTGGTGCGTTTGCTGACCAGTCTCCCGGAGAACGTTGCCCTTCACATGGAACGTGACGTAATAGCGACGCTCGCCCTGGCTGGGGTTAAGCCGATACGGGGACGTGAGTACTTTGATCGCGATGCAGCAGAGGCGGTGATTCTCGACGTGGTGGACAACTACCCAATTTAAGGCATGAATCGATGTTCCTCAAGCGCCTGCCATGCTGTCCAGAATTCAGGAAGGACAGTCTGTATCGGAATTCCTCATCACCTCAAGTGGGCAGGTGATCAGTAAAGATTCCAATCAACACGCGACCCTGGTATTCGCTTAGAGGTCGAGAGAAGTGGACCCTATCAAGATTCCAAAGGCGCTTACCGTGCCAGTCGCAGCGATATCGAGTATCGCCGTAGGGGACAAGGCGCCTATTCCAGGCGGACTCATTCTTGTGAGTCTGCGGACTCTCGGGCGAGATATCGATGCCCAAGGCGGAGAACTCGGCCATGACCCTGTTGTGGTCGCCCCGATGCTCGGCAAGTGCAGCGCCGAAACGATCGTCAAGCGCGCTAAGGAGTTGGACTACCCACGGCAGTACCTCGGCATAATTTCCCCTGAAGCGAGCGAAGTTAAGATCTTCAGCGAAGAGCAGTCGAGTAAAGGCTCTCTTAGCGAGAACGAAAAACTCCTCCGGGGAGACGGGCTCTCGACTAAAGACGCCTCGCCAGAACTCCTGAACTTGAGAGGGATCCGTCAGAAGGTGGAGCTCCACCTGCAGCTGATCCGCAACGCGCTCAAAAGCGGTCCAACCGGACGGCCCGTCAACAATGGGGACACCAAGGACCGCCATCGCCCGCCCCGCTGCGGCCTGGGCCAGAGCATGGGAGACGCCCCACGACGGCTCCTTGCAAACATCGTGGAACCGGACCTGCTGAGGGATATCGCCATCTTGCGGTTCAATCGCCCGGCACTTGTCGAGAAGCTTGGCCAGTCGGACACGACTGTCGCGGGATACTCGGCGATCTGCCGTGTAGGCGATGTCCGCTACGGCTACACCCTCCCAGCATTCCATGATGTACGCATGCGTCATCAGGACCACCTGGCGCCCGTCGGCTAGCGGCTCCAAGAGCTCAGCCAGGGTATCGACTAGGTCGTGCACCTCGACGTCCGTGCGACCCCGCCAGTCGAGGCTATCTTCATCGACAACGAAGCGGTAGTCGCTATCGGCGCCGTCGTGCACGGGCCAACCTCCCCAGGTCGGTCTCGATCTGATCGAAGAACCCGCCGGGCCAGTAGTCGAGTTCGCCGTACTCGTTGACTGCGATTGACTGGGCCCCATCGTCGTCGAAGTAGTGAACGATCATGTCCTCGCTGCCAAGGAATCGGTCCTGAGCGATGGCAAGACGAGCGCCGTTTAGAACGTGATCGCTATGGGTTTCCAGAACAACCTGGACACCACTACTGGCAACTCGAGCAAGGAAGCTGCCAAGCCGCGACTGACCCGCGGGGTGAAGGTGCGCTTCGGGGTTCTCCACCAGCAGCAGATCTCCCGGCAAAGTGAGCAAACCCGCCACAATGATCGGGAGCGCATAGGAGACGCCAAAGCCCGTATTGGCAGGGCGAATTGTCTCCCCGTATGAGTCCTTCTCTCGGAACCGGATCGTACTAGCCAAAATCCCTGGTGCATGCTGAGCGAGAATGCCGGCAGGCCTAACAATCTCGGATGTCCATGCCTCGGCCTGTAGCCGTGGGAGCGGGCTGTCGAGTTCGGGGTGGAGCAGTTCGGCCCGCACACCTCGTCGAACACTGACCATGCGGGTGTCGCGGAGGGCCAACACCTGTGCCGTGAACTCGCCCTGTGTTCCTACGCCAATTTCATCGGGCTCTTCGGCAGACAGCGAGAGCGCATCCCTAGGGCCGAGCCGTTCGGCACATAGGTAAGTGAAGCCTGCAGGGGAGTTCCCGATGCCGGGCGCCAACGTGTCAGGGATTCCTGTCGATGTAAGGTGCAGGGCCTCCGGCTCGTCAGGAACTGCGAACTCGTAAACCCATTCGCGCGCCTGCCCGTGTGTAGCAACGCGGATACTAATGGCAGGCTCGGCTGCGGCCCGGTTTAGCACCTCGGTGGCGGTCCCCAAGGCTAGGCCATATGGTCCGTTCAACCGGACAGTGTGCTGGGGCGATGTGGCGGCGATCCTGGCCAACAGCAGTGCCTGCAGGACGGTGCTCTTGCCACCGCCGTTAAGGCCGGTGAGGATTGTGAGTGGCCTCATGGCCAGGTTGACGTGGTCGAAGCACTTGAAGTGCTTGATCTCCAGCTCGTGGATCATTGACCGGCCCTCACATCTTCGGCTGCGGCCTTGAATCGGTAGGACACGCGGCCCCGGTCGGAGGTGGATGACGTGATGGCGTTGAGATAATCGATGTCTGTGGTCATCCGTTCGCGTGCAGCCGCCACAATGTCACCCTTACGCCGCTTGAGATCCTCAGAGCTAAACGGCTCGACCGCAATCGACCATGTTTCAAACAAAGCTCGGTTGATCGGCGAGCGACCGAGAGCGTACGTCGGCCACTTCCTGAAGGCGTTATCGCCGAAAATTAGATATGCATTATTCATGGCCCTTTTGAAGGACATCTCAAGCTTTTCCACGGCGGCATCTGGCAGCGCATCCGAATCGTCAAGAAGGTAGGTGGCGCGCATCAAGAAGCCCTCCATAATTGGGTGCTCCATATATGCATCGATTCCCAGTAGATAGAAGGCGGCGAATCGAAGTGCCATCTCCCGATCATTCATTCGAATATGATCGGTCAATCCGTTGGTTGCAATGGAGAACGAATTAGTGTGTGTCATGCGCTTGAGGATTTCGCGACTGCGGGTTTTACTCATGCAATGGCGGATCTCCTGGGCATTCAGAGGAGTGCCACCAGTGTTGATCCGCTTGAAGATGTCGTACATCACGTCAGCGGGCGTAGTGGGGTCAATCACATTGATGATCAGCTGAGTGTTGTTGATTCGTCGCTGCCATTGGACTGCCAGGTCTGTGAAGTGAGAGCCTTCTGCATCCCAGAGATATTCCAGTCCCTTGAGGGGGAAGCTGTTGCCGCGCACGAAGGAATAAAGGGTAGACAGCCGCTGCAGTCCATCAACGACATGGAACGCTCCGTCGCTGTCCTCAGCAAAGTAGAAGGCGGGTAGTGGGATCTGCAGCAGGAGGGACTCGATCAGTAGCGATTTCTGAGTGGCCCGCCAGACCTTGCCTCGTTGGAAGTCTGGAGCCAATTCGAGTGAGCCTTCATCGATCTGGTCCAGGATGTTCCGCAGTGAGAAGGCGCTGGTCGACACTCGGATCTGTTCCGGGTTCCATGGCCGCTCGATGGTTGCCTCGGCAGAGCTGACCTGCTCGACCTCCACATCAGTGGCCTGGCCCTCGAAGACGTCTTCCACCACATCGGGTGCTGCCTGTGTTCCCTCCGAAGTCATGACGGCATCCTAGAGGGATCGCCGGAGACAGAGCCGCGTCGGACCATAGGACACAGCTGCCGAGACCGGGCCGGTTCAGTGAGGTGTTTGACCTGTGCCGACAGGCTGGCTCACGCCAAGCCACGCTGGGGCTGTTACCTGGGCTTCACCAGCACGTCTGACCGTGGTGCAGGCGCGAAGCTCGCCTGGAGCATGCTGGCTTTCGCGCCAGTCCGATGCCCAGGCTGCCCTCGGCCCAGCACCGCGGTTGCTCTCGAAAGCTGTTGTGACTACCGCTAGCTGATGGACAGCGGAACACCAAGAAGGTTTCGCCGTCCTGATATGCGACGCCGATGCCGTGCTCAGCCAGCAAATCCTGCATGTCTTCGTCTGGCAGAGAAGGCAGGAGCACTACTCGCCGCGGCATCTCGGGTGTTCATCTGTCTTCACATACCGGCTGTAGCCAAGGAGCTGCCCAAGATCGGCTTGATCTCAATGCGGGTGTGGATCTTGCCGGCTTCATGTCGTTCGAGGCGGTCGTCATGCGTCGACCATAGGGGCAAGCACCGACGGCTCCGGCCGTGCCTGCCTCTTGGGAGAACTCTGGGAGAAGATCTTGCGATCACCCTTCGTTCTAGCCCCGTCCCTCCGACGAAGACCAACGGTTTGACCTGTGACTCCTCCTGGAGCCGCAGGTCGACTACCGACCCGGACCTCATTCGGGACGAAGGGGCGGCGAGTTCACAGCCCGGAGCCCATGCGCCGCGAGGTGGGCAGGTCGTGTCAACGCTGCCGGGGTACTGGCAGTGGTTCGTGGTGGTGCCAGATGAGTGACCGGTCCTCGTCGCGGAGCTCCGCGGACCCCCACTCCAGGTGGACGATGCCGTCCGCCAACGAGCACGCGTAAGCAACCAGTACGACCTTGGTGTCAGGGGCCAGGCGCGCGAGGTCCGCATGTGGCTCGTCCTCGGCCGGAAGCTCGATGCCGAGGTCCAGCCCCGGCTGACGTGGGTCGGGGCCGTGCTGGCGAATGAGGTCGGCCCGCAGCCCCGACCTGCTGCGGAGCCTGGCTGTGCTGACGGGCACGTCCTTCTTCGCGTAGCGGTAGGGGTAGATGACGTAGCCGGCGATCACGGCGAGCGTTCTTGCCTGGAGGCGGACCAAGTCCGTGTCGGGCAGTCGCGACAGGCCGGCCGACAGTTCCTCGTACTGTGCGGCATAGAGCCCGTGTCCGTACGCCTCCAGCGTCTGGGTGCGAACGCCTTCATGCCCGCCTTGGGCGCGCTCATGCGCTCGGACGATGCAGGCAGGCACGATCGCTGCGACCTCTGCCGCGATGGGGCCGAAGACGGTTTGTGCCCAAGGGCTGGCGGAGCTTGCGCCGGGCATGCGAATCCCCAATCGGTAGTTCTGTGAACGACCACAGGATCCGACGGTCCGCTGACTGGTACGGGCGGATCAAGGGCGCATCGGGGGATCGCCGGGTGCATGGGTGCGGGCCGTTTGGTGGTGAGGCGGGCGCTCGCCCATGGATCTGCGGGACCAGTGCGGGACCACACGCTCCGCGCGGGACCGTACGACATGGGCGCGAGCGGACGTGGCTGCGTGCACCCATAGGCTTCTGACCTGCGTAAATACCTTAACTCGCGATCTGGGGGTCAAGGGGTCGCAGGTTCAAATCCTGTCGTCCCGACTTCGGACTGATGTCCAGAGTCGTAGGTGAGAGGCCGTATCCGTTTTGGCGGATGCGGCCTTTTCGTGTTCTCGGGGGGCGGGATCTGGGAGCGTCTCGTGACGGACAAAAGGATCCAGAGTCCCGAGCCTGAACGCTGGGAGCGGCAGCTGGTGCAGCCGTCGGAGCAGTGGGGCGAGCTCCGCGGATGTCCCTGCCGGGGCCGGCAGCTCGTGCCAGAAGGTCACCAGGCGGCCTTCTGTGTCGGCCGGCTCGGCTACCGAGTCGAGCGGGCGCAGTGCCGGGACGCCGCACTCGTGCCAGCCGGTGACGGCGAGCTCCCTGACGGCGGCCGCCCAGTGGCCCCGGCCGGCGCTGCCGCTTGCCGAAGCCTCGCTGGAGTCGGTGCCGTCGGTGACGGCCGCGGCTGTGGTGCTGGTCCTGCTGGGACGCCAGATGTAGGGGGAGACGCCGCAGCCGGTCGTTGCCGCCGCGGGTGCGAATGTCCGGACCGGCGCTCTCGAGGGCGGTGAGGGCCTTCCCGGCGGTGGAACGGCTGATCTCGGCCGCGTGGGCGAGGGCCGCGACGGTGACACCGCCGTCCGTGCTGTGGAGTTCGGTGAAGACGGCGGCGACCGGGCCGGTGAGCGCGGTGACACGTGCCGGACTGCTGTTCGTCGTGGTGGTCATGGGTGGGGCCTCCTTGACTCCGGAGCGGAGTGGGGTCCCCGGCCAGGGCGACGGATGCCGCCGGGCCCGCGCGGTGCGCACCGCGTACTGCGGGCCGAGTCCATGGATGCTTGATCGCGGGCCTGGAGTCAAGCCTGTTCCGACCGGATGGTTCTGCTCGCGCAATCGCCACGACAGGGTGCGGGAAATGACTGGCTGGCATCGAGCCAGAAGCCAGGCGTCGGGGCAGCGCTGGTTAACCGCTGCTCATATGGCGTGCTTTGCTACCCGCCGCCCTGACTGGAACTCATGTTCGTGTTGTTGCTTCCTTGCGTTAGGGTCGTGGGCGCACATGCCGTGACGGGGGAGGAACAGCATGGCGATCGAGTTGCCCGGTGAGGTGGAGTCGTTCCTGGCGTTCATCGGGATCCGCTGGCCGTCGGTGAACGAGGACAAGGTCCGTGAGTTCGCCGACCACGTCCGGGAGTTCACCGACAAGGTGGACGAGGCGCACCGGGAGTCGACGGCGACGATCCATGCGCTGTCCGAGGCGTACGAGGGTGCATCGTACGAGGCGCTGCTGGCGAAGTGGGCGTCGCTGTCGGACTCGCACATGAACGAGTTGGTGCAGGCCTGCCGGGTGGTGGCGACGGCGCTGGACGTGGCGGCGGACGTGATCGTGGCGATGAAGGTGGAGGCGATCGCCGAACTCGTCGTGCTGGCAGCGACATTGATCGCGGAGCAGGCGGCGGCGGTGGCCACGTTGGGTGCGGCGGAGGCGGCTGCGGCGGCGACGGTGCTGGCGGGGCGCAAGCTGGTGCAGTTCCTCGAGCAGCAGTTGGAGGACTACATCATCGGCCAGGTGATCGAGGCCGCGATCGACCCGCTGGTGGGGGTTGTCGCGGGCGCGGTGTCGGGCCTGGTGTTCCAGACCGCCGAGTCGACGCTCGGTGTCTCCGGCGGCGGTGGAGGCGGGGGCGGCACCGGCTTCCGGATCAACCCGGACGCGCTGGAGGCGCACGCCCGCACCATGCACCAGCACGCCGAGACCGTGGCCGGCCATGCGCAGGCCTTCCAGTCCAAGCTCGCGGGGGTGAGCTTCGAATGAGCAACCGGATCGTCAAGGCGCTCGAACACGGCGCGCAGAAGCTCGGCAAGACGCTCGCGGACGATGCCGGCAAGGCCGTGCACAAGCTGTACAAGCAGGCCGGCGACAACCTGACCACGGTCGCCAAGAACGTCCGCGAGATCGACGCGAAGCACACCGCCGACCTGCGCAAGATACTCGACGGCGGCGGCAAGGGCATGCCGCACTCGCCCCGTTCCGGTGGAGGCCGCGGGAGCGGGGAGCGTCCGCTCGGAAGCGGGGGCAGGCGCGGACAGGCTGTCAGTGGCAACCGAGGGTGTCAGACCGCGGGCGACCCGGTGGACGTGGTGTCAGGTCAGGTGATCACGGCAGAGACGGATCTGATACTCGCGGGCTTGCTGCCACTGGAATTCCGTCGCTCCTACGCCTCCGGCTACATCGGTGGCCGCCTGTTCGGCCAGGGCTGGTCCTCCACGGTCGATCAGCGTATTGAGATCGATGCGGACGGCATCCACTTCGCGGGGGACGACGCCCAGATCCTGCATTACCCGCACCCCGAGCGGGCGGGCCGCCCGGTGACACCGTCGGGTGGAGCGCGGTGGCCGCTGACCTGGGACCAGCAGAGCGACGTCTTCCGCATCGAGGACCCCGACCGGGGCCTGACGTATCGGTTCGCCCGAGTGGACTCGAATACGGGCGCAGGCGTCTACCGGATCGGGGAGATCCGTCCGATCACTTCCCTCGCCGACCGGAACGGCTACCAGATCACGTTCCTCCGCGATGCCTCGGGCCTGCCCACCGAGATGAGCCACAGCGCCGGATTCCGAATAGCCGTGGACACCACGCAGACCCAGGACGGCCCGCGGGCGGAGGGGCTGAGGCTGTTGGACGGCACATCGGAGGGTCGCGGCACCGTTGTCATCGGCTACCAGTACTACCCCGACGGTCGTCTGGCGGGCGTCGTCAACTCCTCCGGCATGCCGTACGTCTACGAGTACGACGACCAGGGCCGGATGACCGCCTGGATCGACCGCAACGGCCAGAGCTACGAGTACGAGTACGACGCCGAGGGCCGCGCGGCCGCGGGGCGGAGCCCGGGCGGCTTCCTGTCCGCCTCATTCCATTACGACTCGATCCACCGGGTCACCACCGCCACGGACAGCCTTGGCCATGCCACCGAGTACCACTGGGACGAACAGCACCGCGTCATCAAGACCGTCGACCCTCTCGGCTACACGACGCTGACCGAGTACGACGAAGCCGGCCGTGTCACGGCCCGCACCGACGAGATAGGGCGGACCACCCGGTTCGACCTCGACGAGCACGGTGACCCGATCCGGATCACCGAACCGGACGGCAGCATCGTCACCCTGTCGTACAGCCCACTGCGTCAGCTGGCATCGGTCGAGCGAGGCGGCGCAACCATCGCCGCCTTCACCTACGACACGGCCGGCAACCTGACCACGGCGACCGATGCGGCCGGTGCGCGGACCGTCAAGCAGTACGACGCCCAGGGCAGGCTGGTGTCGATCACCGACCCCCTCGGCCAGCTCAGGCGGATCGAAACCAACCCGGCAGGCCTGATCACCGCCGTGACCGACACCCTCGGACACACCGCCCGCGCGACCTACGACGCCTTCGGCCGCATCGTCGCATCCACCGATCCGCTCGGCGCCACCACGAGCGTCGTTCGGCGCATCGAGGGCGAGGTCCTCGAACGCATCCATCCCGACGGCAGCCGCGAGACGTGGAGCTACGATCCCGAGGGCAACGTCGTCGAGATGACCGATCAGGCGGGCGCGGTCACCCGGTTGGGGATCGGGCCGTTCGGGCGGCCGACGCACCGTGCCCTTCCCGACGGGGAGGAGGAGCGGTTCGAGTACGACACCGAACTGCAGTTGCTCTCGGTCACCTCGAACGGTGCCACCTGGCGGTACCGCTATGACGAGGCCGGCCACCTCGTCGAGGAGAGCGACTTCAACGGCCGCAGCATGACCTACCGCCTCGACGGGGCCGACCAGCTCCTGGAGATCGTCGATCCTGGCGGACGTGTCACGGCCTTCACCTACGACGGTGCCGGACAGATGGTCGAACGCCGCAACCACGACGGCTCGGTGACCGGGCTCGACTTCAACGAGCACGGACACCTGACCCGGATCACAAGCAGCCGCGGCAGCACGGTGGAGTACACGCACGACACGGTCGGCCGAGTCCTGAGCGAAAGTGTCGACGGACGGGTGACCACGTACACCTACGACCTGCTGGGACGACGCACCAGCCGCACCACCCCCACCGGGATCGTCTCCACGTGGACGTGGGATGCGAACAGCCAACCGGCCTCCCTGACCGGCCTCATCACCACGCTGTCATTCGGTTACGACCCCAACGGGCGCGAGACGACCCGCCACTTCGGCAGTGGCGCTGCCGTGACACAGACGTGGGACGCCTGCAGCAGGCTCAGCGCCCAGTCCATCTGGGCGCGCGGCGGTGAGCAGGGCACCTTCACCAGCATTCAGGAGCGGGCCTACAGTTACCGTCCCGACGGCATGCCTCAGGCGGTAGCCGATCGGCTGCGCGGGAGCCGGGAGTTCACCCTGACTCCGGCCGGCCGGGTCACCCGCGTCAGCGCCGAGACCTGGAGCGAGTCGTACGCCTACGACGCGCTCGGCAACATCACCCGCACCCACGACACCCGTCGCCCCAGTGACGCCAGTGGAGGCGAACGCACCCACAGCGGCTCGCTCCTGCACACCGCCGGCCGGACCTCGTACGAGTACGACGACCACGGCCGCCTCCTGTGCCGTGTGGTGCGCACCCTGTCCGGACAGCGCCGCGAGTGGCGGTACTCGTGGAACACGGACGACCAGCTCGTGCGGGTGGACAGTCCCAACGGTTCCTGGGCCTACACGTACGACCCCCTCGGGCGTCGCACTTCGAAGCTGCGCCTCGACGAGGGCACCGCCGCCCTCGGTCCCGAGGAGACGGTCTTCACGTGGGACGGCGTCCAGCTTGCCGAGCAGCGCACCGCGCTCGCCGACGGCAGCCAGCGCACCGTTTCCTGGGACTGGGAACCCGGCTCCTGGCGTCCACTTGCCCAGACCGAGCGCTCGATCCGGGCGGACGGTGCCGTGCTCGACCAGCGCTTCTTCGCCGTCGTCACGGACCTTGTCGACGCCCCGAGCGAACTGGTCACTGAGGAGGGCCACATCGCCTGGGCCGCGGACACCAACATCTGGGGGCGCCGCCTGCGCAAGCCTGCTGACGGGGCCCCCTTCTGCCCCCTCGGGCGACCGGGTCAGTACCACGATGACGAATCCGGACTCGAGTACAACTACTTCCGGTATTACGACCCCGCCACCGGCCGCTACCTCAGCGTCGACCCGTTCGGCCTGGACGCCGGCCCCAATCCCCATGCTTACGTTCCCAATCCGCTGTTCTGGATCGATCCGCTGGGGCTCGCAGCAGCGAAACGGCAGCCACAGGGCTGGGGAGGCTCCCACTACAGCCTCCGGCCGAGCAACTGGACCGACGGCAGTGACACGAACTCCTATGAGCGGAACCACATCCCGGCCCGTGACTCGTACCTGGGCGTCGGTAGTGGAAAACTCGGCTACGGTGCGGGCCCGGCGATCCGGATGGACTACGACGATCACCGCGACTTCATCAGTACCGGCTCCTCGGCCGAGTCCATAGCCTGGCGTGCGAAGCAGCGCAGCCTCATCCGGCAGGGCAAGTTCGATGTGGCGATGAAGATGGACATCGGCATGATCCGCAAGATCCACGGCACGAAGTACGACAAGGCCATCGCAGAGATGGTGACACACATGAAGACCAACAAACCGTTCCAGAAGCACCTTGCGGACAATGGCTGGAAGATCCGCTACTGCCTCCTAAAATGACCGTCATGAATCTCGAACTGGACCCGCCGAACGGCATCACCGGCTTCCCCCTCGGCATGGCAGCGGAAGACGTCAAGACGGCCGCCGCGGCGCTCGGTCGAGTGAAGGTCGTCAACGACGGGTCAACCGCCAGGTTCCGTCCCATGAGGGTGACGGCGCTGCATCCGCAGTTCGAGATCGTCTTCCACATGGAGAACGCGAAGACACTCCGAGCCGCGGAAGTGTGGATCCCCAGACCCGGTCCGCAGGACGTCACCGTCTCATTCCGCGACATCGACGTCTTCCGTACCCCGGCCCTGCACCTCGTCGAGCACCTGGAGAACACGGGCCTGACCGTTCTGAACAATGAGCCGAACCACTGGATCGTTCCCCGACTCTCCCTCGGCCTGACCCGCACGGCCGGTCACGAAGTGCCGCTAGACGTCGACGGTGAGCCGCTGTACTTCCAGGCCGTCCTCGTTGGCCCCGCCGACTACTACGACTTCCTGCTCGACGAGGAGTGAGCAAGTCGGTTTCTTTCACCCGGCGCACGGTTGGCCGGGTGGCGCCGGTGAGCTTGAGGCCGGGCGTCGGTAAGGGGGCTTCGCGGACGGGGATGTCGGTGCGGGCGGCTTCGATGATGTGGCCGTTGCCGGTGTAGAGGGCGGTGTGGGTGATGGCGCGCGGGGGCCTGGTCTGCACCTCGGGCAGCGCCTCCACCCGCGTCCTCCACTCCTCGACACCCTTGCGGCCGCCGGCCTGCTGCTGCGGTACCGCGACGACTTCGACTGGCCGGGCATCGCGCTCGCCAACCGCATCATCCGACGGTACTCGGCCCAGCCTTGGCGGATGGCAGCCGTGGACACGAACGGCTCGTCGTTCACGCCCGAGACCAGGGCAGTCCCGGCCTCCCGCTCGTCGGCGCCCCGGTGGAGGCGAGCGGGGACGCCGACCTCGCCGCCGCCATGACGGTACTGGACGTGCCCTGCACGAGGAGTCGGTACTCGACCGGCTCGTCGTCGACCTGGCGCCGGGGAATCCCTGACCGCGGGACCAGCCGTCAGGAGAGCGTGAGTCAATCAGGACGGAGGACTGGGCCCGGTCGAGGGGCTGTCCGGCTGTGGGCCGGGCGGCCCCTTCGGCTGTGCGCTGGCCGGGGTGCGGTGCCAGGTGCCCGCTGGTACGGCTTAAGAGGTGTCCGCTCTGGCTTTCAGCTTGCATCCGTCGAACGGGCCGTGCGATACGGAACCGGCCTGAACTGCAGGAATACCATGCAATGCGACCTGGGGTTCAAAGGGCGAAGTGCCAAGCGGCGGTGAACTCAGCCTGCCAGTTGTTCAGGGCCTCTGGGTATGGGAAGCGGCTCGTGGTGATGCCAGACCAAGGATCGGTTTTGTTGTTGCAGTTCTGCCGAGCCCCACTCCAGTCGAACGATGCCGCTGTGGTGCGCACACGCGTAGGCGACCAGGACGAGCTTCGTGTCCGGGGACAGCTTGGCGAGATCGCCGTGGACTTCGTCCTCAGGCGCTTCGAAGGCTGGTCCGAGGTCGAGTTCGCCTTGTCGTGGGTCGGGCCCATGGCGGCGGATCAGGTCGGCACGAAGACCGGATGTCCGCCGGAGCTTCGCGGTGCTCACCGGTGTGTCCCTCTTCGCGTACCGGATCGGGTAGAGGACGTGCCCGGCTACCACCATGACGGTGCGGGCCTGGAGTCGGACGGCATCCGCACCGGGTAGGTCGGCAAGTCCCATGGCCAGCTGCTCGAACTGTGCTGCGTAGAGCCCGTGCCCGTACGCTTCGAGGGTTTGTGTTTGAGCCCCCTCGTGGGCGTCTCGTGCTCGCTCGTGAGCGCGGGCCAGGCACTCCGGCACCAAGTCCACGAGCCGAGGGGCGAGCGCCCCGAACGCCTCCTCAGCCCACGGCGTCACCCGAGCCTCTGCCGCCATCGGTCCCCCCGCGCCTTCAGTGCCAAGACCTGTCGCTTCGAAGATCAGACGACCGGTTCGGTATCACAAGGGCGCGCAGGGGGATCGAGGGGTGCACGGCTGGGCGCGTCGGCGAACGTGAGCGGTGTCCTCAGGGCGTGGAGGCGGGAGTCAGTGGCCGCCGGGCGGTACGGCGTCCGCCGGATCGATCTTGTTCTTCTCGAGCCACTTCGTGTATCGCCATTCCAACGCGCTCTCGTGCGGGAGCTTGGGCAGTGCCAGCTGGGGTGTGGTGATTCCGAGCTCCTTCAGCGTCGGGCCCTGAGGGCGGACCATCACGTGGAGGGTGGTCGGGTGGACGGCGAAGAGGTGGGCGTCGAACGCGCGGTGGAGGGCTGCGTTCATGGGGAGGCCGTTGCGGGGATCGGAGCTGCCGTTCTCGGCGTCGGGCCTCAGGTGCGCGGCTTCGATCATTTGGGGGACCGCCACACCGGACAGCGGGCACCGGGGACCGTACCGCTGGAAGACCTCGATCTTGAAGCGAGCCTGGTCGGGTCGGCTCACGACGGTTCCCGTGCGTTGGCGGCGCCGGCTGCCCTCCAACTGGAAGGCGTGGTCCTCCGAGTGGTCCTTGTCGAGGATCTGCTCCGGTGCCCGGTCGCCGAACGTGATGAAGAAGAGCTTGCTCTCGTCCTCCCAGCCCGTGACCCAACCGAGCCGTACCGAGCGCAGCGGACCGTGCTCCGAGATGAGGAAGACGGGCAATTGGTGGACGGCCGTCTCCTTGGTGGCGTCGATCTCGGCGATGTCCTGGCCGGCCCGCTTGGTCTCGGGGTAGTGGTAGAGCGCCCCTTCGTCGTCCACCTCGTCGGGGTAGTCGACGCCCGTGTGCTTGAGCCCCACGGCCAAACCAACGGGGCTCAGCTTCTCGGTGCGGGCCTTGTCGACCCAGATGCCCTGTTGGCCGCCGTAGGCGTTCACTGCGCGCAGGTCGCCGGGGGAGAGTCGCCCGTCGGCGTTCTGCCGGGCGCAGAGGTTCTTCCAGATGGTGAAGCGCCAGGCCCGTTCCTCCTCGATGGTGGAGGGTATGCCGGACAGGACGGTGAAGCCGAGACGCCGGAGGACGGCGTTGGTGCTCGCCTCCCCACCGTGGAAGTCGTCGTAGGCCAGGGACTCCCCGTGTTGGTAGCCGTGGGCCACCCCCGCGATCGCCTTGGGGTCGTAGAGGCAGTCGGCGTGTTGGAGGTAGTAGCGGGTGGAGGACCTGAAGCCGTGGGTCTCGAGGAAGCTCTTCTGTCCCACGTCGTCGAACTCCCTGAGCGCGCTCAGGACCGCATCTACATCCGTCAGGTCTCGGATCCCCACGTCTCTCCTCGTTCTGGTACCTGCTTTGAGCATAAGGTGCATGGGTACCAACCAAGTTGGTGTAATCCCTGTCCTGGCGTGAGCAACACATCCGGGCACAGCTGTTGCTCAGCCCAGGACGGCGGCGGCCTTGTCGTACTCCCCGGCCTGCGACGGGGTCAGGAATTTCGACACCCGCACCACTGCACTTCCGTGGACGTAGTCGTACTCGAGCATGGCCGGCAGGCTCTTCACGATCGCCTGGATGTAGTCGGCACGCTTCTTCGCGTCCTCGGGGGTGGCGAACACTTCGACCGCACCGCCGCGTTCGACGTCCGTCGGGTCGAGGCCGTCGACGTCGGAGGTCTGGATCCGGGAGTCGGTGAAGGTCACCTTGGACGTGTACTGGCCGGGCCTGCCCATCAGGTGGTTGGGGTCATTGACTTCGGTGACGACCTGACCCTGCTTGGCCGAGCCGACCGCTGCAGTGAGCGCGGCCAGCGCGGCCGTGGCGTCCTTCGGCGGCGCGGCCTTGGCAGGCACGTTCTTCACGGCAGCAGCGGGGCTGCCCGTTGCTGTCGTGGCGGGTCCTGCGGGCGTCGCGGAGGATGAGGACGTGCAGGCGGTCGCCGTGAGGAGGGCGGCTGCCACGAGGAGGGTTGCGGGTCGCACAGTGGTCCTTCGAACTGGAGGATTGCTGCGCCACATGCTGTCAGTACCCGACTTGTTACTGGCCGGGAGCGCTGGTTCGTTACCAGATCAAGGAAAACGCAAGGGATTTGCGGGGAGGGCGACCTCGGCGAGATCCGGTCGAGAGCACCTCTGGCTCGCGTAGGTCCGGTACGGCGGTGCCGGCGCACCGGAGTGACCCCGGGCCGTGCTCCCGGAACTGTCAGGCGCCGGTGTGCTCGGTGAGACAGATGTACGCCGGCGGCCGGGAGTCCCCGAGGCTGCTGTAGTCGAGTACGGCCGGGTAGGTCAGGCGGGTGCCCGGATAGAGCGGAGTGCAGTCCTGCGGGGCTTCGTAGAACACGCTCGATTCACCGTTCATGTGCACGGCTTGCGCATCGACGGCGCCCAGCAAGGACGCACCGCACTGATATCCCGGGGCGTTCATGAGGAGTACGCCGTCACGCCCCGAACTGTCGCTGCTGCCGGTCCATGCGATGCAGTAATGCATGCCCGGGTCGCCGCCGGTGGCCGGCTCGGAGATGACGTGGACGACCCAGGTGGGAGGGCGCCCGCCACAGACGGTGTCGATGTCGGCGACGTACCAAGGAGCGCCAACCGCGCATATCGCGGCCTTCGGTTGGCAGTCTGCGGTGCCCTCGGGCGACTTGTAGGTGACAGGCAGACAGGTGGAGGTGGGAGACCCCGACGAGCTGTCCGCGGCGGCGAGGTAAGTCGCCGTGGGAGACGGAGTGCCCTGGGGCGAGGAAGTCTGTGGAGACGCTGAGTTGCCGGGGCTGTTGGGCGCGGCGCCGGACGAGACGGACACGGGCGGTGATGCGTCGGGATGCTTGTCGCGCCAGGGGTGGCCGAGGAGGACCGAGGCGCCGCCGGTGACCAGGGCGAGCGTGGTGATCCCGGCGACGGCGGAGAGCCTGCGGCGACGGCGGGTTGCGTCGTGCTCGGCAACTGTCCAGATGGCCTCGTTCCGGGCGGGTGGGTCCCACCGGGCGGCGATCAGGTCACCGACAACGGTGGGCGCGACCGCGTGAGGGGAGAGCACCTGGGTGGTTTGCGAGGCGAGCAGCCTGGTGCACGCCGAGGCGAGTGCGGGGGCCGAGGGGCGGTCGCCGGGTTCCTTGGCCAGGGCGGACGTCACCAGCGCGAGAAGATCGTCGGGCACACCCGCGAGGTCGGGCTCGCCGGACATCACCCGGAAGGCGACCACATCGGGAGCACCGACGCCGAACGGAAGGCGTCCGGTCGCGGCGTAGCCGATGAGGGCACCCCATGCGAAGACGTCTCCGGCCGGGCCGGCGACGCCGGTTCGGTAGTACTCGGGGCTGATCCAGCCCGCGGTGCCGGTCATGGTGCCCGTGCGGGTCACAGCGGTGCCGTCAAAGGCATGGGCGATGCCGAAGTCGAGAACACGAGGGCCGCGTGGAGCGAGAATGACGTTTGCGGGTTTGACGTCACGATGGACCACCCCCGCCTCGTGGACGGCTGCAAGCGCAGCTGCGGTGCCGGCTGCCAGGGCGTACAACCGGGCCCCGGTGAGTGGGCCGTCGGTGCTGACGTGCCGGTCGAGAGTCGGGCCGGGTACGTATTCGGTCACCAGCCACGGGGTGGCGGCATCGGTGTCCGCTGCGAGCAGCGGGACCAGACAGGGGCCTGTGACCCGCCGGGACAGCTCGACCTCGCGCCGGAACCGGGCACGGAACTCGTCGTCGTGGGCCTGGGCAGGGTGAACGAGTTTGATCGCGACCCGGCGTCTGTCGGGATCCAGGGCCGCGTACACCGTGCCCATGCCACCTGAACCGAGACGGCCGATGATCCGGTACGGGCCGATCCGACGAGGATCGCCAGGCCGGCCGCGATCGACTCGTGCAGGCAACGAGGACTCCTGTCAACGCGGGATGGATTAGTCCTGCACTGTACGCGGGACGGGTGGTGCGGCGGACGGACTCTCAGTTGTTGCCAACGGGGTTGGACGATTGGGCAACCTGGTCTCCTCGTGGGTTCCGATCCCCGATGACGCGAACTCAATACACACCCGAGGACCCGACACCGATGACAACTTCCGAGGAATGGGAAGCCGCGAAGCTCGACCACCCGGTCGGTGCCGTGCTGTGCGGAGAAGTCGCGGCCGTAAGGCCGTTCGGGATGTTCGTCGGAATCCCCGGGCATGCCGGGGTCGCGGCAGTGGTGGATGCCATCTCCTACTACCCCGACCGCGATCCCGTGCCCCCGGAGTTGTGGCCCGCGGTGGGCGAAACCGTCGAAGGCGTCGTCTCCGATCATTCCGAGCACAACCGGCAACTGAAGCTGCGGGTCGGATGACGGTGAGCCGGACGGCCGCGGTGGCGGGGCGCTGTTGAGCGACGGCCGCGTGCCCACGCACCCCGGCCGCCGGAGGCGGCCTTGGTGAGCTGCCCCTTCGGTTCACCAGGAGGTGTACGGGGTGAGGGCGAGGACGGCGTTGGAGTAGCGGCGGTCGGTGCTGACGTCGGGGCCGGCCCAGGTGGGGGTGGGGGGTTCGGGTTGGTGTTCGTCCCATTCGACCTCGGCGACGAGGAGGCCGGTGTTGGCGCCGGCGTACTCGTCGACGGTCCAGCGGCCGGGGGTGCGGGAGAGGTGGTGGCGGTGCTTCTGGAGCGGGGTGCCGAGGCAGAGGGCGAGGAGTTCGCGGGCGTCGGCCACCGGTACGGGGTAGTCGTATTCGAGGCGGGCGGGGCCGCTCCGGCGGGCCTTGACGGTGAGGAAGGCCGCGGTGTCGCCGGAGAGGCGCACCCGGACCTCACGGTCGCGGTCCATGGAGAGGTAGCCCTGGGTGAGCGTCTCGGTGCGGACCACCTCCGCCCGCCATTCCTCGCCGGACAGCAGGTACTTCTTCTCGATCTCCACAGCCATCGGCGGCCTCCTACTGCCAGAGGATCAGGGCGATGTCGGCGAGCATCACGCCGGCGGCGGTGATCCGCGCCCTGCCGAAGCGTTCCCGAAAGAACACGGTGCCGATCGCCGCACCCACGATGATGCTGGTTTCGCGCAGCACGGCGACCGGTGCGAGCGCGGCCCGCGCCTGGCCCACAGCACCAGCACGTAGGACAGCACCGACATGGCACCGCCGAGGAGCCCGTGGGCCCGGCCGGACGTGCGGTGTCGCGGCCGGGTGGGGATCGTCGGCCGGCCCCGGTGGGGGCCTGGGAACTGCCCTCGAAGACGTTCGGGAGGTCGATTCAGGGGCGCACGTGTGGGCGTCTCCCGGCCGAAGGCTGGGGGAGGACTGCGCAGTCCGGGGTGGTGCCGCTGACGAATCCGGCTCACCTGGTCTGCACGGTGGCCGCCTCCGAATCGCGCAGTTCTCCCCCAGCCTTCGGCCGGGAGGTGCCCCCACGCGCCCCTACGGGGCATCTGTGTGCCTTTGAAGACACGGCCTACGGCCAGGTGTTGAGCTCTGGCAGTGCGGCGCCCGCCGGCCGTCAGCCGCAGTGGGAGGCCAGGGTGGACTTCTCGGCGACCTTGCTGTTGTTGGGGTCGTCGACCCGGCCGTAGACCATGATGCAGCGGTTGGCGGTGCCGGTGATCCTCGCCGGGCCGGCGTACCAGGCGAAGGTGCCGGAGTTGTGGTCGGACTGGTCGTAGTCGCAGAACTCGCCGGCCTTGGTGCCGGCCACGCAGCGCCAGATGTACACGGCCTGGTACTTGGTGACGCCCGAGGCGAAGTGGGTGTCGACGGCGGCCGCGCAGTTCGTGCCGCCGTTGGCGCTGCTGTAGTAGAGGTACAGCTCGCCGTACTTGGTGCCGGTGCCGTTGTCGGTCTTGAGGTCGTAGGTGTCGACCAGGCTGCCGCTGCACCCGTACGTGCTCGCGGCGCTCGCCTGCGGTGCGGCGGCGATGCCGCCGACGAGGACGAGGCCTGCGGCGGCCAGTGCGGAGAGTGTCGTACGCATGGGAGCTCCCTGGGATCGGTGCGCGCGGATTGTCCGGGCCCGTCCCTTCTATCGATCCGGTGTAGCGCGCCCGTAGCCCGCCGATCGCACGCGGATCGGGTCGACACCCGTGATCCGCAGCGGCTCGGACGGTCGGACTGACGGCACGTCGAAGCCCCGTCGGGCAAGGCGACTTGGAGAGGTCATCTGCCCGACGGGGCCTTCGACGCGTGTACCGCTGCGGTTCAGGCGCACATCGTCATACCGCTGTGACCTGCACGCTCGCTAGAACACCCCGGCTACGGGGCCGTCCTCGGCGCGGGCGTGCCGGTGTCCTGCCGGGGTTGCTCAGAAGTGGAGCATGTGCTGGAAGGAGTTCTCCGCGCTGCTGACCCGGAGGTTCTTGCGGGTGCCGTAGGCGAGGCGGTTGTTCCAGTTGTACTCCTCGACGTCGAAGGAGCCGTCGGCGTGGACCGCGTTGACGTAGGCGACGTGGCCGTAGTCCCCGTGGGTGTCGTTGACGGCGATGGCACCGACGGTGGGGGTGGTGTTGACGGTGACGCCGATGCGGCGGGCGGCGTCGTCCCAGGTGTTGGCGTTGCCCCAGGTGGTGCCGCCGTAGGAGTTGCTGAAGTTCGGGACGCCGAGACGGCTGGCGATGCGGTACGCCGCGAAGGCGGTGCAGTTGTTGGCGGCGAAGCCGCGGGTGCCGTGGTCGAAGTCGTTGGTGGGGCTCTCGTTGCTGCCGCCGCCGCTGCTGCCGAGGAACTGGTGGGAGGCCTCGTTGTTCTTCAGCGTGGAGTTGAGGTTGCCCTTGGCGCCGGGGGCGAAGTCCTGGCTGGCGCCGCCGTAGCCGCTGTTGAAGTAGACGCGGACGGTCTTGTCGGAGCGGTTCCACACCGAGGCGGCGTTGTTCTTGACGCAGACGCCCTGGCCGTTGCCGGCGCCCTTGAACTCGTAGCAGGACGGCTGGGTGGCCCCGTAGTCGCTGATGGAGCCGGTGAAGTCGGAGACCGAGCCGGCCTGGTCGCTGTTGTAGTAGAGGCAGAACTCTCCGGAGTCGCAGGATCCGTCGCGGGAGGCGGCGAAGGCGGGGGCGGAGGTGGCTCCGATCAGGGGGACGGCCATGGCCAGGGCGGTGCCGGCGATGGTCAGCGTGGTGCGTATGTTCTTCTTCAAGGCCTGCTCTTTCATGACGTGCGATCTACGGGTTCTGGCGGGTCGTCAGGTCGTGCTCGGGTGGTGCCGGCGCGGTCAGTGGGTGCGCTGGTACTCCTCCCAGGTCTGGATGGGGATGCGGGGGCCGTCGTCGGCGGCCTGGTTGGCCAGCCCGTTGAGGCCGAGGTAGTAGTCACCGGTCTGGTGCTGGGCCTGGGTGGACAGATCGGTGTCGCTGATCGCCGCGGCGTGGATGTGCCACGGCCAGTCGCCCTGGTTGGGGTTGCGGACCCAGGCGGCGAATCCGACCTGGCGCAGTGCCTTGGCGACGGAGGTGCGGGTGCTGCTGGACATGCCGTCGACGCTGATGTCCACGACGCCGCCGCCGTCGTGGGTGCCGGCGGAGGTGGGGTCGCCGCCGGGGTTGTAGGAGCCCTGGGACAGGGTGAGCTTGAAGCCCAGGAGGCGCTCGGCTTCGGTGAGCATCTCCTGGGTGCGGGTGTTGACGGTGTATCCGTTGCGCTGCAGCTTCGCGCCGGGGCCGATCTTGTGGCTGACGGTGAACCGGCCCTGCCCGAGCGTGGCGAGGGAGGTGGCGCCGGGCAGTCCGTTGGCGTCCAGGCCGGTGTAGCCGAGGGAGCGCTGGAACGCGGAGTAGGCGGTGATGGTGGTGGTGCCGAAGTACCCGTCCACCCAGCGGGCGTCGAGAAGACCACGGGCCTGCAGGGCCCGCTCGACGGCCAGGACCGAGTCCTTGGCTCCCGGGGTCAGCGTGCTGTCGGCCCGTCGGGGGTCGATCTGGGCGGCCTTGACGGTGGCTTCCATGTCCACCACGGGCAGCGTGGCGGCGGTGGCGGCCGATGCCTCGGTGTGGGACGGCGGGGTTGCCGCGTGGGCCTGCGAGACGCTCATCACCAGGCCGCTCAGGACGGCGACGGCCGCGAGCAGCCGGGTGGCGGTGGTCCGGGTCTTGATGGCGGATGCCATGCGGTGGTTCCTTTCGGTTCGGCGGAGGATCTGTCCTGGCCCCGCCCCGGTGTCGGGTACCGGGCGGGGTGAGGGCTCTGACGGGACGGCTCCCGACCGGGGCAGCGCTCAGCAGCACCGCCGGTCGCAGCGGCCGTCGCTGACGTCGTTGCTGCGGAGAAGGGCGGCGCCCGGCGCAGGCACACCCGCCGCTGCCGGCCGAGCCGGTGACGGGTGCGGGTTCTGGTGACCGGTGCGAGTGAACGGGCTTCGGGTGGACGGGGGTTGCGTCGCCGGGCCGGTGCCGGGGCCGCGATCCGTTCGAGACGCTAGGAGGTGCCGATAGCGCGCCGGTATCGGGCCGCGCCACCGGGCGGCTACGGCCGCGCTACCGCCCCTCGCCAGCATGAATGCGTCACCGGCCGCCGTGATCACCACGGCGGCCGGCATCACGAGGCGGGGACCGGACGGTCACCCGCCGAGGGCGCCGGACGTCCCGGAGCCCCGTACGGAAGGACCACAGGATCACCATGGCGATCAGGAAGTTCATCTCGGCCGCGCTCGTGGCCGGCACCGTCGTGACGGCCGGACTCGCGTCCGCCGGGAGCGCCTCCGCCTTCACCGCCGACTGCCACGGCGGCCAGGTCTGCCTCTACTACAACTCCAGCGCCCACGGCTACGGCGCCGTGTACGTCCAGAACACCACCGTGGACAACTACGCGGGCCTGACGTTCAAGGCGGGCAAGAACGGCAGCTCCGGCGCCGGTGTCGCGGTGAAGAACAACGCGGCCGCCGTGGACAACCACTGGTACGGCACGTTCAACGTCTACTACAACAGCGGCCTCGACTGCAGCGTCGCCTGCCAGGCGATCCCGATGGACACCCGCCGGGACCTCAACTCCCAGCTGAAGAACAACAATGCCTCGGGCGAGTTCGTCGGCCCGTGATCTGACGGCACCCGTCAGTACCGAGCACACGCACCGGTCCCCGGCCGCCCGCTGCGGCCGGGGACCGTGCACGGCTACCCACCCGTCCCCGCCGGCCGCGCCGTTCCGAAAGAGACCCGCCTGTGTCCAGCCGCCCCGCCCGCTCCGCCGTGATGCTCACCCTGCTGCCGCTGCTCCTGGCGGGCTGTGCGAGCGCGGCGGGCTCCGCCGACACGGACGCCGTACCGCCGAGCCCGAGGCCGAGCGTGCAGACCGCCGCGGCCCCGCCGACGCTCGCCGCGACCCCGCAGCTGGACTCGGCGAACGACCGGCCGCTGCCGCTCGACCCCTATCTGCTCAACCCGGAACAGCAGTTGGCCGTCGAGAAGGCGCAGCAGAAGCTCATCGTCCGCTGCATGGCCTCCTTCGGTCTCACGTACACCCCGCCGTCCGGCAACGGGGGCCGGCGCGACAGCGACGCCCCCACCACCCGGGTGGACTCGCGCTACGGCCACCAGAACGCGGCGCTGATGGCGAAGTGGGGCTACCACCCCGAGGGCGGACTGCGGGCGGGGGCGGGTGCGATGCCGACCGGCCCGTCGTTCTCTCCCGAGACGGAGCTCGTCCTGCGGGGGACGGCGGACGTGGCGGCACGGGCCGGGTCGGGCGGGCGGACCGTCAACGGGCGGACGGTGCCCGCGCGCGGTTGCCTCGGCGAGGCGGTCAAGGAACTGACCGGGTCCGCGGAGGGCGGGATCGGCGACACCCGGTTCGCGGACGACGCCAAGTTCACGACGCTGGACCAGTCCCGGAAGGACCCGCGGACGCAGGCGGTGTTCCGTCAGTGGTCGCAGTGCATGAAGGACGCGGGCTTCGACTACACCGACCCGCTGGCGGCCCTGGGCGACCCGCAGTGGCGGAAGTCGCCGACGCCGACGCCGCAGGAGCTGAAGGTGGCCACCGCGGACGCCGGCTGCCGGCACGCGCACAACGTGGTCGGCGTCTGGTACGCCGTCGATGCCGGCTACCAGCAGCAGGTGATCGCGGCCAACGCGGCCGCGATGGCCGAGGCGAAGGCCGCGGTCGAGAAGCAGGTGCGGGCGGCGGCCCTGGTGACGGCAGGCTGAGCATCGCCGGTCGCCTGTGAGGTTTGCCACGGTGGCGACCGGCCGGGCGACGACCGGCCACGGGACGGCCGCCGGTATCTACGCGCGTCCGCTCCGGGTGGGCCGAGTCTGCCGCGAGGGCGTCGGCCGCATGCGCAGCAGGTGGGGCGAGCGATCGGTGATCACTGCGCGCCCGGCGGTGGTGCGTCCGTGAAGTGAACGCGGGTGGTGGGTGGGCCCTGTCGGTCGAGCCCGAAGGGGGCCGGAGCGGGGCGTTCTTCGCATCATGCGTTGAAGGAATCGCGTACCCGATGCCCGATTTATTGTTCAATTGGTGTCGACAGTCGAAGCGGTGCACGGCCCCGGGTGAGCTCGGCTCGGACCCGGTCGACGATGGGCTGGGCTCTTCCGACCGGGCGGTGCCGGGGGTGCGGCGGAACGGCCGTGTGACCTGCCCCTGGAGACGGTCGAGGGGTGAACGTGGACAGGACCGCCCAAATGATCAACAACTTTCGAAAGCTAGCATGGAGGCACCCTCCTAGCTCGAAAGATGGACTTGTGACTGTCAACGACGACGTGTTCACGGACTGGATGAACCGCGAGGAGATCGCGGAGTCGATGATCCCGATCATCGGCCGACTGCACCGGGAGAGGGACGTCACCGTCCTGCTGCACAGCCGCTCCCTGGTGAACAAGTCGGTGGTCAGCATCCTCAAGACCCACCGGTTCGCCCGCCAGATCGCCGGCGAGGAGCTCTCGGTCACCGAGACGATGCCGTTCCTCCAGGCCCTCACCACGCTCGACCTCGGTCCCTCGCAGATCGACATCGGCATGCTCGCGGCCACCTACCGGGCCGACGACCGCGGCCTGTCGATCGCGGAGTTCACCGCCGAGGCGGTCGCCGGCGCCACCGGTGGCAACAAGATCGAGCGCTCCGGTTCGCGCGACGTGGTCCTCTACGGCTTCGGCCGCATCGGCCGCCTCGTCGCCCGCCTGCTGATCGAGAAGGCCGGCTCCGGCAACGGCCTGCGGCTGCGCGCCATCGTCGTGCGCCAGGGCGGCGACCAGGACATCGTGAAGCGCGCCTCGCTGCTGCGCCGCGACTCCATCCACGGCCAGTTCCAGGGCACCATCACCGTTGACGAGGCGAACAGCACCATCGTCGCCAACGGCAACGAGATCAAGGTGATCTACGCCAACGACCCGTCGGAGATCGACTACACGGCGTACGGCATCAACGACGCCATCCTGATCGACAACACCGGCAAGTGGCGTGACCGCGAGGGCCTGTCGAAGCACCTCCGTCCCGGCATCGACAAGGTCGTGCTGACCGCCCCGGGCAAGGGCGACGTCCCGAACATCGTGCACGGCGTCAACCACGACACGATCAAGCCGGAGGAGCGGGTCCTGTCCTGCGCCTCCTGCACCACCAACGCGATCGTCCCGCCGCTGAAGGCGATGGAGGACGAGTACGGCGTGCTCCGCGGCCACGTGGAGACCGTCCACTCGTTCACCAACGACCAGAACCTGCTGGACAACTACCACAAGGCCGACCGTCGCGGCCGCTCCGCGCCGCTCAACATGGTCATCACCGAGACCGGCGCCGCCTCCGCCGTCGCCAAGGCACTGCCGGACCTCAAGGCGAAGATCACCGGCAGCTCGATCCGCGTCCCCGTGCCGGACGTCTCGATCGCGATCCTCAACCTGCAGCTCGCCCGCGAGACCACCCGTGAGGACGTCCTCGAGTACCTCCGCGAGGTGTCGCTGACGTCGCCGCTGAAGCGCCAGATCGACTTCACCACCGCCCCCGACGCGGTCTCGAACGACTTCATCGGCTCGCGCCACGCCTCGATCGTCGACGCCGGCGCCACCAAGGTCGAGGGCGACAACGCGATCCTCTACCTGTGGTACGACAACGAGTTCGGCTACTCGTGCCAGGTCATCCGGGTCGTCCAGCACGTCTCCGGCGTCGAGTACCCGACCTACCCGGCCCCGGCGGTCTGATCCGCAGGGTCCCGGCGCACCGCGTACGGACGGAAGGGCCGGAGGCAGCAGCCTCCGGCCCTTCCGGCGTCCGCGCTCGGTGTCCGGCGTCAACTCCCGTTCGGGGTGAGGCCGGGAGCGTCGGCGAGGCCACGGGCGACGACGGCGACGGAGGTCACCTCGTCGCCGGCCTTGCCCCAGGGGCCGTCCTTGAGCAGGACGGTGCGCTCCCCGAGCAGGCGCAGCGTCTGCTTGTCGAAGATCCATTCGGAACGCTCGTCGTTGTGGGTGCGGGCGACGGCGACGCCGTGCCGGCCGGCGGCGTCGACGGCGTCGTCGACGGTGACCACTCCGGGGATGTGTCCGGCGGCGCGGTAGAGGGCGGCGCTGACCTCGGGCGGTGCGACCGAGCGGCGCAGCAGGTCGCCGATGGTGGTGAAGGCCTCTTGGTCGGGTCCGGTGGTGGATCCGGATCCGGTGCCGTGGTTGAGGTCGGTGTCGGCGTAGATCTGCTTGAGCAGGGCCTCGGGGTCGGTGGGCAGGGCGGCGAGGAGCTTGTAGGTGGGTGAGTCGAGTGAGCTGCCGCCGGGGGCGGGGATCTGCTTCTCGCCACCGGTGCCGCGCTGGAGTCCGGGCCGGGTGCCGTCGACGGCGACCCACTGTTCGAGGTTCTCGGTGGCGGTGGCCCGCTGCATGCCGCCACCGGGAGCCTCGCTGAGCGAGGTGCTGTGGCCGACCGTCTTGACGTAGGAGTACTGGCTGTCGCGGGCCCGGGACTGGGGCTGGGTGTAGGCGGCCTGTGCGACGCGGTCCAGCAGGTGGACCGAGGCCGCGGTGGCCGGTGGGGCCTTGTCGGCCGGTGTGCCGCCGCCCTGGGTGCTCACCACGACGGCGACAGCCGCGGCGGTGGCGACCGCGGTCACCACGAGCAGGCGCGGCCAACGCCGCACGAGGCGGGCGGACGCGGGAGCGGGGGCCCGGTTCTGCAGGCCGATCTCGTTCAACAGGAACTCCTTCAACGGCTCCGGCGCCATCTCCGGGTGTGGCGGGGCCGGCAGCAGGCGCGCCAACTCCTGGCGCTCGCTGTGCTCCTCCCGCTCGTCGCGGTGTCCACGTGCGGTGTTCACGGCTTCCTCCCGGCCGGCAGACGGCTGTCATCGAGGTGGTGTCCGCGGCCGCGCCGCGGTTCCACGGTTCTTCGATCCGGCGTCTCCTGCACCGCGATGCTCCGGCGGAGCTTCTCCCGCGCCCGGGACAGCCGGGAGCGCACCGTGCCCACCGGGACCCCGAGCGCCTGCGCGGCCTCCGCGTAGCCCAGGCCCGACCACACCACGAGCGTGAACACCTCGCGCTCGCTGCGCCGCAGTTGCCTCAGTGCGCGGAGGGCGGCAGCGGCCGTCTCGGCATCGGCGATCCTGCCGACCACCTCGTCGGCGAAGTCCGGGACCGGCTCGCGGGTCGGCATCCTGGCCATCGCCGCGCGGTGCCGGCGGGCCGCCCGGGTGGTGTTGCGCAGCACGTTGGTGGAGATCCCGAGCAGCCAGGCCCGCGGGTTGAGGACCTCACCGCGCAGCTTGTCCCGCAGCCGCCAGGCCTCCAGGAACGTCAGGGACACCACGTCGTCGGCGACATGCCGGTCACCGGTGGATCTGGCCGCGTGCGCGTAGACCGTGCGGGCGTGCTCGTCGAAGAGCGCGGCGAAGGCCCGGCGGTCGCCGGCCGTGTCCTGCTGGCGGGGCAAGAGAGACTCCACGCAGTCTTGGTGTCCGCACCGCCGCAGCGGTTCCCCGGAATTTTCGCCGACTGCCCGGCCGTTCGCTCCGTGCTGAGCACCACGGGAGCCAGGAGGGGTGAACGGGCGTCGTCGTGTGCACGTCCCTCCCTGCGCCCGGCGGGATGTGTGCGCCGCGCCGACCTTGTGGCGAACTTAACGGGCGCATAAGGCCGTTCCGACCGCGGGGGAGGCCGTCCGGGTGCGGTGGGCGGGCTGCGGTGGCCGTGACCTGCGGTGATGGGGTCGAGGGTGGGGCGGTCGGACCCCGTTGCCCAAGTTGGTTGCGGCAGGCGGGCGTTGACCGGGAGGGCCGGGGTTGGTTATTGATGGTGGCCAGTCAGTCGGGGCTGTGTGCGGATCCGCCGGGCACGACGAGACTCCACCCCCATCCCTCAGGAGGACGCGTGCACTCCGCTCCGAAACGGATCCGCCGGCGGTGGATCGCCGGTCTGGTCGGCGCCTTGATGCTCACGGTGTTCGGCATCGGCTCGGCGCTGGCCTCGATACCGGTCGGCGAGTCCAGGACCGGCAAGATGACCTGGTACGACGACGCCGGGTTCGGCGCCTGCGGGACGGCGATCAACGCGGCCGCCGAGGACCTGGTCGCCGTCTCCACCTCGTGGTGGACCTCGGCGAACCCGAACAACGACGACCTCTGCAAGGGCATCTCCGTGCAGGTCAGCTACCAGGGCAGGACGATCACCGTCCCGGTCAGGGACAAGTGCCCGTCCTGCAGCGCCGAGCACATCGACCTCAGCAAGACCGCCTTCCAGAAGCTCGCCGACCTGAACGTCGGCGTGGTCTCCGGGATCACCTGGAAGTTCGTCGGCTCCGGCGGCGGCACGGGCGGCACCGGTGGTACGGGCGGCACCGGCGGTGGGACGACCACCCTGCCCGCCCCCACGGGGCTGCACGCCACCGCCACCACCGCGAGCAGCGTCTCGCTCGCCTGGACGGCCGTCCAGGGAGTGTCCTCGTACGCCGTCTACCGCGGCGGGACGAAGGTCGGCACGGCCTCCGGCGCCTCGTACAGTGACACGGGCCTCGGTGCCGGTACCGGCTACCGGTACACGGTCGCCGCCGTCGACTCCGCGGGGAAGGCGGGCGCCCAGTCCGCCGCCGTCACCGCGACCACCACCGCCACCGCCACCGGCGGCGGGGGCGGCGGCACGGCCTGCCCGGCCGCCTGGAGCGCGGCGAGGTCGTACGTGCCCGGTGACGCCGTCGGCTACGCGGGCCACAAGTACAGCGCCGTCTACTACTCGACCGGTGCGGTGCCGAACGACCCCGGCTCCTGGGCCGTGTGGCGCGACAGCGGCACCTGCTGACGCAGTGCGTCGCCGCCGGGCCGCCGCCGTTCTCCTTCCCCTGGACGGCGGCGGCCCCGCGGCGGGCGTGCCGGCCGCCGCCGGCATGCGCGGGGCCCGTCCGGCAGGTGCCGGACGGGCCCGTGGAATGCGGTGCGGTGCCGGGGCGTGCGGTCTCAGCGGTCCTTGCGGGCGGCGGCCTGCTGGGCCTGCTTCGCCTCCTTGGCCTGCTTCTCCTTGATCCGCACGGTCTCGCGGCGGACCTCGGCCTGGATCGTGCGCTCCTTCTGCAGCCACTCCGGGTTCTCGTCCCGGAGGGCCTCGATCTGCTCGGTGGTGAGCGCCTCGCTGACGCCGCCGCGGGCCAGGCCGGAGACGGAGACGCCGAGCCGGGCCGCGACCACCTGGCGGGGGTGCGGGCCGTTGCGGCGCAGCTCCTCCAGCCACGCGGGGGGCTCGGTCTGCAGCGCGTTCAGCTCGTCACGGGAGACCACGCCCTCCCGGAACTCGTCGGGGGTGGCCTCGAGGTAGACGCCCAGCTTCTTGGCCGCCGTGGCGGGCTTCATCGTCTGGATCGTCCGGGGCTTGCGCGATGTCATAGGGACAAGGGTAAGCGAGCGGAGGCCCGCCCCGATCACGGTGGGTAGCCTGGGCTGCGTGACTGAGATGCAGGCGACCCCCTCCTCCTTCCGGCTGGCGTACGTTCCGGGCGTGACCCCCACCAAGTGGGTCCGTGTCTGGGGGGAGAGGCTGCCCGACGTTCCGCTCGCGCTGGTGGCCGTTCCCGCGGAGGACGGCACCGAGGCGCTGGTGTCCGGCGGGGCGGACGCGGGCCTGGTGCGGCTGCCGGTGGACCGGACGGTGCTGAGCGCGATCCCGCTCTACACCGAGACCACGGTCGTGGTGATCCCCAAGGACCACTGGCTGGCCGCGGCCGAGGAGGTCGCGGTGGCGGACCTGGCCGAGGAGGTCGTGCTGCACCCGCTGGACGACACCATCGGCTGGGAGAGCCTGCCGGGCCTGCCCGCCTTCGAGCGGCCGGCGACCACCGCCGACGCGATCGAGCTGGTGGCGGCCGGCATCGGCGTGCTGGCGGTGCCGCAGTCGCTGGCGCGGCTCCACCACCGCCGTGACCTCACCTACCGGACGCTCGCGGACGTGCCGCAGTCGCAGGTGGTGCTCTCCTGGCGCGAGGACCGGACCACCGACCTGGTCGAGGAGTTCATCGGCATCGTCCGCGGGCGGACGGTGAACAGCTCGCGCGGCCGCGGCGCCCAGCCCCAGGAGAAGCCCGCCGCGCAGCAGAAGGCCGGTGCGAAGCAGAAGCCAGGGCAGCAGAAGACGCAGCAGCAGAAGCCGAAGCGGCCCGCGTCGGCGGGCGGCCGGGCGCGGGGCGGCGCCGGGGCCTCCGGCGGATCGGGCGGTGCGCGGCGCGGAAAGCCCCGCGGCCGCTGACGGCACGGGCCGGCCGCCCGATGGTGCGTGGTGGGGGAACGGGCGCCTCCCGGTCGGGGTGCGGGTGTGACGGGTGACGGGTGCGGGTGGTGGGGGCCCGCGGCCCGCCGGGCGTGGGGGAGACCGGCGGGCGGGCGGCCGGCAGGGGTGGTGCCGGTCGCTGAGGACAATGCCGTGGCGGCAAAGGGCGGGTCAAGGTGTTCGCCGGGGAAATCTGAAAGTTTCTGCAAGACATTTCTTCCTGAATCGGCTCAGAGACCGTTCTGGCTCGATTCAGAAATCCGACAGCAGGTCAGAACGGTTGCGCCGTGCGTCCGGACCGCTGCGGTGAGGGTTTACAGAGGGGTTGCCGCTCGGTAATCTCCTGATGCTTCTTGCAGTGAATTGCGCAAGGAGCGGTGGCCACGGTGGAGCGGCCGCCCACCGCGGCCTCCCGCCCGGGGGGCCGGCGCATCCGCCGGCTCGGGGAGCCGCACGCAGACGCCCGGCCGCCGGCCCCCCTGCCCGCGCCGCCGCACCGTCCCGCACGACCCCGCACCACCCACCCACCTGTTCCTGCCGCTCCGGCAGCCCCGTGTCTCCGTCCCCCACGCTGCTCCCGTGTCCCCGGGTGCGGTGGAGCCGGGTTCCCCCCTGCCTGCGGCACTACCCGAGGGGTTCACTGTGACATCGCGATCACGTCACCGGCGGCGGCCCACGGCCGTCGCCCTGACCGCGGCGGCCGGTCTCGCGGCCACACTGCTGTCCACGGCGCCACTGGGCGGCGCGGCGAACGCGGCCACCACCGGGGCCACGGCCTCCAACACGGCGACCGTCTTCTACTACACCAAGACCCGCAACTGGTCGACGTACAACCTGCACTGGGCCCCGGACGGCGGCAGCTGGACGACCGTGCCGGGCGTCGCCATGGAGGCGGCCTGCACCGACTGGGTCAAGAAGACCGTCGACCTGGGCTCGGCCACCGGCCTGCAGGCCACCTTCAACAACGGCTCCGGCACGTGGGACAACAACGGCGGCCGCAACTACGCCCTGGGCACCGGCTCGATCACCGTCAGGGACGGCGTGATCGCCCACAGCGACCCGTGCGCGGGCGGCGGCACCGACCCCTCGCCCAGTCCGTCCCCCACCGGCACCACCTCGACGGTCTACTACTCCACCGCGGTGGTCGGCTGGAGCACCGTCAACCTGCACTACGCACCGGCCGGCGGCGCCTGGACGACCGTGCCCGGCATCGGCATGGACGCCGCCTGCACCGGCTGGTTCAAGAAGACCGTCCCGCTGGGCTCCGCCTCGACGATGGCCGCGACCTTCAACAACGGCAACGGCACCTGGGACAACAACAACGGCGCCAACTACGTCGTCCCGTCCGGCACGGTGACGGTGCAGAACGGCAAGGTGACGGCGAACGCCGCCGACCCGTGCGCCGCCGTGGTGCCGGACACCACCGCGCCGACCGTGCCGTCCAACGTCGCGGCCACCGCCACCAACACCTCGATCGTCCTCACCTGGGACCCGTCCACCGACAACAAGGCGGTGACGGGCTACCAGGTCACCCGCACCGGCGGCACCCAGGGCACCGTCGTGGTGAACACCGGCTCCACGGTGTACTCGGACACCGGCCTGGACGCCAACACCGTCTACACCTACACCGTCAAGGCGCAGGACGCGGCCGGGAACGTCTCCGCGGCCTCCGCTGCGGCCGTGGCCACCACCGGCACCGCCCCGCCGCAGCCCGCCAACGGCGAGATGATCGGCACCGACCCGCGCAAGGACCCGATCTACTTCGTCCTCACCGCGCGCTTCAACGACGGCGACAGCAGCAACAACCGCGGCGGCAGCCAGGACGTGAAGTCCGGCAACGCGGCCAACGACGACCCGATGTTCCGCGGCGACTTCAAGGGCCTCGTCCAGAAGCTCGACTACGTCAAGGGCCTCGGCTTCTCGGCGATCTGGATCACCCCGGTCGTCCTCAACCGCTCCGACTACGACTACCACGGCTACCACGGCTGGGACTTCTACAAGGTCGACCCGCGGCTGGAGTCCGCCGGCGCCTCGTACCAGGACCTGATCAACGCCGCGCACGCCAAGGGCATCAAGATCTACCAGGACGTGGTCTACAACCACAGCTCCCGGTGGGGCGCCAAGGGCCTGTTCGTGCCGGCCGTGTACGGCGTCCGGGACTCCCAGTGGTCCTGGTACTACGACGAGAAGCAGACCGGCTTCGAGTACGACGGCCTGACGATCGACCCGAAGACCGGCAAGTCCTGGTACAACGGCGACCTGTGGTCGACCGAGCAGCCCGCCCGCTCCACCTGCGTCGGCTGGGGCACGCCCACCCAGTACAAGAGCGCCGAGGGCTACACCATCTACAACTGCCAGTGGCCCTCGCCGACTTCGGGGATGTTCCCGTCGAAGTACTACCACCAGTGCTGGATCGGCAACTGGGAGGGCGAGGACTCGCGCTCCTGCTGGCTGCACGAGGACCTCGCGGACTTCAACACCGAGAGCCCCGAGGTGCAGAACTACCTGATCGGCGCCTACGACAAGTACATCGACATGGGCGTGGACGGCTTCCGGGTCGACACCGCCGTACACGTCCCGCGGATGACCTGGAACCGCCGCTTCCTGCCCGCGATCCAGCAGCGGGTCACCCAGGACTGGGGCCCGGCCAAGGCGCAGAACTTCTTCGTCTTCGGCGAGGTCGGCGCGTTCGTCAACGACAAGTGGAACCGCGGCTCGGTGAACCACTCCGCCCAGTTCTTCACCTGGAAGGAGCGCAAGGACTACACCGCCGACGACGTGCAGGCCGCCCTCGACCAGTACACCTACGAGGAGCAGCTCGGCACCGGCAACCAGCCCACCTCCACCAACGCCTTCCTCAACGGCAACGCGTACCACACCCCGGACCACTCGCAGTTCTCCGGCATGAACGTCATCGACATGCGGATGCACATGAACTTCGGGGACGCCCACAACGCCTACTACAACGGCAAGGACTCCGACGACAGCTACAACGACGCCACCTACAACGTGGTGTACGTCGACAGCCACGACTTCGGCCCGAACAAGTCCAGCACCCGGTACGCGGGCGGCACCGACGCCTGGGCCGAGAACATGGCCCTGATGTGGACCTTCCGCGGCATCCCGACGCTGTACTACGGCTCGGAGATCGAGTTCCAGGCCGGCAAGCAGATCGACTGCGGCCCGTCCTGCCCGCTCGCCACCACCGGCCGCGCCTACTACGGCGACAAGATCGCCGGCACGGTCACCGCGAGCGACTACTCGGTGGTCTCCGGCGCCACCGGTGCCGTCGCCACCACCCTGCAGCAGCCGCTGGTCAAGCAGCTGCAGCGGCTCAACCAGATCCGCCGGGCGATCCCCGCCCTGCAGACGGGCCAGTACTCCACCGACGGCATCAGCGGCGGCGGCATGAACTTCAAGCGCCGCTACACCGACACCGCCACCGGCGTGGACAGCTTCGCCCTGGTCGCCGTCACCGACGGCGCCACCTACGGCGGGATCCCCAACGGCACCTACAAGGACGCCGTCACCGGTGACGTGAAGACCGTCACCAACGGCACCCTGACGGTCGCCGCGCCCGGCAAGGGCAACCTGCGGGTCTACGTGCTCGACCTCGGCGGCAAGAACGCCGCCCCGGGCAAGATCGGCACCGACGGCCCGTACCTGAAGTAGCGGTCGCCGGGTGCCGGCGGGCGGGGCTCCCCGCCCGCCGGCACCCGCAGGACCGGACCGGACCACGGGGAACGGGCGGACACGGGGGAGAGAGGGAGAGGGCACCACCATGCCCGGAGGGAGAACCGGCGGCGGACGGGGCAAACCGACCGCCGGGGACGTGGCGGCCGCGGCGGGATACTCCCGCACCGCGGTCTCCTTCGCGTTCAACAGCCCGGACCAGCTGTCCAGGGCGACCCGCGAGCGCATCCTCGCCGTCGCCGAGGAACTCGGCTACCGGCCCAGCCCGCTCGCCCGGATGCTGCGCGCCGGGCAGACCCGCGCCCTCGGCGTGCTGCTGCCGCAGGGCCTCGCGGCGATCCTGCGCAACCCCTACTACACCGAATTCCTGCGCGGCGTCGGCGAGGTGTGCGACCGCGAGGGGTACACCCTGCTGCTCACCCCGCCGCTGCGGGAATCCATGCTCGAAGCGATCCCGTACGCCGCCGTGGACGGCTTCGTGGTCTGCGGACTGGAGACCGACCGCGGCGAGGTCGCCGAACTCGCCCGCCACCAGACCCCGGTGGTGCTGGTCGACGGCGACCCGCAGTCCGACGCACCCGGCGTGGACGTCGACGACCGGCGCGGCACCCGGGAGGCCGTCCGCCACCTGGTCGGGCTCGGCCACCGCCGGATCGCCGTGCTCTCCCTCGACCCCGGGCCGGACGCCGCCGCCCGCGGCTACCGCGGCCCGCTCGCCCGCCGCCTCGCGGGCCTCGCCGACGGGCTCGCCGAGGCGGGCCGCACCATGGCGGACGTCGAGCTGGCCGAGGTGCCGATCAGCCGCGCCGACGGCGAACGCACCGTCCGGCGGTGGATGGCCGGGCCCGAGCCGCCGACCGCGATCCTGGCGCTCTCCGACATCCTGGCCTTCGGCGCCCTGGAGGCGCTGCGCGACCTCGGCGTGGACGTGCCCGGCGAGGTGTCGGTGGTGGGCTTCGACGACCTCGCCGAGGCCGCCCGGACGAGGCCCGCCCTGACCACCGTCCGGCAGGACACCGAGGCCAAGGGCCGGACGGCCGCCGGGGCGCTGCTCGCGGCGATCCGCGGCGAGCAGCAGCCGGTGCGCCGGCTGCTGCCCACCCGGCTGGTCGTCCGGGCCTCGACCGCGCCGCCCCCGCCGCCCGGACGGCGGGCCGAGGCAGCGGCGCGGAACCGGGGTGACGGCTCCTAGTCGTTGCCCGGCCAGCCGTCGAGCATCCGGTGCACCGTCACCCCGGGCCGTTCGGCCAGGCTGCGGTTCGACGGGGCGGCCGGGGCGGCGGGCTGCGCGGCGACGGCGGCCTGCAGGATGTCGGTGATCTCGGCGACCTTCGCGTCGACGGTGGCCTTCAGCTGCGCCGGGTCCTGGGTCCGCGCGGCCGAGCGCACGGCCTTCTCGACCGCTGCCAGTTCGCGCAGCGCGTCCTGGCCGAGCCGGACGGGCTGCGGGGTGTTGATGACGAACTGGTAGGCGCCGGCCACGGCCTGGCAACCGGCGCAGTGCACGGTGGTCGCCTTGCTGTTGTTGTCGGCGGCGACGTGCACGTTGCTGCCGCCGGTGGTGACGATCTGGAAGGAGAGGGCCACGGCGCGGCAGTGCTGCCCCTCGCTGCAGTACCGGGCGGTGGCGATCGCCCGGTTGTCGACGTCGACGCCGACCGTCCGGCCGAACTGGCGGATCTCGAAGGCGACGTCGGTGTCGCGGGTGTGCACCGGGCTCGCCACGCTGACGGCGTTGGTCCGCTCGTAGCGGACCTGGCCGGCGTCCGCGGTGGCGGCGGCCGGTCCGACCAGCAGGACGGCGGCGGCCACCGCGGGCACGAGCGGGCCCGAGCGGAGGAGGCGGCCGAGCCGGCGGGTCGGGGTGCTGCGGTGCGATCGGTTCACGAGGTGCTCCAGGCGGTTCGAGGGGTGGCTCAGGGGGCGGGGGAGGAAGCGGGCGACGAGGCGGGCGAGGAGGCCGGGTCGGCGGTCGCCGAGGCTTCGCCGGATGCCGGTCCGCCGGCCGGGGCCGACGGGGTCGGCGAGGGGGCCGGGGCCGTGCCGGCCGCCGCGGTGGCCGTGCTGCGAGGTGCGGCGGCCGGCGCGGTGGCGGCGGGGGTGGTCCGGCCGGCCCGAGGCCGGGCGGGTGCCGGACTCGGCCGGCCGCGATTCGGGGCGGCGGCCGTGGAGCCGTCCGTCGTCGAGGAGGCGGCGGGGGACGGGCGGGCGAGTGCCGCGGAGGGGGTGACCGGGAGTTCGGTCCGGAGCGCCGGGCCTGGGGCCGGTGCCCGGGCGGGCGGCGGCCGCGGGGCGAGCGGGGCCGGTGCGGCCCGGTGCCCCCAGGCGAGGGCGAGGGCCGCGCCGGTGCAGGCGGCGGCCGTCAGCAGCAGCACCGCCCGGCCCCGCGGGGTGAAGCGGGCGCGGGCGGCGGCGCGGCCGGCCCGCCGGGCGAGCCGCACCACCAGGTACACCAGTCCGGCGGTCGGCAGCAGCAGCATGACCAGGCCGATCACGCCGAGCGCCGCGGCCGCGGGTGCCCCTGCGGCGAACGCGTCGGCGGTGTCGGAGAGTTGGCCGGTGAAGGAGTCCACCGCCGTGCGCAGCAGCCGGGGCGCGTTCCAGAGCACGTAGGCGACCTCGGCCACCAGCAGCGGGACCATGGCGAGCACCCACGCCGTCACGATCACCCGGGACGAGCGCTTCAGCCCCGCGATCTCGGGCGGGACGGGCCGCCGGGGCAGCATGCTGCGCAGGATCGGCCGGACCTTGCCGAACAGGTCGGGGACGCCGGCCAGGTCGGCGAGGATGTAGTAGCCGTCCAGCCGCAGCACGGGCAGCAGCTGCTCGACGATCTCGAAGTGGGCCACGTACACGGCGGCCAGCAGGAAGTCCCGGCCGGTCGCGAAGTACGCGGCGAACAGCACGCCGACGAACACCGCGTTGAAGTAGACGCCGCCGAGGTCGGTGCGCAGCCGGTCGGGCCGGCGCAGCCGGTACACGTCGGTGACGTCGGTGTACATTGCCGGCCACACCAGGTAGATGCCGCAGCCGATGCAGCCGGGCCGTCCGCCGCCGTAGCGGCAGCCGGAGGCGTGGCCGAACTCGTGGAAGACGGTGGACAGCACGGTCAGCGCGAGGACGGCGAGCAGCAGGGCCGGCTCCTGCACGGTGTTCAGCACGGGGGTCATCGCCCCGTGCACCGCGAACAGCCAGACGTCGGCGGCGGCGGTGAGCAGCAGGACGGTCGCCACCGCGACCGGCCGGTGCAGCCAGGACAGCGCGGCTGCCACGGTGTTGACCGACGGCGGCCGCAGCAGCACCTTGTGGGCGCGCAGCGCGAGCAGCAGGTCGGTGACCGGGACGGGTGCGGCCGCGGCGCTGCCGGCCGGCGGGGCGAGCAGGCCCAGCGGGCGGAGCTTGTGGTCGAGGAGGTGGGCGATGTGCTCGGGGCCGAGTTCCAGGCCGGAGCGGGCGCCGACCAGTTCGGCGATCTCGCGCCGGGTGCGGGTGCCGTCCAGGGCCTCGGCCACCAGGTAGAGCAGCCGGCTGAGCTGGACCATCTGGCCGTCGGCCCGCCGGACGAGGTAGCGGGGGGTGGTGAAGCCGGAGTCGCGGTACTCGCCCTGCAGGGTGAGCCCGGGTGCGGGCCGCGGCACGTCCTCGGCGGTGCGGTGCGGGACGTCGTGCGGCACGCGGTGCGGGGCGTCGGCGGCGGGGTGCGGGCCGTCGGCGGTCCGCGGTGCGGGGCCGGCCTGGCCGGGGTCGGTCGGTGGGTCGGTGGGAGGCTCGGTGCCGGGCCGTGCCCAGGCGTCGGGAACGGCCGGCCGTCGGGTGTCGCCGACGGTCGCCGGGCGTTCCGCGGCCATGGGGGTCCGGCTGCCGATGCCGTGTCCGCTCTCGGTCACGTCACCTTCCGGGCTGGCAGTCGTTGGAAGTGCGGAAAGTGTTTCCGGCGGCGATTCCGGCGCCACCGGAAACACTTTCCGCATGATTTCCGTGAACGGGTCAGAAATGCCGGTCGGGGGCCCGGCCGCGAGCCGGCTGCCCTGCCGGCCGCCTTCCGTTCACAGCACCCGGGCCGTCCACGCGGGGCGGCGGGGCGTCAGCGGCGGAGCATCCGTCACTGGTGGATGGAGATGTACTGCTTCGCCTCCGAGGCCGCCAGGGAGTCCCAGGAGTGGTCGTTGTAGGAGACCGAGTTGTTCTCCGCGTAGACGACGGCGTGCTTGGTGACCGTGGTCTTGTGGAGGTTGAAGCTGAAGCGGCTCAGCGCCTCGCGCTTGGGCAGCAGCTCGGCGGTCTCGGTCTCCAGGACGGACATGTCGATCATGGGGATCCATTTCTCCGTACGGTTGTGCTCGGGGCGGCCGCGACTCGGCCGCCCCGGTCGGACGGGTGTCCGACGGCCTGGACATTACGGCGGCGTCACGACGCCGAGCAAGCAACCGGATACGTCGGGTGATCGATTTCGCGGGAATAGTGCCTGCATTCGCACGGCAATGCCGGACGGTCCGAAGATCGAAAAGTCGGTCGAATTCGGCGGGGTTCCGGGATTCTTCGTATCCGAGGTTCTCCGCGGCGCGCGGGGGGCGGCAGACTTCACTCGATCGGCTCAGCTCACCGGCGTGTTCCCGGACGGTGCGTCAGGGCCGGTGCGGGGCAGGGGGCGCGTCCCGGGGGTCGGCCGGGCGTCCGGCCGGCGGTGCGCCCGGCGCGGGCCGGACGAGCGGGGCGCGAACCGCGGCACCGGTTGTCCGCGTCCTGTCGACCGGGTGCCCGGGATTCCAGTCGATCGACGGGGGTGCCCGCCCGGGGCCGGGGCTAGCCTGACCCCGGGGGTGGGGCAGATCAGCGGCAAAGGGCACGAATCCATGGACGATCTCAGGCTCTCCGTCCTGGGGCCGATGCAGGTGCGGCGGGGGGCGGCGCAGCTCAGGACGGGCGGCCCGCAGCAGCAGGCGATGCTCGTGGTGCTCCTGCTGCGGCGCGGACTCGCCGTCGGCGCGGGAGAGTTGGCGGAGGCCATCTGGGGCGACGAGCCGCCCGGCACGGCCACCGGCATCATCCGGACGTACGCCTGGCGGTGGCGGCGCGTCCTGGAGGACGGCGAGCGCCCGCAGGTGCTGGCGACCGGCGGCGACGGCTACCGGCTCGACCTGCCGACCTCCGCGGTGGACGTCTTCCGCGCGGAGGAGGCGGCGGCCTGTGCGGAGCGGGCGAGCACCGACGGCGAGACCGCCCAGGCGCGCGATCTCCTCGACGCGGCACTGGCGTTCTGGCGGGGTGAACCGCTCGCCGGCATCCCCGGGCCGTTCGCCGACCGGTGGCGGCGGCTGCTCGCGGACCGCCGGCTGGCGCTGCTGGAGGAGCGGATCGCCCTGGACCTCGCGCTCGGCGACCACCGGCGCTGCGTCCCCGAGCTGACCGAGCTCGCCGCGGCGCACCCGTTGCGCGAGCGGGTCCACCTGTTGCTGATGCGGGCGCTGGCGCAGGCCGGCCGCACCGCCGACGCGCTGGCCGCCTTCCGCGCCGTACGCCGCACCCTGGTGGGCGAGTTGGGGATCGGGCCGGGTGCCGAGCTGGAGTCCGAGCACCGCCGGATCCTGGCCGGCGGGAGCGTGGCCGCCGCGCCGTCGCAGCCCGCGGTCCGGGCCTCCGTGCCGCGGGCCGCGGCAGCGCCGGTGCCAGCGCCGGTGCCGCGGCGGCCGGCCGCCGCCGTGCTGCCGGTGCCCGGCCAACTGCCGCCCGACACGTCGGACTTCGTGGGTCGGGAGACACTGGTGATGGCGCTGGGCGAGGCGCTGGTCTCGCCGGTGAACGGGTCGCCCGCGATCGTGTCGGTGGCCGGCATGGGCGGGGTCGGCAAGACCACCCTGGCGCTCCACGTCGCCCACCAGGTCCGCCGGTTCTTCCCGGACGGCCAGCTCTACGCGGACCTGCGCGGGGAGGGCCCGGACGGCGGCCGTCCGGCGGCCGTGCTGGCCAACTTCCTGACGGCGCTCGGCATCGCGCCGGAGGCGGTGCCGGACGGTGCGGAGGACAGGTCCGCACTGCTCCGCTCGCTGCTCGCGGACCGCCGGCTGCTCCTGGTGCTGGAGAACGCGGACGAGGCCGCCTCGGTGCGCCCGCTGCTGCCCGGCACCGCCGGCTCCGCCGTCCTGCTCACCAGCCGTACGGGGGCGGCGAGTTCGCTCGCCACCCTGCACACCGACCTGGAGCTGTTCACCCCGGAGGAGGCGCTCGGCCTGCTCGGCCGGGTGATCGGCCCGGAGCGGCTGGCCGCCGAGCGGCCCGCCGCGCTCGGGCTCGTCTCGGCCTGCGGCCACCTGCCGCTGGCGGTGCGGATCGTGGCGGCCCGGCTGGCGGCCCGCCCGGCGTGGACGGTCGCCAGCATGAACGACCGGCTGGCGGTGGAGGTCCGCCGGATCGACGAGCTGCGGATCGGCGACCTCGCGGTGGAGGCCGCGTTCGCCCTCGGCTACCGGCAGCTCTCGGCGGACCAGGCCCGGGCCTTCCGGCTGGTGGCCGCGGTGCCGGGGCCGGACATCGGGCTGAACGCCGCGGCGGCGGTGCTCGCGGTCGGCCGGGACGACGCCGAGGACCTGCTGGAGTCCCTGGTGGACGTCCGGATGGTGGAGTCGCTGCGGATCGGCCGCTACCGCTACCACGACCTGCTGCGCTCCTTCGCGCAGCGGACCTCGCGGCGCACCGACCCCGGCGAGGCCGCGGCCGCCCGGCAGCGGCTGCTCGGGTTCCTGACCGCGACCGGGTACGAGGCCTTCCGGCAGGGCTGCCCGGGGGACGAGATCGACCGGGTGTTCGCCCGGCCGTCGGCCACGGGGCTGTCCTTCGCCGACCGCGTCGCGGCGCAGGCCTGGGTGTCGGCGGAGTCCGGGACGGCCGTCGCGCTGGCGCACCGGATCGGCACCGAGCCGCCGGACGGGGAGGGCGCCGACCCGGACCACCGGGAGCGGCTGAACGACGCGGTCGACCTGCTGGTCATGCTGAGCCCGTTCGAACTCGGCCCGCACCGGGGGCCGTTGACCGAGGCGGTGGACGCGCTGGCCGAGGCGGCCGTCCGGCGGGGCGACGCCCGTGCCGAGGGCCGGGCGCGCTTCCTGCGCGGCAACATCGCGCTCGACCTGCACCGGCTCTCCGAGGCGCGCCGCCAGACCCGGCTGGCCGCGGCCGCCAGCCGGGCGGCCGGCGACACCGCGATCCTGCGGCAGGTGCTCAACGACGGCGGCCTGGTCGCCCAGTACCTGGCGGACTACGAGGAGGCCGACGCGCTCTACGGGGAGGCGGTCGAGCTGGCCCGCAGACTGGGGCACCGGGCCGGCGAGGTGGCCACCCGGGTCAACGTCGCGCTGGCCCGGGTGTACGGCGGCCGGGCCGAGGAGGGCGCGGCGGTCTGCCGCGCGGTGCTCGCGGACCTGGCGCGGGGCCTGCCCGGCGGCCCGGCCGAGGAGGGCCCCGGCCGGGCCTACGCGATGTACGTGCTGGGCCTGGCCCTGCACACGCTGGGGGACCACCCGGAGGCCGTGGAGTGGTTCGGCCGCAGCATGGCGCTGGCCTCCGGCCTCGGTCTGGAGGTGCGGGCCGCGCAGTCCCGCTACCGGCTGGCCGACAGCCTGCGGGCGGCGGGCCGGCTCCGGCAGGCGGTGGAACACGCCGAGGCCGCCCTCGCCGCCTGCGAGGACCTGGGCGCCGAACGCGACCAGGCGCACGCGCTGCTGGCGCTGGGCCGCGCGCTGGCGGAGCTCGGCGAGGAGGGCCGGGCCCGGGCCTGCCTGCTGCGGGCCCGGGCGCTGTTCACCGGACTCGGCCTGCCGGTGGACGCGCACCACGCGGACCTGGTGGCCGGCCTGGTGGCGGCGCGGACGGCCTGAGGGCCCGTCGGGGGGCGTACCCGGTGCCCGGCACCCGGGTGCGCCGCCCGGCCGGAGCGGGCCGGGCGGCGGGCGATGCGTCAGGAGACGGTCGGCGGCCGGTGGTAGTCGGCCCCGGTGCTGTTCCACGAACCGACGTGGATGTCCGCGGTGTGCGGTGAGGATCCGCCGGAGGTGTCCCCGGCGGAGGCGCCGGTGTTGTTCCAGGACTCGATCGGGATGTCCGCGGAGGCGGCGCCCGCGGGGGAGGTGCCCGCGGTGCCGAGCAGCAGCACGGCCGCCGCCGCGCCGGTGAGCAGCGCCCGCCGCAGGACCCGCCGCATTTCCGTCGCCTTCTTCATCTCCGGTCCGCCTTTCTGTCGGCCCCCGGTCGGACGCGCGTCGCACCGGGGTCGGAATTCCGGTGGCGCACACGCGGGACGGGCGGCGTTTATCGGGTTGTACATCGGTTGTAGATGTGCTCGGGATAGCGTTCCTGTGTGCCGTCGACCACGGCACGGAAGACCGCCGGAGAGGATTCCGGCGGGTGCTTTCCGGAGCCGTCCGGGGGATTCCCGGCAGGCTCCGACCGGGGTGTCCGGCGTACCGGCCGGGCCCCCGTCCCGCACTCGGTTACTCAGGAGTTGTCATGCGTCGAATCCCGGTTGGAACGGCCTGTGCCGGCCTCGTCCTCGCCCTGCTGGCCGTCCTCGGGTGGGCCGCGTCGCCGGTCGCCGGCGGTGCGGTCACCGCGGACGGCGCGGTGGTGTCGACCGACGCGACGACCGGGGACTTCCCGGCCTGCTGCTGATCAGCGGCGGCGGGCCGGACCGGGGCGGTGGGGCAGCAGGCTGCCCCGCCGCCCCAGGCAGCGCATGCCCTGCTGGTAGGCGTGCACGGCCCGTTCGCTCTCGCCGGCCCTGTCGAGGATCTCGGCGAGCTCGGCCCAGGCGAAGGCGGCCTGCCGGTCCGCGCCGGACGCCTCCAGCATCAGCGCGCCCCGCTCGCAGGACTCGCGGGCACCGGCCTCGTCGCCCTGCTCCTGGAGGGCCGCGGCGAGGACGAGCAGCGTCCGTGCGGTCTCCAGGCGGTGGCCGGGGCCGAGCAGTTCCAGGGCTCTGCGGGCGTGCTCGGCCGCGGCCGCCGGGTCGGCGGCGAGCAGTTCGGCGCGGGCCATCGCGGTCTCGCAGTACGCCAGGTCGATGCTGCTGCCCTCGCGGACGAGGGTGTCGGCGCTGCGGCGCAGCAGGTCCCTGGCCGCCTCGACGTCGGGTTCGTCGCGCTGCAGCAGCACGGTGGCGTAGGCGTTGCGCAGGCGGGCGACGGCCCGCTCGTTCTCGCCCTCCGCGTAGATCGCCAGCGCCCGCTGCACCAGCATCAGGGCGTTCTCCGAGTCGCCGCTGCGGTGGGCCGCCAGGCTGGCGTTCCAGTAGACGGCGCCGAGCGCCTTCGGGTCCTCCACCTGCCGGGCCTGCTCCAGGCCGAGCGAGGCGAGGTAGGAGGCGCGGTGCAGGTCGCCGCGTTCGGAGTGCAGCCCGACCAGGGTGGACAGCAGTTCCATGCCGGTGACGGTGGGCAGCAGGCCGAGCCGCTGCACCTCGGCGAGGGTGGTCTCGGCGAGGTCGACGGCGTGCGCGAGGTCGCCGAGCTCGCGGTAGCAGCGGCAGAGCGCGACCACCACGGTGAGCCGGCCGGCGCCCTGCCGGGCGGGCCGGCCGCCGGCGTGCAGCCGTTCGTAGCGCACCACGGCCTCCTCCAGCCGCCCGCACAGCTCCAGCGCCTGGGCGGTGCCGAGTTCGGCCTGGGCGGCGATGTCGTCCTGGCCGGCGTCCGAGGCCTCGGCGGAGACCTTCTCGTAGGCGCGCAGCGCGCCCTCGCTGTCGCCGTTGCGCAGCATGATCTCCGCGTAGCGGAGCTCGACCTCGATGTCCTCGGTGCGGGCGCGCGGCATCAGCCCGAGCAGCGCCTTCGGGTCGCAGCCGAGCCGCTCGGCGAGCTGCTCGACCACGCGGGTGGTCGGCACCCGCTTGCCCGCCTCCAGCAGGGAGACGTAGCTGGGCGACAGGTCGTCCCCGGCCAGGTCGGCCTGGGAGAGTTTCGCGGCCCGCCGGAGCTGCCGGATCCGGTTGCCGAGCTCTTGGTTGTCCGCCACGGCGCACCCCTTCTTGACTCGATCGCGAGACTATCAGTCGCGGAGTGCTGTCAAGGTGTGTTCCGATCATTCCGGCCGTCCGGGGCGGGCCGTGGGGTGTCACCGGCTCAGCCCTCCCGGCGGGCGTGCAGCCGCAGGTAGACGCAGCGCCCGGAGCGGTACAGGCCCGCCGAGTCGCGGCCGACCCGGTCGGCGAAGAAGCGGGCGTAGGCGGCACGGGGTCCCTCGTCCAGGGTGCCGAGCAGCCGGGTGGCCTCCGCGGGCAGGCGGTCCAGCGAGCGGAGCACCCCGGCGGTGATGTCCTCCACCGCCTCGACGCGCAGCCCGGCCGCGGCGGCGGCGCGGGCCGGGCCGCGCGCGTCCGCGGCCGGCCACTCGTCGGCGAGCAGCAGGTGCCCGCCGGGCCGGAGCACCCGGGCGGCCTCGGCGAGGAAGCGTCCGGCGTCGGGGAAGCAGTGCACGGACTCCACCGAGACCACGGCGTCGAAGGAGGCGTCGGGGTGGGGCAGCCGGTCGGCCTCGCCGTACCGGAAGTCGAGTCCGGGGACGGTGTGGTCGCGCCGGCAGAGCGCCACGTTCCGGGGCGAGGCGTCGAGGCCGGTGACGGTGCGGGGGCGGCGGGTGCGGGCGAGCCGGGCGGTGCCGCCGCCGCGGCCGCAGCCGACGTCCAGCACCGCCGTGCCCTCCAGCGGGGCGGGCGCGGCGGTGAGGTCGTACAGCGCGCCGCCGTGCCGCCCGGTGCCGGGCAGCTCCGGGTCGGCGCACGGGTCCGGCCCGTCGGGGCCGGCGGTGCAGTGGCCCATGTTGAGGAAGGTGAACCACGGGTCGGGGTGCAGCAGTGCGATGAGGTCGTACTTCGCGCGGTACAGCGCCCCGGCGCCGCCCGGCTCCCCGCCCTCGCGGGTCGGCCCGCCGAGGGCGGCGGCCAGGGCCCGGGCGGCGTCCCGGCAGTCCCGCGGTGCGGGGGCCGGGCGGTCGGGGAGGCGGGCGGCGAGGTGGTCGGCGACCCGCCGCCAGCGGTCGGGGCCGGCGGCGGGCAGCCAGGTGAGCCCGTCCAGCAGGTGCAGCGCCTGCTCGGGGTCGAGCGGGGCGAGCAGGGCCGGGTCGAGCGGCCCGGGCGGGTGCGCGGCGGGTGCGCTCACCGCGGCGGCTCCGCGAGCCGGTTGAGGCCGGCCCGGTCCTGGCCGCTGACGAGGGTGCAGGCGTGGCCGGGGAAGTGCGGGCGGACCTTGACCGCGGGCACGGTCATCCGGACGGCCAGGGCGAGCCGTTCGGCGCCCGAGGTGTTGACGCCGGAGGCGTGCAGCGCCCGGTCGGTGAAGACGGCGCACTGGCCGGGCCGCAGCGGCAGGGAGACGGCGCGGCTCTCGTCCACGTGCTCCGGCGGGACGAGCAGGGTGGCCCGGCGGCCGGGGCCGGACGGCCGGGCGGGCAGCACGGCCCGGGTGCCGGGGACGAAGCGCAGGCAGCCGCTGTCCTCGGTGACGTCGCTGACGGCGATCCAGAAGGTGAAGTGCAGCGGCGGCTCCAGCCCGTACTCCTCGCCGGGGGCGTAGACGCCGCCCCAGTCCTGGTGCCACTGGAACTCGGGGCCGCCAGAGGCCTTGGCGATGAAGGTCGACCGCCACACCAGCAGGTCCTCGCCGTACAGCGCGCGGGCGGCGGCCAGCAGGGCGGGGTGGGTGATCAGGCGGTGCACGGCCGGGGAGTCGAGGTGACGGCTCTCGATGTACGGCACCGGGCTCGCGCCGCCGCGGCCGGCCACCAGGTTGGCGAGCCGCCCCTCGACCTGCTCGGCGGCGGGGGCGGGCGCGCGGCCGGGGATGTCGAGCACGGCGGCGAGTTCGGGGCGCAGCGCCTCCATCTCCGCCACGGACATCAGGGTGAGCGGGCCGAGGAAGCCCTGTTCGCGGTAGCTGTCGCGCTGCTGCTGGGTGAGGTCGGACACGGGGTCGGCTCCTAGGTCGTCGGGGCGGGCGCGGGTGCGGGTGCGGGTGCGGGTGCGGCGGCGGTGCGGGGCGGTGCGGCCGCGGGCGGCGGGTAGTGCCGCGAGGTGCCGAGGACGAGGTGCTCCCACGGGTCCAGGGCGACGCCGAGCGCGGCGAGGGCGGCGGTCTCCACCGCGGGGACGGGCCGCTCGGGGGTGCTGCCCGGCGGGGGCGGCGCGAGGAGGCCGTCGATGCCGTGGCCGGGCGGCAGCAGCCCGGCGAGCAGGGCGCCGCCGCCGGGGCCGGCGAGTCCGGCCCCGCCGTGGCGGTCGCACCACCGGTCGGAGTGCTCGCGCAGCCGGGGCGGCAGGCCGGGCCGGACGGCGGTCAGCACCCGGGCGCGCACGCCGCCGAGCACCTCGTCGTGGCCGCGCTCCTCGCGGGGGCGGCCCCGCTCGGCGGCGCGGACGGCGGAATCCAGGGCCGCCGGGCCGGTCTCGGGGAGCCCGGGGCCGGCCTCCAGGAAGAGCGCGGCCTCGCGGGCGGTGTCCTCGGCGTCGTCCGAGGAGTGGACGATGTTGAGCACGGTGTTGATCGAACCCAGGTCCTTGCGGATGGAGCCGGGCGCCGACCAGGCGGGGTCGCCGCGGCCCTTGAGCTCGGCGAGCCGCCGGTGGACGCCGTCGGCCGGGCGGCCGGGGCCCTCCTGGACGGCGAGGGCGAGCAGCGGGCCGAGGTCGAAGAGCTCCTCGACCGTGCGGCGCAGCCCCGGGTCGCGGGCGACCGGTTCGTTGCGCCGGTGGAACGGGTCGAGCCCCGGGGGCGCGGCGGGCCAGAGCCGGTGGCCGGCGACGGTGAACCCCGCCGCCCGCACCCGGGCCACGACCTGCCCGGCCAGGTGCCGGCGCACGGCGTCGGGCGTGATGACCAGGAGTGCGGTGCGCCGGTAGTCGAATTCGGCCAAGGCCGGCCGTCCTTCCGTGTCGGACCGCGGTCGGGCCGCGGGCCTGGAACTGTTCCGTCTGTGCTGTCGCGCATTTATGACACCGCCGGTCATCTCATCTGTCAAATGCCTGTGGCGAGGCGCTGTCATGAATGTGACTGACTACTTGACTCGACTGTCACAAACCTGCGAGTGTGCTCGGCGTACAGGGGGAGCGCCGCGCCGCGGGCCGTGCGCGGACTTCCCGGGAACCCGGACCGGCCGGTCCGGCCACGGCGAAGGAGCGGTGACCGCATGGATCCCGTACAGCAGGCGCCCGCGCCGAACGGGATGACCGTCCTGGGCGCGGCCGCAGGAACCGGAAAGACCGGCATCGGCATCGGCATCCTGCGCACCCTGCACACCAGGGGCGTGCCCTGCGAGCCGTTCAAGGCCACCGCCGTGGTCGCGCCCGACGACCCGGCGTACACCGCGGTCGCCCCCTGGCGGCGCGGCGTCCTGCACAACTGCGCCGCCGCCGGGCTCCCCGTGCGGTGGTGGAACAACCCGGTGCTGGTCGACCTCCCGTACCCGGGCGCCCCCGAGGGCGACCTCTGGGTGCGCGGCAGGCTGGTCGGCACCGCGCCGGTGGCCGGCGAGGACAGCCTCGACGCCGCCGCACTGCCCGCCGCACTGCGCCGCCACTGCGAGGAGGCCGTGCAGCAGGGCTACGACAAGGTCCGTACGGGCGGCCGCTGGCTGCTCGTCGAGGGCGCCGCGGGCGCGGGCGAGCTGGAGCCCGCCGACGACCTCGCCAACCAGGTGCTGCCCGCCCGCGCGGGTCTGCCGGTGGTCCTGGTGACCAACCCGCGGCGCTCCGGGCACCTGGCCGCCCTGGCTGGCCTCACCGGCCTGCTCGTCCCCGAACTCCGCGCCCTGCTGCACGGGTTCGTCCTCAACCAGATCGGCGGCACCGCCCGGGTGGCGCCGACGGCCCGCCGGCTCACCGCCGCCACCGGGCTCCCGATGCTCGCCGCGATCGCGGACTCGCCGCTGCCGTCCGGCTACGACGGCTCCGCCGGGATGCTCCGGACGCTCTACGACCGGCGCGCCCGCTACGTCGAGGAGTCCGGCCTGCTGGACCGCATCCCCGTCCCGGCCGCACCCCAGTCCCACCGAGGAGTTGCCCCATGAACCAGGTCTTCCGCCCCGACGAACACATCCTCAACGTCCTCGACGGCGCCCGCCGGACGATGTACGACGACGCCGGGGTGCACCTCGCCGACATCACCGGCGTGGCCGGCGCCGGCGCGGTCCTGCCCGGCGGCCTGCCGATCGGCGTCGACCGGATCACCATGCAGCCCGGCACCGCCTTCCCGCTGCACGTCCACGAGGGCGCCCACCTGCTGTACGTGCTGAACGGCCGCGGAGCCCTGCACATCGACGGCCGGGACTACGTGCTGCGCACCGGCGACTCCATCTACGTCCCCGCCGAGTACCCGCACGGCGTCCAGGGCCCGATCGACGACAACCCGCTGGACTTCCTCGCCTTCGGCGTGCCGCACCACCCCATCGACTCGCACACCCGGATGGTGCTCGTCCGCGACGAGGAACTCCTCGCCGGCGGGGCGCTGGAGGAGGCGGCCGCCCGATGACCGCCACCGCACCCCGCCCGGACGGCCCCGCCCACCTGCCGCTGCGCTGGGCCGGCGGCGAAACCCCCTTCGTCCTGTGGCACTTCGACTTCGACGGGGAGCGCTGGGCCGCCGTCCACACCGGGGACCTGCACGACGGCACCCCGGTGCCGCTGCGCATCGAGTCCGCCTGCCTCTTCGGCCACGTGCTGCGCTCCGCCCAGTGCGACTGCGGCTACCAGCTGGACGAGGCCATGCACACCTTCGCCCGACAGGGCCGCGGCCTGCTGCTCTACGGCATCGACCAGGACGCGCGCGGCCTCGGCATCGCCGCGCACTTCGCCATCTACGCCATGCGCCAGCAGGAGGGCCTGGACACCGAGGCCGTCTACCGCCGCCTCGACGCCCCCGTCGACGCCCGCTCCTACGAGCCGGTCGCCGCGATCCTGCGCCACCTCGGCGTCGACTCCGTGCGGCTGCTCAGCAACAACCGCCGCCGCGAGACCTTCCTGCAGGAGGCGGGCTTCACCGTCGAGCGGGCCCCGCTGGAGGCCCCGCTGGACGTCCACAACATGAGCACCCTGATGCTGGAGAAGGAGGACCTCGACTACGCCTGGTCCTTCGAGACCCACGCCGACTGGCTCCGGCCGCTGCAGGAGTCCGTCCTCGGCAGCCCCGGGCGCTCCCGCGCGTACGCCGTCGTCCCCGGCAGCGGTACCGCGGCCGGACCGCTCGCCGCCGCCGAGGACGACGGCGAGTGGCGGCTCGCCGAGGCGCTCGCCGCGGCGATGCCCGCCGAACTGCCCGCTGGGCCGCTGGTGGTGTACCTCACCGACCTGCCGCGCACCGACGAGCTCGCCGTCTACGCCGGGCTCGGCGCCGCCGTCGTGGTGGTGCCGTTCGCCGAACTGCCCGAGCCGCTGCGCCGGGCGGCGGCCGCCGCCGGGGTCCGGCTGGTCGACTGGGAGCGCGGCAACGCCTACCCCGGGCCGCGCCCGCAGTGGCGGCCGGCCGGGGAGTCCGACGGCCTCGCCGCCTACGTGCGCGAGGACCGGGTCCGGCTGGTGCGGGCCGACGGCTCCGCGGTCGCCCTCGACGCCGCCGAACTGCGCTGCCGCAGCACCCCGGAGCGGTACCACGAGGTCCGGCGGCACGGCCGGTGGATCGAGCTGCGCCCCACCGCCGACCCGGGGCGGGCCGCCGCCGACCTGCTCGCCGAGCCGGCCGCCGCCCGACCCGCCGCCGCACCGCGATGACCGCCGGGACGACGGCCGGGCCGGGTGCCGGGACGACCCGGGCGGTCTCCCGCGCCGAGGGCCTCGCCCTCGGCGCGGGCGACGGCCTGCTGATCGACACCTGCCAGGCCGCACCCGCCTCGATGCGCCGGTTCGCCACCATGAACCCCTTCCACCGCGACCGCCGCTGGCGGATCCCGGTGCCCGGCACCGCGCAGACCTCCCAGTCGCTGGAGAACGTCTGGCAGGCGCTCAAACTCGTCGACGGCCGCACCGACCTGAGCCTGCTCGCCCGGCCCGCCGAGAAGCGGCCGCCGGACCACCTGCGCGGCCCCGGCTTCGACTACGCGGCCTCCACGGTCAGCTTCGCCGGGCGCCCCACCGACCTGGTGACCGCCCGCTACCTGGTCTACCTGCCCGCCTACCTGCACGTCCTGGACCGGCTGGTGCCCGACGCCGTCGTCGCCGAGATCACCGGTGCCCTCGCCGCCGGCCGCGACGCCGTCTTCTACGACTGGGACGACAACCACGACATCGAGGACCCGCGCACCTCGTACAGCCACTCGGCGATCCTCGCCGCCTGGTTCGGCGGGCGGATCGAGGAGCTCGCCGACCGGCGGGCGGCCTGGCTCGCCGCCCGCCCGGGGTGCGCCGCCCCCTGCGGCCCGCCGCCGCTGCCCCTGACCCGCTACCGGCGGATCCACCGCCGCTGAAAGGCCGTCAGCCATGCATCTTCCCCGAGGAATAGCCGGCCCGCTCTACTGGCAGGAGCAGCGCCTGCGCGGCCGCGGCTCCGTCCGCGAGCGCCTGGAGTGGCTCCGCGCCAACCAGGAGCGCACCCCGGCCGAGATCGCCGAGCTGCAGTTCGACAAGCTCCGCGCCACCGTCCGGCACGCCTACCGGACCGTCCCGTACTACCGGCGGATCATGGACGAGCGCGGACTGCGGGACCTGGAGTCCCCGGCCGACCTGCGCAAGCTCCCGGTGCTCAGCCGCGACGTGCTGCTCCGCGAGCAGGACGCCCTGCTCTCCTCGGAGGCCGACCGGGCCACCCTGCAGACCAACTTCTCCTCCGGCTCCACCGGCCGCCGCGCCCAGTTCCAGCAGGACGCGGACTTCCGGCTGTGGATGCGCGCCCACCAGCTGCGCACCTACGAGTGGTGCAGCGGCTGGCAGTTGGGCGACCCGTTCGTCCTGCTGTGGGGCTCGGAGATCTACTGGTCGTTCAAGCAGCTCACCGACCGGGCCGAGAACCTGCTCACCAACCGGCGGGAGTTCAACACCTTCCGGCTGTCCCCGCAGCTGATCGACTCCGTGCTCGACCGGCTGGTCCGCTTCCGGCCCGCCCTGGTCAGCACCTACTCCAACGCCATGCACCTGATCGCCAAAGAGGCCGAGCGCCGCCAGGTCCGGATCCCCGGTCTGCGCGCCGTCCAGGGCACCTCCGAACCGCTGCCGCCCGCCCTGCGGGAGACCATCGGCCGGGTGCTCGACTGCGACGTCTACGACAAGTACGGGATGCGGGAGACCAACATCGTGTCGCACGAACAGCCCGGCGGCGGGCCGATGCTGATCCAGTCCGAGAACGTCTTCGTCGAGTTCCTCGACGAGAACGGCGACCCCTGCGAGGAGGGGCAGACCGGCCGGCTCGTCCTCACCACCCTCAACAACCGCTCCATGCCGCTGATCCGCTACGAGACCAGCGACCTCGCGGCGCCGCTGCCGCACACCTCCGCGCTGCCCTACCCGTGCATGACCCCGGTCGCCGGCCGCCTCCAGGACCTCATCGTCACCCCGTCCGGCGACCACATCGACGCCTACCTGTTCTCGTACCTGTTCATGCGCTTCCCCGAGGTGCACTGGTTCCAGGTGGTGCAGAGCGAGCCGGACCGCCTGCAGATCAAGGTCTACACGCCGGAGGGCCTGCGCAAGGGCACCGCCACCGAACTCACCGAGCGCATCCGGCACCACACCGGCTACCCGTTCACCGTCGAGTTCGACAGCCTGACCCGCATGCCGGAGTCCTCCACCGGCAAGTTCCGCCTGTGCGTCTCCGAACTCGGCGCCGCGAGCACGGGCGGGGGTGCCCGTGCGACCGCCACGGCCTGACACCGCCCCGCTGCTGCCGCACCACGGCGAGGTGCTGCCCGAACCACCGCCCGTCCCGGCGCCCGCGCTGCCCTGGCACCCGCCGCACGACGGCAGGGCCGTGCAGGCGCTGGTCGACACCCCGCTCCAGGACGGCGGCTTCGACCTCGGCCGGTTCGCCCGCTGGCTGCGCGAGGCCGACGTCCTCGACCAGGACCCGATCGAACTGCCCGGCGCCACCGTCACCCTGCCGCACGGCATGCGGCTGATCCGCCGCTTCGACGAGATCGCCATGCGCACCTACGAACGGCATGGCTACGAGCAGTACGACTACCCGATGCTCGTCCCCGACTCGGTGCTCGAACCCACCCGGCGGATCATGCCGCTGGAGGGCTCCCTGCTGTACGCCGGGGACGACGGCGACTGGGCCGCCGACCGGCGCCGCATGGTGCTCACCCCGACCGGCGAGGGCGCCGTCTACACCCACTGGGCGCGGATCGTCCGCTCCCGCCACGACCTGCCGCTGCGCACCTACCGCCGGGCCCGCTACTTCCGCCCGGCCCGCTCCGGACGCAGCGTCTTCCGGGCGATCGAGGCCCCCGACATCTACGAGTTCCAGGCCTGCTACGCCGACGCCGAGCAGGCCCGCGAGGGCCTCGCCGACGCCGTCGCCATGGCGGACCGGCTCTGCACCGAGATGCACGTCCCGGTGCTGTGGTCCCGGCGGCCGCCGTGGACGAACAACACCGCCGTCTCCGAGACCACCATCGGCGGCGACGTGCCGCTGCCGCACGGCGGCACCCTGCAGACCGGCTGCCTCTACGGCCAGGGCAGCCGCTTCTCCGAGCTGTACGACGTCGGCTTCCGCGAGGGCGCCGAACGCCGGCACACCCACCACGTCACCGGCGCGCTCACCCGCCGCCTGGTGCTGACCCACCTGATGCTCGGCATGGACTCCGAGGGCGGCCTGCTCGTCCACCCCGACCTCGCCCCCGTGCACGTGGCGCTCACCCTCACCACCGACGACGCCGAGCAGCAGGCCGAGGCCGGCCGGCTGGTCGACCTGCTCACCGCCCGCGGCCTGCGCTGCGAACTGCGCGCCGGCGAGGGCCGCACGGCCGCCGGCCGGCACCACCGCCGCTGGCGCCGCCAGGGCGTGCCGCTCCGGGTCTACCTGCAGCCGCGGCGGCGCCCCGGCGACCGGATCCGGGCCGTCGTGGTGCGCTGCGACACCCGCGAGGAGGCCGTGCTGCTGCCCGACGACCTCGGCTCGCTGGCCGCCCTGCTGCCCGCCGCCGTCGCCGAGGTCGGCGCCGGCTACCTGCGGCGGGCCCGCGGCTTCGCCCGCCGCCAGTGCCGGCCGGTCGACCGGGCCGACACCGCCCGCGAGGTGCTCGCGGAGCGCGGCGTCGCCGTCGCCCCGCTCGCCGACACCCGGGAGACCGTGCTGGAGGTCGCCGGCTGGGGACTCGGCGAGGTGCTCGGCTTCCGCGAGGCCTCGGAGGCCGCGCCCTGCGCCGTCACCGGGCGGCCCACCACCTCCGTCGCCTACATCTCGCCGCGGACGTGACCGCCCCGCCCCGCCCCGGCGGCCCGCCCCCGCTGCGGGTCGTCGTGGTCACCGGAGCCCCCGGCGCCGGCAAGACCGAGGTCGGCCGCCGGCTGGTCCGCCGCTACCGCGGCCCCGCCGCGCTGATCGACACCGACACCGCCGCCGACGTCTACCCCTGGCGGGCCGACGAGCGCCAGTACGCGCTGATCGACCGCAACCTGCGCGCCCTGCTCGCCTCCTACCGGGAGTGGGGCGCCGAGGTCGTCGTGGTCAGCGGCGTCATGCTGCCCGGACGCACCCTCGACCGCTTCGCCGACCTGCTCGCCGACCCGGACCTGGAGTGGGTCTTCTACGGCCTGCGGGCCGGCCCCGGGCAGCTCGCCGCCCGCATCCGCGGCGACCACAAGATGCAGGAGGCCGACGGCCGGCTCGCCTGGGGCCACCTCGACGCCGAGGTGCCGGGCGTCCCCGGGGTGCGGCTGGTCGACACCGACCACCTGACGCTCGACGGCGTGGTCGACACCATCGCCGCTCGGGAGGCCGCCGACCTGGCCCCCCGGGCGGTCGCACCGGCGGTGCCCGTTCGATCGGTGCCCGCCGTGCACCGCCCCGCGCCCGCGGCCCCCGCACCCACCCGCCGGGTGACCGCCGCGGAGGCCGCCGCGGTCTGCCGGGCGGCCCTCGCCGGGGCGGGCTTCCCGGCCCGGACGGCCGCCGCGACCGCGGACGACCTGGTCGCCGCCGAACTCGCCGGGCGGCCCTCGCACGGCCTGCTGCGGGTGCCCGAGTACCTGGCGGAGGCGGCGGCCGGACGGCTCGCCCCGGCCGCCCGGCCCCGGGTCCGCCGCACCGGCCCGACCACCTCGCTGCTGCTCGGCGCCGACGCCCCCGGCGCCGAGGTCCGCCGCCGTCTGGTGGCCGAGCTCTCCCGCGCCGCCGACCTCGGCCCGGTCGTGGTCGGGCTGCGCGGCGCCGGGCACCTCGGCCGGCTCGCCCCGCTCGGCCGGAAGGTCGCCGAGCGCGGGCTCGTCCTGCTCGGCTTCGTCAACTTCCGCGGCGCCGGCGCCCGGGTCGCCCCGGCCGGCGGCACCGCCGGGGTGTGGGCGACCAACCCCGTCCTGCTCGCCTGCCCCGCCCCGCCCGGTCCGCCGCTGGTGGTCGACATGAGCACCAGCGCCGCCGCCGAGGGCGCCGTCCGCTCGGCCCTGCTGGCCGGCCGGCCCGTCCCGCCGGACCTGCTGACCGGGCCGGACGGCCGACCCGTCACCGACCCCGCGCTGCTCTACACCGAGCCGCCGCTGGCCGCGCTGCGCCCGCTCGGCGGCGCCGCCGAGCACAAGGGCCACGCGCTGGCCGCCCTGGTCGAGGTGCTGGCCGGGGCGGTCGCCGGGGCCGGCCACGCCGCCCGGCCCCGCGGCGCGGGCAACGGAGGGCTGTTCGCGGCCTTCCCGGTGGACGCGCTGGGCCGCTCCGCGGCGGCCGTCGGCCGGGAGGCGGCCCGGTTGGAGGCGCACCTGCGGGCCGTCCCCACCGCTCCCGGCCGGCCCGCCGCCCGGCTGCCCGGCCGCGCCCCGGCCGGGCCCGCCGGCACCCCGGACGCCCTCACCGTGCCCGCCGCGCTCTGGGCGGAGCTGTGCGCCCTGGCGGGGCGCCCGGAGACCCGACCGACCGACCCGCCGACCCAAAGGACCCTGCCGTGACCGCACCCGAGACCCGCCGCCATCCGCTCTTCGACGGCTGGCCGCCGCTCGCCCGCCGCACCGGCCCGGACGGGCCCTCGCTCGGCCTCTTCCTGCTCAGCGGCAGCAGCATGGTGGCCGAGCTCTGCGGCACCCTCCCGCTGGACTTCGCGGTGCTCGACCTGGAGGCCTCGCCGATGTCCAAGGGCGACCTGCTGCCGATGCTGCAGGCGCTGACCGGCTCCTCCTGCGCCCCGCTCGTCCGCGTCCCGTACCTGCACCGGCACCACATCGAGCACGCGCTGGACCTCGGCGCGGCCGGCGTCATGGTGCCCAAGGTCGACACCGTCGAGGAGGCGCGGGCCGCGGCCGACGCCTGCCGCTACCCGCCGTTCGGCACCCGCGGCGTCAACCCGGCGCGCGCCTCCGGCTGGTTCCACGACCTGCCCGGCTACCTGGCGGACGCGGCGAAGCGCACCACCTGCCTGGTGCAGGTCGAGTCGCCCGAGGCGGTGGCCGCGGCCGACGCCATCGCGGCGGTGCCGGGCGTCGACGGCCTCTTCGTCGGCACCGGCGACCTGGCCTGCTCGCTCGGACAGCCCGGCGTGGTGACCGGCCCGGCGATGGACCGGGCCCGGGCGGCCGTCCTCGCCGCGGCCCGCCGGCACGGCCGGCTCGCCGGGATCTTCGCCGGCGGGCCGGAGCAGGCCCGGCAGTACGCCGCCGAGGGCTTCGACCTGATCGCGGTCGGCAACGAGCTGGCACTGCTGCGGGAGACCCTGCGGCACGCCCTCGACGGCCTGCACGGCGCCTGACCGGGCGGGTGCCTCCCGGCCGTCCGCGCCCACCCCGCCTGCCGGATCCAGTAGCGTTCACCTCGGCCGCACCGGTGCCGCGGCAGCCGGCCGGCGGGCGTCCGAGTCCGGCCCCGCGCACCGCCGGGGCGGAGGACGGAGACCGGCCCGGGTGCCACGGCGCCCTCCACCGGACAGTTCTGACACCCAGACAGGAAAGACAGACAGATATGCGCTGGTCCCAGATGTACACCCCGACGCTGCGCGAGGACCCGGCCGACGCCGACGCGGCGAGCCACCGGCTGCTGGTCCGTGCCGGGTTCGTCCGCCAGCTGATGGCCGGCCACTACTCGCTGCTGCCGCTGGCCGTCCGGGTGCGGTCGAAGGTCGTCGGGATCGTGCGCGAGGAGATGGACCGCATCGGCTCGCAGGAGTGGCTGCTCCCGGCGATGCACCCGGCGGAGATCTGGCAGAAGTCCGGCCGCTGGGAGGTCATGGGCGACGAGATGTTCCGCGTCAAGGACCGCAAGGGCGCCGACATCGCCCTCGGCATGACGCACGAGGAGATCTTCACCACCCTCGCCGACGAGCTCGCCTCGTACCGGCAGCTGCCGCAGATGTGGTACCAGTTCCAGACCAAGTTCCGCGACGAGCCGCGGCCGAAGTCGGGCCTGCTGCGGGTGCGCGAGTTCACCATGAAGGACTCGTACAGCTTCGACCTCGACCAGGCCGGGCTGGACCGCTCCTTCGACCTGCACCACGAGGCGTACACCCGGATCTTCGCCCGCCTCGGCGTGCCCGCGATCCCGGTGCAGGCCTCCAGCGGTGCCATGGGCGGCTCCGCCTCGGTCGAGTTCATGTCGCCGACCGAGGCCGGCGAGGACCTGGTCGTGCACTGCACCGCCTGCCGCTACGCCGCCAACATGGAGAAGGCCGCGGCCGCCCTGCCGGCCGTCGAGGACCCGGAGGGCCCCGCCGCCCCCGAGCCCTTCGACACCCCGGAGGCCCGCACCATCGAGGAGCTGGCCTCCAAGCACGGCGTGCCCGCCGACCGCCAGATCAAGACCCTGGTCTACGTGCTGGACGGCGCCCTCACCCTGGTGCTGATGCGCGGCGACCACGCCCTGGTCGAGCAGAAGCTCCTGGACGCCACCGCGGCGCGCGCCGTGCGTCCGGCGACCCCCGAGGAGATCAAGGAGGCGCTCGGCGCCGCCCCGGGCAGCCTGGGCGCCGTCGGCGTCGAGGGCCCGGCGGTCTGGGTGGACGAGGCGCTGCGCGGCCGCCGCTCGATGACCACCGGCGCCAACCGGGACGGCGTCCACCTGAGCGGCGTCGACGTCGCCCGGGACATCACCGCCACCGGCTGGGCGGACTTCCGCGAGATCTCGGCCGGCGAGCCCTGCGCGACCTGCGGCGAGCCGCTGCAGGTGGTGCGCACCGTCGAGGTCGGCCACATCTTCAAGCTCGGCTACAAGTACACCGACGCGCTGGACATCACCGTGCTCGGCCCGGACGGCGAGCGGGTCAAGCCGATCATGGGCAGCTACGGCATCGGCGTCGAGCGCGCGATCGCCGCGGTGGTCGAGGCGCACCACGACGAGAAGGGCATCGTCTGGCCGGTGTCGGTCGCCCCGTTCGAGGTCGTGATCGTGCCGATCGGCAAGGCGGACGAGGACACCACCAAGGTCGTCGAGGGCCTCTACGGGGACCTGCGCGAGGCCGGCGTGGACACCCTCCTCGACGACCGGGACGAGCGCCCGGGCGTGAAGTTCGCCGACTGCGAGCTGGTCGGCATCCCGTACCGGATCACCGTCGGTCCGCGCGGTCTGAAGGAGGGCGTGGTCGAGGTCGTCGACCGGGCCTCCGGCGAGACCGTGCAGGTGCCGGTGGCGGACGCGGTCGGCCATGTGGCCGGCCTGGTCGCCGCCGCCCGCCGCGGCTGATCCCGCCCGCGGTACGCACACCGCACGCACACCGCCCCCGGCACCTGCACGGTGCCGGGGGCGGTCCCGTTGCCGGGCCGGGTCACTCGCGGCGGCCCGCGGGCAGCGGTACGCCCCGGGCCGGGGCGCCGGCCGCGGTGTCCGGGGAGTCCGGGGCGGCGAGTGCGGCGGCCACCGGCCCGGCCAGGCCGTCCCGCTCCAGCCGGGCGAGCACCGGCCCGGCGAGCGAGGCGCGCAGCCGGCCGGTCAGCGCCTCCGCGGTGGCCTCGCGGACGGCGAGGCCGTCGCGCAGGGCCTCCGGCACGGCGGTGCCGTCCAGCACCGTCCGGTGGTGGGCGGTCCGCTCCTCGGGGAGGAGCAGGCCGAGCCGGGCGGACTCCTGCCCGGCGAGCACGTCGCAGAGCGCGGCCCGCAGCACGGCGGGCCGGTGCTCCGCGAGGTGCCGGTAGACCTCCGCGGGCCCGGCGCCGAGCCGCTCGTGCAGCTCGCGTTCGGCGCGCTGCTGCCGGACGACCGTGAGCAGCTTCTCCCAGTAGTAGGTGGGTTCCAGCGCGAAGTCGACGACCGGCGGCTCCAGACCGGCGTCGATCAGCCCGGCGACGTGCCGCAGCACGGCGAGGGCGTCCGCGCGCTTGGCGTCCGGCCGGTGCTCCCGGACGTACGCGCGCAGCGCCGCCGTCTCCTCCTCCGCGACGCCGAGGGCCTTCGCGTCGGCGTACAGCCGGCCCCAGGAGCGGTCCGGGTAGAAGCGCCGCTTGGCGGCGCCCACCAGCAGGTCGTGGGTGGCGGCGGTGACCGCGCCCGCGGCGAGCGCGGCCGCCAGCCCGGCGCGGAGGTTGGCCATCGCCTCGGAGAGCGGCACGTACCCGTCCTCCGCAGGGGCGTGCACGATGGTGACCTCGTCGTCGTCCTGGTACTCGCCGGAGGCGAACCGCTCGTAGATCCCGCCGACGCCCTCCATCCCGAAGGCGGCGAGTTCGGCGGCGCGCAGCGCGCCCATGCTGGCGGCGCCGAAGACCCGCACGCCGCGCTCCAGGGCGAAGAGGATCTCCTTGTGCCAGACCGTCGGCACCTGCTCGAAGAGGCCGTCCACCAGGACGATCGCCTTCGGCGGCTCCCGGTCGAGCACCAGCTCGGTGACGTCGCCGCAGCTGACCGGCGGGTGGTACTGCGCGTCGAGGACGGCGCGGGCCTGCTCCACGGGCAGGCTGGGGCCGAGGAAGACGTGGACGGTCACCGGGTGGCCTCCTGGGCTCCGAGCAGCCGCCGCCGGGCCCGGCGGCCCGGCGTGTAGCCGATGAACAGGGAGTAGAACTCGAGGTCGGGCACGACGACCTTGGCGGTGGGGATGCCGATCTCCGGTTTGGTGAGGTCGACGGCGACGACGTTCCCGATGCCGGCCGCGGAGAGCCGCTCCAGCACGGCGCGCAGGTCCTCGTTGAGGGTGGGGTGGTCGATGCCGCGGCCGGTGTCGAAGGGCAGGGTGCCGGGGGCGGCGAAGAACACCTCACGGGTGCGGGCCAGGGTCCGTGCGTCGTTCTGCGCCTTGTACATGGTGCGGAAGTTCTCGTCCCGGCTGGCCGCGATGACGGTGATACGGCTCTGCGCGGCCTCGGTGAGCGCGCGGGAGAGGGCGACCTCGGGGGAGGTGTGGGTGCCGTAGCCCCAGCAGGCGCCGAAGGACCGCCAGGCGACCCGGTCGGCGCGCTCCACCACGCAGCACTGGTAGGTGGGGATGCCGGTGTCGCAGGTGACGTCCCAGACGGCGACCTCGATGCCGCCCTCCTCGAAGGCGTCCAGCACCCCGCGGCAGACCGGGTCGGTGACGGTGCCGAGGTCGAGCTTGGTCCGTGCGACGTCGGCGGCCGTGCGGACGCCCTGCCACCACATGGTCAGCGCGTCGCGCTCGACGAGTTCGCAGATGCCGTGGATGACGGCCTCGACCAGGTTGTTCCCGGAGGCCAGGCCGTTGGAGCTGACCCGGAAGGTGGTCGCCGCGTAGTCGATGCCCACCTTGTTCAGCCGGACGTTGTCGTACGGCAGCCAGAGCGGCGACCCGGCGAGCAGGTCGAAGCCCTCCGTCCACAGCATCGGCAGGTCGGTGCGGAGTTCGGCGCGGGCCGGGGTCTCCCGGGAGCCCTCGCCGACGGTGTCGAGGCCGCCGCGCAGCGGCAGCCGCGAGACGTCCAGGACGGGCTGTCGGCGGGCGAGTTCGCGGTACGACTCGTGCCGCAGCGCACCTTCGAAGAACTCGGCGTGCCAGTACTCGATCGACTCCATCAGTGCGGACACCCGGGCGGCGTCGTGCGTCGCCCCCTTGCCCTGGGAGACGGACAGCGAACGGGAGTTGGGACGGATCGCGTTGTAGACCGGGATGCCCAGCCAGTCCAGGCCGGTCATGTTGGCCAGCCGGGTGATGCCCATCCGGGCCATCCGTCCGCCGTAGTCGGCCAGGGTGTCGGCGGGGGCCCGGGAGCGGTGGGTGCCGTCTCGGTGGTCCTTGTCCCAGCGGGTCGTCAGGGCGTCCAGCACGGCCGGCCTGCCTTTCGTGGTGTCGTGCGGGTGGATCGGTCGTCGGTGAGCGGGAGTTGGTGGACGGAGAACTCGCCGTCGGCGACCAGCGCGACGGCGATCCGGCGCAGCCCGGGGGCGCCGTCCCGCGGTAGCGGCACGGTGATCTCCCGGGCGCCGGGGGCGAGTTCGGCGACCGGCAGGGCGGCCTCGGGGTGGCCGCCGATCGGCTGCCGGGCCGCGGTGTACCGGCCTCCGGCGGCGAGCGGCCGGGCGAGGTGCAGGGTGAGCGTGGTCGGGCCGAGCGCGGCGCGGGGCGGTTCGCCGCCGGGCGGCAGGGTGTGGGCGGAGCCGCAGCGCTCGCAGACGTACAGGGCGAGGGCGCCGGCGGGCAGGTCGCGCGGCACGATGCGCAGCCGCAGCAGGCGGTGGCCGCAGTGGTGCAGCAGACCGGTGCGCTCCTCGGGGCTGTAGCCGACCGAGCCGCTGAGGTAGTCGTGCACGTCGGGGCCGCGGCGGGCGAGCGTGGCACCGAGGAACGCGCAGAGCAGGCGGTCGAGTTCGCCGTCCGGGGCCGGGCGGAGCGCGGCGGCGGCGAGGCGGTCGGCGAGGGCGAGGTCGGCGTCCGGGCGGTCGCCGGCGGCCACGGCGCTGCGGACGATCCGGGACTGCACCAGCCGCCGGGCGGCGCGCGGCTCGTCCGGTACCGGCACCGGCACGGCGGCGGCGGCGCCGGCCGGGGCCGGGCGGGCCGCGCGGCGGGCCGGGGCGCGGGAGCCGGCCGCGGGTGCCTCCGCGCTGCCGGGTCCGGCGTCGGCCGGGATGCGGAGCTCCGGGTCGCCGACGCAGAGGTAGGAGGCGAGCCCCTCCCCGGCGAGCAGGTTGATCCGCAGCGCGACCTCGCCGAGCGGGGCGCCGGTGTCGAGCAGCCGCTCGACGGCGGCGCCCAGTTGCGGGGTGCCGTGGTTGATCCGGGTGGAGGCGACGAAGCCGGCCACGTGCGGGCCGTCCAGCAGCCGCCGGGCCAGCTGGAAGCGCGGGCCCAGCAGTCCGCCGGCGGGCTGCCAGGCGGAGCAGGAGAGCAGCACCAGCAGCCGGGTGCGGACGGCCCCGGCGCCGTGGAAGGCACGGAAGCCGGTCTTGTGCTCCAGCCGGCAGGGGCCGCCGCCCTGGCAGGGCAGGTACTGCTCGCCGGGGCGGCCGGGTGCCGGGCGGAGCGGGTCGACCTGCAGGCAGAGCACGTGCCGGCCGACCCGGAAGTCCGCGCCGTTGCCGTGACCGTGCAGGACGACGGCCTCGGCGCCCTCGGCGAGCCGGGCGACGAACGCGTCCGAGTCCGCGGAACCGTAGGAGTGCCGCGGGCCGGGAACGGCCTCGCTGCGGAAGTCGCAGTAGTGCAGGGTGCGGTGGGGGTGGCGCGGCCCGGCTACGGCGGCCCGGGCGGACCGGTCGAGCAGACGGGCGGCGGCCGCGGGGTCGGGCGGCAGCGGCAGGACGCCGAGCCGGACGGCGTGGCCGCGCGCGGTCTCGGCGAGCTCGCCGGTGAGGCCGAGGTCGAGCTCGGCCTCGGGCGCCAGCACGAAGGCCGGAGCGCCGGCGGCGGCCGCGACGGCCTCGACGAGCTCCTGCCGGGAGGCGGTCGGCCGGAAGGGCCGGCCGAGCGCGGCCGCGTGCGCGCGGGCCGGCCCGGCGGCCCCGGCGTGGCCGAGGACGAGCCCCGGGGCGGTCGCCCCCGTTGATATTGACACAGTCACAGGCAAATTGACTATCACAGTCATGTTGTTCTGTCAGTATCGGTGGCGAGGCGCGCCCGACCGGGTGTGCCGACGGCGCCCTCCGGTGATCGCGAGGGCATGCGCAAGGAGAGTCATGGCAGGGGAAGTGCAGGGATCCGGGCCGGCCGAGGCTGTCGAGGCGTCGGTCGAGGTCGACGAAACCACAGCTCAGGAATGTTTCGAGCAGCTGGCGGCCGTGAAGGACTCCATCCTCGAGGGTGTCATCACGCCCTGGTAGGGCGGGCCGCAGCCATCGCCTTGACTGAGTTTATTGACTCCTGAGTGATGGTCATGGTTATGTTCTCTCGCCGCCGCAGGAAAGCGCGGCGGAACGGGAGATCCCCCGGATGTCCCGACAAACGTCCCGTGTGGGAGAGGAGGAAAACACCATGGTTCGCAACCACAAGGTCGGCCTGCGTCCGCGTCTGGACAAGGTCAACGTCCGCGCCGGCAAGTAATGCCGTCGCCGGCCGGGGTGACCCGGGCGCACAGCCGCCCGGGCACCCCGGCCCGCACCGCCACCGGCGGCGCCGCGGTGCGCGGCGCCCCACGCCCACGACGGGATGCACCGTGATCGAAACCCCCTGGACCGGCGGCGTCCCCGTCCTGGTCGAGCACCAGCCGCACCTGCGCACCACCAGCCTCGCCGTCGCCCTCGGTCACGGCGCCCGGCACGACCCCGCGGCCGCCGCCGGCACCGCGCACCTCCTCGAACACCTGGTGATGTCCGTCCCGCTCGCGGACGGCGTCCCGCTGTGCGAGCACATCGAACGCCTCGGCGGCACCTGCAACGCCGCGACCGGTCCGGACTCCCTGGTGATCCACGCCCAGGTGCTCGACCAGGACGCCGAGCGCGTCGCCGAACTGGTCTGCCGGGCCCTGCTGCGCCCCGAACTCACCGGGGCCGCCCTCGACGCCGAGCGCCGGGTCGTCCTCCAGGAACTGGCCGCCGCCGCGGCCGACCCTGCCGACACCGTCCAGGACGCCTTCCTGGCGCGGCTGTTCGAGGGCCACCCGCTCGCCTCGCCGGTCGGCGGCCGCCCCGAGACGGTCGAGCGGATCGGCACCGAGGACCTCCGCGCCGCGCACCGCGCCGCGCTCGCCACCGCGCCGCTCGCCGTCGCCGTGGTCGGCGGCCTGCCCGCAGGCCGGATCGCCGCCGCGCTGGAGGCTGGCGGCCTGCGCGAGCTGCCCGCCGTCGCCCCGGCCGGCCCGGACGGACCCGGCCGCCCCGGACCGGTCCGCCCCGGCGGGGTCGACGCCTGGCCCGACGACTTCTGCTGGCTGCTCGCCGGCGGCCGCGCCCCGCACGCCACCGACCCCCGCCGGCACGCCCACACCGTCCTCGCCCACCTGCTGGGCGCCAGCCCGGCCTCCCTGCTGTACGCGCGGCTGCGCAACGAGGACGGCCTCGCCTACTCCTTCCGCTCCTGGTCGCGCAGCTACCGCGACACCGGGGCCTGGCGGATGCTCGCCGGCGCCGAACCCGGGAACGCCCCGAAGGTGCTCGACGCCTTCCGCGAGGTCCTCGCGCAGACCGCGGACGGCCGGGCCGGACAGGAGGCCGTCGAGGCCGCCGTCCACCAGGCCGTGGTGGAGACGGTGCTCACCGCCGAGTCCCCGCTGGACCGCGCCGTCACCCTCGCCGAGCGCCGCGCCCTCACCGGGACGGACCTCGACCCGGACGAGGAGATCGCCGCCCTGCGCGGGGTGACCGGGGCCCAGGTCGCCGCCGCCGCACGGGAGCTGGCCGACGGGCTGGTCGTCGTCGTCCGCCCGGAGGCGGCGTGAACACCGCCGCCGGCCCGACCGCCGCCGACCCGACCGCGCCCGGCCGGGACCCGTTCGCCGTCGGCCCCGCCTACCTGGCGGCCGCGGAGGACGCCGGACTGCTGCACCGCTTCGACGGCCTGCCGGTGGTCGCCGGACCGTACACCGACCCGCTCACCGGTGAGACGCAGTGCCTGGTCGAACACGCCGACCCGGCCCTGCTCGCCGACCCCGGCCGCCTGCTCGCCCAGCTGTTCGCCCGCCACCCCGACTGCACCGCCGCCGTGCTGCGCACCCCCGCCGGCACGCCCGCCGACCCGCGGCTGCAGCCGCTGATCAGCTACCTCCACCTCACCCCGGACGCCGCCGCGACCGCGGGCCGGGCCGCCGCCCCCGCCGTACGGATCACCGAGGACGACGGGCGGCACCGGGACCTCGTCCGCGGCTGGCTGGCGACCGCGGTCTCCGGAGCCCAGGCCGACCTCGGGACGGAGGTCGCCGAGGAGGCCGTCCGCGAGGCGGTCGAGGAGATCCTGCACGCACCCGCCCGGCGGACCTGGCTGGCCTGGGCCGACGGCCACGACCGCCCGATCGGCCACGCCACCGCCGTCACCGACGCCTACGACGACGCCGGCGGCACCCCGTTCGTCGACCTGGTGGACATCCTGATCGAGGACCCCGCGCACATCCCGGCCGCCCAGCCCGCCCTGGTGGCCGTCGCCGCCGCCGAGGCCGCCCGGTGCGGACTGCCGCTGGTCGGCCACGTCTGCCACCACCGCACCGGCCCCGGCCTGCCCCCCGACCCCGGCGCCGCCGTGGTGTCCGCCCTGCGCCGCCACGGCTGGCAGGAGTCCTACGGCTACCGCCGCGCCGACCGCCCTTAGAGGCGGGCCCAGGGGCGGGGGGACTGCGCAATTCGGATGCGGGCCACCGTACGGACCAGGGGCCGGCCCTGATTGTCAGTACGACCGCCCCGGACTGCGCAGTTCCCCGCGCCCCTGAGTGGTCCCCCTGCCGACCGCCCCTTGGAGACGTCATGTCCGCAGACCCGCAGTCCGACTTCCCGCTCACGCTGTCGTTGCTCCACGAGCTGCTCGGCACCGACCCCGGGGACGGGGTCCGGCCGCTGCTCGCCGCCTCCCGGCAGGTCCGCGGTGTGCTCGCCCCGCTCGTCCTCTCGCTCGCGGCGCGCGAGGGCGTCCCGATGGGCACCGGTTCGCGCGGCGAACTCGACCGGATGCTCCGCCGCGCCGCGCACTACCGCGAACTCGTCGCGCTCGTCGGCACGGTGGAGGGCCTGCGGGTGATGAAGGGCCCGTCGCTGGCCCGGTACTACCCGGACGGGCTGCTCCGGCCGCCGGGCGACCTCGACCTGGTCGTCCCCGACGAGGCGGCGCTCTGGCAGGCCGTCGCCCTGCTCGGCGGCCGGCAGTCCTTCGAGGGCGCCGTCTACACCGAACTCCGCCAGGACACCGTCGACCACCGCTTCGTCGGCCTGTGGTGGTACGGCGAGGACCCGTTGCTGGACCACGAGGCCGAGGTGGAGGTGGCCACCTTCGCCTTCGCCGGCGAGCCCGGCATCGTTCCGGTCCGGGCCGCACTGCCCGCCGACCAGGTGCACGCCGACCTGCTCGCGCTCGCCGAGGAACGGTTCCAGCGCCCGTTCACCGTCCGGGACTCCATCGACCTCGCGGTCGTCCTCGGCTCGCCGCTCGCGCCCGCCGCGGGCCCGCTCGCGGACACCGCGGCAGCCCACTGCCTGGCTCCGGAGCTGCTCGAACTCTGCGAGCTCACCGCCGGACGGCCCGGCCTCGGGGAGACCGTCCCGGCGGCGCTGACCGATGCCCTGCGCGGGCCCGCCGCGGCCGAACGGCACCGCCGGGCCGCCCTTCCGGCACCCGCGGACCTCCCGGAGTCCGCCGGGGGAGCCGAGGACCGGCTCGCCGCCGGCCGCACCATCCACGGCCTGCAGTTGACCGCGCTGCGCGACGGCGTCCCCCGCGCCGCCGTGCACCACCGCTTCGACGGCGGCCTGATCTCGCGGACCCCGGTCGCGGACTTCCTGATGGTGACGGGCGAACTCGTCGACCCCGCCCGTCACGCCCGGGCGCTCGACGAACTCGACCGGCTCGACCCCTGGCCGGCCGCGGCCGGCACCGGGGAGCGGTGAACCGTGGCCGTCGTGGAGACCGACCGGCTCGGCCGGACGTTCACGGCCCGGCGCGGACGCCGGGTCACCGCCCTCGAAGGGGTCACCCTCACCGTCGAGCGCGGCCAGGTGCTCGGGCTGCTCGGGCCCAACGGGGCCGGCAAGACCACCCTGTCGCGGATCCTCACCACCCTGCTGCTGCCGACCTCCGGCACGGCCCGGGTGGCCGGCCACGACGTCGTCCGCCGGCCCCGTGAGGTGCGCCGCCGGATCGGCCTGGTGCTCGGCGGCGACCGCGGCCTCTACGGCAGGCTGACGGCTCGTCAGAACCTGTCGTACTGGGCGGCGCTGCAGGGACTGGACGCGCGCGCCGCCGAGCGGCGCACCGGCGAACTCCTGGAACGGCTCGGGCTGGCCGCCCGCGCCGGCGACCGGGTGGAGACCTTCTCCCGCGGGATGGTGCAGCGCGTCCACCTCGCCCGGGCGCTGCTCGGCGACCCCGAGGTGCTGGTCATGGACGAGCCGACCAACGGCATGGACCCGCACTCGGCGGCCGGCTTCCGCACCCTCGTCCGCGAACTGCGGGACGCCGGGACGACCGTCCTGCTCACCACGCACGACATGCACGAGGCGCAGGCGCTCTGCTCCCACCTCGCGCTGATCGACCACGGCACGATCCTCCGGCAGGGTGCGGCCGACACCCTGCTCGCCGAGGTCTCCGCCCGGCGCACCGTCACCGCCACCGGCGTCCCGCCGCGCGCCGCCGAGGCGCTCGCGGGGCTGCCCGGCACCGAGGTGGAGCTCGGGCCGGGCGGCGCGGTCACCGTCCGCCCGGACGGCGCCGAGGCGCTCACCCGGGTCCTCGCCGTGCTCGTCGAGGCCCGCGCCGAGGAGATCTCGGTCGCCGCGCCGGGCCTCACCGAGGTGTACCGATCCGTCATCGAGGACCGGGAGTTCGTCGTTTGATCGCCGCCGCCCGGATGCAGGCCGTCCTGATCGCCCGCTCGCCGGACCTGCTCGCCACGCTCGCCGTCATCCCGCTGTACTCCCTGGTGTTCTTCTCCGCGCTCGTGCACCACCACCGGGAGTCGGCGGCCACCACCGTCGCCCTGACGGCCTTCCTGATGAGCCTGTGGTCGCACGCCGTCTTCGTCGCGGCCGAGACGGTCGACACCGACCGCCGCGAGGGCACCCTGGAGCCCTCGCTGCTCACCCCCGGCCGCTACCTCGCGGCGCTGGCCGTCCGGGTCGGCACCACCACCGCGCTCGGGCTCCCCGTGCTCGCCGAGGTGCTGCTGATCGGACGGTTCGGGTTCGGCCTGCCCGTCCGGATCGCCGAGCCCGGGCTCTGCCTGCTGGTGGCCGTGCTGACCGCGCTCGGGGTGGCCGCGACGGCCCTGCTGATCAGCGGTGTGATGATCCTCGTCCGCGGGGCCCGGGCCCTGCAGAACGCGCTGACCTACCCGTTCTACCTGCTGGCCGGGCTGATCGTGCCGATCGGCGTGCTGCCGGGGCCGGTCCGGGCCGTCGCCCGGTGCTTCTTCCTCGCCCACGGAGCCCAGCTGCTGCGCGACGCCGCGGCCGGCACCGCGCAGGACGCCGGCCCGCGGGTCGCCCTGCTCGCCGTCCTCGTGGCCGTGCACCTGCTGCTCGGACTGCTCGTGCTGCGCAGGGTCCTGGCGTCCGTCCGCTCCGGAGAGGTGGCCCTCCATGCCTGAGCGCCGCAGTACCACCGTCGCCCTGTCGACCGCGCTGCGGCAGTTCGGGCACGGGCTGATCAGCAGTCACCAGGACTACCGGTCCATGTTCACCTGGCGTTCCTGGGCGGGCGGTTGGCTCGTCCGGCTGCTCTGCCAGGTGCTGTTCTTCGCGACCCTCGGCACCCTGCTGGGCTCCGCGCAGGCCACCGGTGAGATCGCCTTCGGCAACGCCGCCGCCCTCGGGCCGCTCGCCGCGCTCGGCGTGGTCTCCTCGACCGTCGGCGAACGGCGCTCCGGCACGCTGGAGTTCCTGCTCGTCACCCGGGCGAACCCCTTCCTGGTGCTGGCCTCCCGCGGCCTGCACTGGGTGCTGGACGGCATGCTCACCTCGTCCGTCGCCCTCGCCGTCGTGCCGCTGCTGCTGCCGGTGCCGCTGCACCTGCCCGCCCTGCCCGCCGTCGTCGCCGTCAACCTGCTGGTCTCCCTCAGCAGTTACTGCCTGGCGCTGACGCTCTCCGGGATCTCGCTGCGCCACCCCGAGTCCCGGATGTACCTCACCGCCGGAACGACCATCGGCTACCTGCTGCTCTGCGGCATCACCACACCCGTGCCGCAGGACGGCCTGCCCGCCCGGCTGGCGGCCGTCCTGCCGATCACGCACGGGCTCGCGCTGATGCGCCGCCTCGCCGAGGGCGCCCCGTTCTCCTTCGGGCCGCTGCTCGCCGAGGCGGGCGTCGCCCTGCTCTGGGGCGTCGCCGCGTACCTCACCCTCGGCCTCGCGCTGCGCCGGGCCGTCCGCACCGGCAGCCTGGTGCTGCACTGACGGCGGTCGGTGTCCCGGCGCCGGGCGGTCTCAGCCGCAGTGCACGGCGCGGTTGCCGAGCGAGCGGGTGGTGGCGGTCTGCCCGGCCCAGGTGATGCTGCCGGAGCCGTTGATGCAGGTCTTCACCGCGGCCACCCGCACCGGACCGGCGAACTTGGCGAAGCTGCCCTGGTCCGTGGCGGTGGTGCCGGCGACCTTGCTGCAGCTCGCCGCCGGCGTCGTCTGGGAGCACCGGCTGATGCTCGCGCTCACCGCCGAGGCCGTGCCGTAGCCGCTGTTGACCGTCTTGATCGTGGCGGCGCAGTTCTTGCCGCTCGCCGAGTCGAACCAGATGTAGAAGTAGCCGAACACCACGCCCGAGGCCGTGGTCACCGGGTAGCTGCCGACCAGGCCGCCGCTGCAGCCGTAGGTGCCGGCCGAGGACGCCGGGGACGGCGGCACCGTGGTCGGCCCGGCGGTGGTCGGGGTGCCCGGGGTGGTGGGTGCGGTGCCCGGGGCGGTCGTCGTACCGGGCTGTCCGCCGCCGGACTGCCCGCCGCCGCCCGCGGTGCCGCCCGCGCCGGGCGTGGCACCGGCCGGGGTGCCGGGGGCGCCGCTCGTGCCCGCCGCGGAGGCCGTCGCCGCGGCCGAACCGGACGGCGCCCCCGCCGACGCGACCGCGCCGGTGGCGTCCTCCGCGGGAGACTCCCCGGTGGTACCGGCGCCGCCGTCGGCCGGCTGGGCCGCGCTCGACGTACCGGCCGCCTTGGGCCCGCCGTCCTGCGCCCCGCCCTGCGCGCTCACCGCCCAGGTGATCCCCGAGACCAGCGCCAGGGCCAGCGCGGCACTGCCCGCCACCAGCCCGGCCCGGCGGCCCGCGGAGCCCTGCCACCAGGAGGTCCGGTGCTCGTCCTCCCAGGGTTCGAACTCGGGTACCGCCGGTGAGGGCGGCGGCGGGGCGGCGGAGAACGAGGCCGCGGCCGGGAAGCCCGCGACGGGCGCGGCGGGCGCGTGGGACCGGGGGGCGGCGGCGTCCGCAGGGCCGCCGCCCGCGGCCGCGACCTCCGGCGCCAGCGCGTCGAGCCGGTCGAGCACCTCGTCGGCGTCCACCGGGCGCTCGTCCGGATCCTTGGCCAGCAGCGCCAGCACCAGGTCGTCGAGCCCGGCCGGGACACCCGGCCGGCGGGCGCTCGGCGGCGCCGGGGCCTCCCGCAGGTGCGCGCCGAACTGCACGGTCGGCTCGCGGTGCCCGAACGGCGTCGTTCCGGTGAGCAGTTGGTACAGCAGGCAGCCCACCGCGTAGAGGTCGCTGCGCGCGTCGACCTGCTCCGCGCCGCGCACCAGCTCGGGGGACATCCACGGCACACCGGCCAGCGCGCCCGCGGGACCGCCGCCCGGCTGCCCGGCCGCCGGGGCGTCGGCCACCAGGCCCGGCAGCTTGACCGTGCCGTCCGCGGTGAGCAGCAGGCGGGCCGGCCGGAGGTCCCGGTGCACCGCGCCCGCCGCGTGCGAGGCGGCCAGGCCGGCGCAGATCTGGCGGGTCCACTCGGCGGCGCGGGCGGTGCCGGGCGGGCCGTCGGCGGCGAGGGCGTCCTCCAGGCTGCGGCCGGCGACCTGTTCCAGGACGGCGTACACCGTGCCGCTCGCCGGGTCGGTGCCCGCGTCCAGCACCGTCACCAGGTGCGGGTGCCCGGGTCGGTCGGCCGCGGCGCGGGCCGTCTCCGCGAGCCGCTCGGCCTCCTCCGGCGCGGCGCCCGGCCCGGCCAGGACGGCCACCTCCACCGGCACGCCGAGCTGCCGGTCGTACGCCCGCCAGTGCTCGCCCGCCCCCGTGGGGCCGAGCCGCTCCAGCAGTTCGTAGCGCTCGCCCAGCAGCTGTCCCTGCACGCCAACGTCCCTTCGTCCCGGGTCGACCGGCCGTCCGGCGGGTCGGACGGCCGGTCAAGAACCTAGCGTCACACGGGTTCCGGGATGCACCCGGTGCCCCCTCCGGGCGCAGATCGGCGGGCACCGGTGGAGGAGCTGCGCGCGCGGTGTGAACGCCGGTCCGCGGCCCGGGCGGGGGACGGCCCGTCAGACGCCCCTGAACAGCGCGAGTTCGAGGAGGTCCGGACGGTCGTCCGGCCACGCCGGGCAGGTGGCGGCCAACTGCGCGGCGGCGTGCATCCACTCCAGGTAGACGCGGTAGCGGTGCGGCGTCCACCCGCCGGCGGACCAGGTCCACCGGGCGGCGGCCGCCGCCCCCGGCACTCCGGCGGCCAGGCCGACCGGCACCGCCAGGGCGCGCAGGGCGGCCGCCACCCGGGAGTCGAGGATCAGCGGCAGCGGCCCCGGGACGGCGTCCGCCCGGGCGAGGCCCGCGAAATGGAGGAACTTGGTGAAGAATGCGGGCCCCAGCCCCGGGACGGCGCCGTCCAGCCTGCGGTAGGCCGCGACCGCGCCCTCGGAGGTCAGCGCCTGCACGGCCCCGGCCGGCGCCGCGCCCGTTCCCGGATGCGCGAGGATCCCGGCGAGCACGGCCGGTCCGCGCCAGGGCCGCTTGCCGCGGCCCCGGACGTACGGCACCACCGGCGCCTCCTCCCACCGTTCGCCGTCCAGCGCCGACCCGACGGCCTCCCGGACCTGCGCGCGGCTCACCGGTTGGGCGGTCGTCGAGCCCCTGGCCCCGAGCACCTCCGGCCACGGCCCGATGCCCGCCTGGGGCTTGTCTGACGATTCCCGCCGCGCGCGCGACGCCGGGCATCCCGACCGGACGCACCGCCGTATCGCCCGAGTACGTCCAGTACGAGGCCGATACGGCGGCACGCCCGGTCGGGCGCCCGCCGCCGCGCGCCGATGCGACGCGAATCGTCAGACAAGCCCCAGTGCGCGGGCACGCAGTCGACGCCGTGCACCCCGGTGCCCGCCGCCCCCGCGAAGTCGGCTCCCTTGCCCGCCGCCCAGGCACCCGGCCGGGCCCTGGCATCGGCGGGCAGCAGCGCCTGCCGCATCGCCGCGTCCAACCGGTCCGCCGCCGCCTGCTTCGAACCGCCCGCACTCCGCTGCATGGGCGGGAGCCCAGGCGGGCAGGTGCGGGGTGTGCCGGGCTTCGGGTAATCCGTTGCCGTGGATGCGGGGGTGGCGGAGACTGACGCGGTGCCGGGCCGGGACCGGAAGACTGCTGCGCGGGAGTGTGGGGCCGATGACGGGTGTGGTGCCTGGATTGCCGGCGGGGTACCGGGGGCGGCCGGCGTGCGCCGAGGACGTGCCGGTGATCCACGGGCTGGTGGCGGCGTGCGAGACCGAGCTGTACGGGCAGGTGGAGACCGATCCGGGCGGGATCGCGGCCGATCTGGCCCGCCCGGGCCTGGAGTTGGGCGCGGACACGCTGCTGGTGCACGACGTGCAGGGGCGGCCGGCCGCACGGGCCTGGGTCGACCGCCGGTCGGAGGTGGACGTGCACCCGGAGCACCGGGGCAGGGGCCTCGGCGCCGCCCTGCTGGACTGGGCGGAGGCGCGCGCCCGGCAGACGGGGACCGAGCGGATCGTGCAGACCGTCCCGGACTCCGACACGGGGGCCGTGGCCCTGGTCCGCTCCCGCGGCTACGGGCCGCTGGTACGGGCCTGGCTGATGGAGATCGAGATGCCCCGGGAGCCGGCGCTGCCGCAGGCCCCGCAGGGCGTCACCGTCCGGCCGTTCCGTGCGGGCGACGGGCCGGCGGTGCACCGGCTGACCGAGGACGCCTTCGCCGAGTGGCAGCCGCGCCGCAAGGCGTACGAGGAGTGGGCGCAGCACACCGTGGAGCGGCCGACGTTCGCCGCGCGGATGTCCTCGCTGGCCTTCGTGGACGGGCAGGTCGTCGGCGCCGTCCTCGCGCTGGACCTCCCCGACACCGAGGACGGGTACGTCGAGCGGGTCGCGGTGGCCCACGACCACCGCAACCGCGGGATCGCGCGGCTGCTGCTGCGGCACTCCTTCCTGGCCTTCCACCGGGCCGGCCGGCGTTCCTGCACGCTGTGGACGCATTCGGGCACCGGCGCGCTCGGCCTCTACGAGCGGGTGGGCATGACGGTACGGCGCAGTGCGACGACCTTCGTGAAGGACCTGTCGGAGGGTGCCGAGGGCCCGCCGCCGGCCTGAACCGGGCTGCGGACCGGGCAGGTTACGGGGTTCTTACCGCCGGGCCGCGGACGTGGCGCGGGCCGACGGCCGCGCGGTACCCATGAGGTCTGCCGCCGTCCGACGAACCCCGGGGGAGACCGTGAAGTTCCGTGCACCGCTGCGCCGCAGGCCCGCCCGGCGGGTGACCGTTCCGCTCGCCGTGCTGGTGCTGCTCGCCGGCGGGTTCGGGTTGTACCTGTTCGCGCCGTGGAAGGCGTTCACCAGCACCTCGGTGGACGAGGCGCTGCCGTCCGCGTCCGTGTCCGCGAGCCCGGCCGCGTCGGCCGCCGCGACGACCGCCCCGGCGGCCCCGGTGGACCTGGCGCGGGGCGGGTTCGTCGCCGGGGAGCACCCCACCACCGGCACGGCCCGGTTGGTGCGGCTGGCCGACGGCACGGTGGTGCTGCGGCTGGAGGACCTGCGGACCTCGGACGGCCCGGACGTCCGGGTGTACCTGTCGGCGCTGCCCGCCGCCGAGTCGCGGCTGGACTCGCTCGGCGAGGGCGCGGTCGAACTGGACCGGCTCAAGGGCAACCTCGGCAACCAGAACTACACCGTGCCGCCCGGCACCGACCTGGAGCGGGTCCGCAGCGCGGTGATCTGGTGCCACCGCTTCTCGGTCGGCTTCGGCGCCGCCGACCTCGCCCGGGTCTGAGCCCGCCCGACCCGGGCCGCGGAGCGGGCGCCGGCGGGGCGGCCGGCGGGCCCGTGACCCGGGCGCGGCACTCTGACAGGCTGGGCGGGCGACCCACCGGCCCGCCCTCCGACCGGCCCGCCAGGGCTGGGGCCGCCGGGCGGGCCCCGACCGGAAGGCCCGCCCGTGACCGCAGACCTCACCGCCCGGGAGGCCGCCGCGCTGGCGGCCGTCGACGAGGCGGCCGTCGCCCGGACGCTGCTCGACCTGATCGCGATCCCCAGCGTGACCGGCAGTGCCGCCGAGTCGGAGATCCAGCACCATCTGGCCGGCCTGCTCGACGGGCTCGGCCTGGAGACCGACCTGTGGTCGATGGACCTGCCCGCGCTGCGGGCGGACCCGGACTTCCCCGGCACGGAGGCGCCGCGCGAGGAGGCCTGGGGGCTGGTGGCGGGCACCGGCGGGGACGACGGCCCGACGGTGGTGCTGCAGGGGCACGTGGACGTGGTGCCGCCGGGCGACGCCGCCCAGTGGGTCGGCGACCCGTTCGTGCCCCGGGTGGCCGGGGACGCGGTGCACGGCCGCGGCGCCTGCGACATGAAGGCCGGCCTGGCGGCGCACCTCGCCGCGCTGGCCGCGATCCGGGCGAGCGGCGCCCGACTGCGCGGGCGGGTGGCGGTGCACTTCGTGGTCGGCGAGGAGGACGGCGGCCTCGGGGCGTTCGGCACCCTGCGGCGCGGGTACACCGGCGACGCCTGCCTGATCACCGAGCCGACCGGCGGCACCCTGGTGACGGCGAACGCCGGTGCGCTGACCTTCCGGATCGAGGTGCACGGCCGGGCCGCGCACGCCAGCACCCGGAACGAGGGCGCCAGCGCGATCGACGCCTACCTGCCGGTCCACGCCGCGCTGGCCCGGCTGGAGGCCGCCCGCAACACCGCTCCGGACCCGCTGATGGCGGAGTACCCGATCCCGTACGCGCTCTCGGTGGGCAAGGTCCGGGCGGGGGACTGGGCGAGCAGCGTGCCGGACCGGCTGGTCGCCGAGGGGCGGCTCGGGGTGCGGCTGGGGGAGGACCCGGCGGCGGCGATGGCGGACCTGGAGGAGTGCGTGGCCCGGGCCTGCGCGGCGGACCCGTGGCTGCGGGAGCACCCGGCGTCGGTGACCTGGCCGGGCGGGCTGTTCGCCAGCGGCCGGCTGCCCGCCGGGCATCCGCTGGGCGGTCTCGTCCGGGCGGCGCACGCGGACGCGGTGGGCGGTGCGGCGCTGCGGGAGCGGGGGGCGCCGTACGGCAGCGACCTGCGGCTGTACGCGGCCGCCGGGGTGCCGACGCTGCAGTTCGGGCCGGGGGACGTCCGGGTCGCGCACAGCCCGCGGGAGCAGGTGTCGGTGCGGGAGACGGCGGAGGTCGCACGGACCCTGGTGCTGGCGGTGCTCCGCTCGGCCGGGGCGGACTGACGCAGCCGCTTGCAGGTGGAAACCGATCGGTTTACCTTGGTGGAAACCGATCGGTTTCCTCTGAGGGGAGATTCCCATGACCGCGATCAAAGGCGCAGCCGTCCTCGTCACCGGCGGCAGCCGCGGCATCGGCCGGGCGCTGGTGGACGCGCTGTACGAACGCGGCGCCGCCAAGGTCTACGCGACCGCACGCGACCCGCGGACGGTCACCCACCCCGAGGCCGTCCCGCTGGCGCTGGAGGTCACCGACCCGGCCTCGGTCGCGGCGGCCGCCGCCCGCGCCCAGGACATCACCGTGCTGATCAACAACGCCGGCGCCGCGGTCAACGCGTCCTTCCTGGACTCGCCGGTGGAGGACGTCCGCCGCGAGTTCGAGACCAACTTCTACGGCCCGCTGCTCACCGCCCGCGCCTTCGTCCCGGTGATCGAACGCAACGGCGGCGGCCACCTCCTCAACGTCCACTCGGTGCTGTCCTGGATCGGCCTGGCCGGCTCGTACAGCGCCTCCAAGGCGGCCCTCTGGTCGCAGACCAACTCGCTGCGCCTGGAGTTGAAGCCGCGCGGCATCAACGTGACCGGCCTGCACGTCGGTTACGTCGACACCGACCTGACCTCCGGCATCACCGCCCCCAAGGCGGACCCGGCCGACGTGGCCCACCGCGCCCTGGACGGCATCGAGTCCGACGCCCCCGAGGTGCTCGCCGACGACCTCTCCCGCCGGGTCAAGGCCGGCCTCGCCGGCGACCTCGCCGCCCTCTACCCCCAACTCGCCGCCTGACGAACGCCTGTGCCCGTGCGGGGCGTCAGACCGGGAGCAGGCGGGCGACGAGGTCGGTGAGGCGGCGGGCGTTGCGGCAGGGGTGCATCTCGACCGCGGAGGCGTAGGCGGGGGCGGCGGAGTCGCCGGTGCCCCAGAGGGCGGGCTGTTCGGGGTTGAGCCAGATGACCCGGCGGGCGCGGTCGGCGATGCGTTGCAGGGCGGGCAGGTTCGGGTCCCAGCCGTTGGTGCGGGCGTCGCCGAGGACGAGGACGGCGGTGCGCGGGCCGACCGCGTCGAGGTGGCGTTCGGCGAACTCGCCGAGGGCCGCGCCGTAGTCGCTGCTGCCGTGCCAGCCCGCCACCGCCGCCTCGGTGAGGATGCGGCGGCCGAGTTCGGCCGGGTCGGTGTCGGCGGCGACCAGCCGGGTCACCTCGTCGGTGCGGTTGACGAAGGCGAACACCCGGACCCGGGCGAACTGGTCGCGCATCGCCCGTACCAGCAGCATGGTGAACTGCGCGAAGCCCGCGACCGAGCCGGAGACGTCGCAGAGCAGCACGATCTCCGGGCGGGCCGGGCGGCGCCGCCGGTACGCGGGGCGCATCGGCACCCCGCCGGTGGAGAGCGAGCGCCGCAGGGTGCGCCGCAGGTCGATCCGGCCGTGCGCGGCCCGGCGGCGGCGCGCGGCCAGCCGGGTGGCCAGTTTGCGGGCCAGCGGCTGGACGGTGCGCCGCAGTTCGGCGAGCTGTTCGGGCCCGGCGGCGAGGAAGTCGACCCGGTCCGGGGCGGGGGCGACGGCGCGTGCGGCGATCCGCTCGGTGCCGCGCAGTTCGGCGACCCGGCGGCGCGCCTCGGTGCCGACCTGGGCGCGGAACTCCCGGATGCGCCGCCGGACTTCGTCCTCGGCGAGCCGGTCACCGAGCCCTCCGTCGTCCGGGCCGGCCGGCCCGGCACGCAGCGCGGCGAGCACCCGGGCGAGCAGGGTCTCCGGCTGGAGGAGGCCGAGGGTCTGGTACGCGGACCAGCCGTCCGTGCCGGGCGAGGTGCCGTAGCGGCCGAGCGCCTCGACCGCCTCGCCGGCGATCCGGGCGCCCGCCGTCCGGTCGCCCGCGGCCAGCGCCTCCGCGAGCCGGTCGCGCAGCTCGGCGACGGCGGCGGGCCGGTCCACGGGCGGGTCCGGCGGCTGCCCGGCGCCGTGCGGGGTGCCGACGCCGAGCGGGAAGAAGAGGTCGAACACCGCGTCGAACACGGCCCGTTGGCCGCCGGCGCGCAGCAGGACCGCGGCCAGGCCCTCCCGGACCTGCTCCCGGTCGGCGAGCCCGAGCACGGCCAGGGCGGCCGCCGCGTCGGCGGTCTCGCCGGGGCCGATCCGCAGGCCGTGGCCGCGCAGCGCCTGGACGAGGCCGGTGAGCCGGGCCGCGAGGTCGGGCGGGTCCGCGGGGGTGGCCGGGACCTGCGGGCCGGTCACGCGGGTGCCAGCTTCGCGGCGGCCTTGAGCAGGTCGTCCTGGTGCTTGAGGACCACGCCGAGGGTGTCGCGGAGGACGGCGCCGTCGAGCGTCCCCGCGCCGAGGGCGAGCAGGGTCCGCGCCCAGTCGATGGTCTCGGCGACGGAGGGTGCCTTGCGCAGTTCCATGCCGCGCAGGGCGGTGACCACCGTGACGAGCGACTCGGCGAGCACCGCGTCCAGGCCGGGCACCTTGAGGCGGACGATCCGCTGCTCCAGCTCGGCGTCGGGGAAGTCCAGGTGGAGGAAGAGGCAGCGGCGGCGGAGGGCTTCGGAGAGTTCCCGGCTGGCGTTGGAGGTGAGCACGACGAAGGGGCGGCGGGCCGCCCGGATGGTGCCGAGTTCGGGCACGGTGATCTGGAAGTCGCTGAGCACCTCCAGCAGCAGTCCCTCCACCTCGACGTCGGCCTTGTCGGTCTCGTCGATGAGCAGCACCGTGGGCTCCTCGCCGCGGATCGCGGTGAGCAGCGGCCTGCTGAGCAGGAACTCCTCGCCGAAGACGTCGGTGCGGGCCTCGTCCCAGCTCTCGTCGCGGCCGGCGGTGATCCGCAGCAGCTGTTTGGCGTGGTTCCACTCGTAGAGCGCGCGGGCCTCGTCGATGCCCTCGTAGCACTGCAGCCGGACGAGCCGGGCGGCGCCGAGCCGGGCGACGGCCTTGGCGAGCTCGGTCTTGCCGGTGCCCGCCGGGCCCTCGACGAGCAGCGGTTTGCCGAGCCGGTCGGCGAGGAACACGGTGGTGGCGACGGCGGTCGAGGCGAGGTAGCCGACCTCGGCGAGCCGGGCCGCGACCTCGTCGACCGAGTCGAAGAAGCCCGTTCCGACCGGGGTTCCGTCCGTGCCGTGCATGTTCGACTCCCTCGGGTGCCAGACCGTGCAGGGCATGTTACCCGCGAGTACCTTCCGGTGGAACGGTCTTCGCAGGCCGGCTGCGGCCGGGGCTCAGCGCAGCCCGGCCGCGTCCAGCAGGGCGGTCGCCGTCGGCACCACCAGTCCTGCCAGCGACTCCCCGGCCGCCCCGGCCCGGGCGCTCGCGCCGTCGAAGACCAGCGTCAACTGCCGGGCCAGCAGCGCGGGATCGGCGGCCCCGCCGCGCTCGGCCTCGGTCCGGAAGAAGTCGGTCAGCGCCTGCTTGACCCGGGCGGCGACCACGCTCGCCGGGTGCGCCCCGTCCTTCAACTCGACCTGCGCCGCCAGGAACGGGCAGCCGCGGTAGTCCTCCGCCCGGGAGAGCTCCTCCAGCCGCTCGAAGACGTGCAGCACCCGGGCCCGGGGCGGGCGCGGGTCGTCCGCCGCGGGCAGCAGCAGCGCCGCGTACCCGGGCGCGCGCCGCTCCAGGGCGGCCGCCATCACCTCGTCCTTGCTGTCGAACAGCTGGTACATGGACCGCTTGGACACCCCCGCCGCCTTGCACAGCGCGTCGATCCCGGTGCTCACGCCCTCCCGGTAGAAGAGCTCGGTCGCGGCGTCGAGCAGTCGGTCGCGCGGGGAGGGCTTCGCCTGGGTGTCCATGCCGCCGAGGCTACCGCCCGCGCCGCCGCGAGGAAACCGATCGGTGTACGACCCCGGCCGGGCTCAGCGCAGCACGGCCTCCAGCAGGTCGCCGCCGCACCGCCCGCCCGCCTCGGCCGGGCCCTCGCCCGCTGGGAGTTCTCCAGCGGCCTCGGCCGCGCCGCCGCCCCCGCCGCCCTGACCGCCCTCCTCGCCGCCGGCCCCCACCTCTTGTGGCCCGTCCTCGCCGCCACCCCCCTCGGCGCCGTCCTCGTCCGCCGCGTCGGCCCCCGGGTGTGAGCGGACACCACCGCCGAGGTGCCGCCCCCGGGCCGGCCTCGGCCGCTATTGTCGGACGGGAAGGCGCTCGTTGCCGCACGCCGGGCCGGATGTCCGAGGCGAAGGAGGACAGCTCATGACCGCGCTCTCCGACCGACCTCACATGCTGCCCGAGGAGTTCGAAGAAGTCGCCCGCCTGGCGGCCAGGACGGCCGAGGGGCTGCGGCTCGAGTTCATCAACGGAAAGCTCGGGGTCAAACCGGTGCCCGACGGCGACCACGGCCGCATCGTCCAGTGGCTGATGCGGATCTGCATCCAGGCGCGGCCGGACCTCTGGCTGCACGACCAAGGGCTGAAGGTGCAGTCCTACCGGGCCGGTCACGCACGCCCCGACGGCACCCTCGCACCCGCCGACGCGTTCGTCGGCCAGGGCGAGTGGGCCGACGCCGAGCAGGTGCTGATGGTGGTGGAGGTCACCTCGTACGACTCGGACACCGACCGGCGCGACCGGGTGGAGAAGCCGCGGGCCTACGCGGAGACCGGCATCCCGGTGTACCTGCTGATCGACCGGGACAGCTGCGAGGTCACCGTCCACAGCGACCCCGACGGCGTCCGGTACGAGCGCACCCTCACCGTGCCCTTCGGGCGCGAGGTGGCGATCCCGGAACCGGTGGGCATCGTGCTCGACACCGAGCCGCTCACCGCCTGGGTGCGCTGAGGTTCCGTCAGGCGGCCCGACTACAGCGCCGGTGCCGGGCGGGGGATCCGGGCCCCGCGGAGCAGTTCGCGGGCGTGGCCGGCGCCGATCCGGTTGCGTTCCGCGGCGGCCGCGTCGACCCGGGCGGGCGGGAGGTCCGGCGGCAGCCCCCGGGGTGCCGGCGCCGCCGTGGGCGGGGCCGCGGGCATGGTGCGCTGCAGACGGCTGCGGAGCAGGGCCTGCGGGGCGAGGACGGGGTCGGGCAGGCCGGCCAGCAGGGTGTGCAGGAGACGGTGGGGTCGGGCGTCCCGGGCGAGCCAGTCGGCCGCCAGCGGGGCGAGGGCGGCGGCCTCGGCCGTGCTCAGGCGCAACCGCGGGTCGTGCCGGGCGAGTTCGAGGAGCAGACGGGCCTCCGGCCCGCAGGCCCCGCCGGGTGGTGGAGTGTTCTCCGCAGTCTTGGAATCGGGTGAAGTGCCGACCCGCCGACCCTTCGACCGGCCGAGTGCCGGGATTCGACGCGCAGGAGACGCCGGGGTGTCTGCGGCTGCCGCGGTGCGGTCGTTCGCTGCGGCGCCCTCCCAGGCGGCGGTGATCTCCTCGGTGGTGCGGAGCGGGACGGAGGTGACCATGACGTCCGTCGTCCAGGTGCCCTTGGTGGGGTGCTGGCGGCGGCGGACGTGCAGGTAGCCCTCGTCGATCAGCTGGTTGCGGGCGCGGGAGACCGCCATGCGCCCCTCGGCCATCCGGTGACCGATCGTCAGGACGGTCTCCCGGCTGCCGGGCGGCAGGGAGAGCGCCCACAGCAGCAGGGACTTGGCGGTGGCCCGCAGACGCGGGTGCCGGACGATCTCGTGGGATGCCCGGACATACCGGTCGGGCGCGATAAAGTGGACGTGCATGTGGAGTTGTGGCTCCCGTGTCGGGCCCCGGGGTGTTGGCGCACCGCCGGGGTCAACTTTTGATCCGTAGCCGGACGGTAGCACGGCGTGACACCGCGGTGCACGGTCGCAGGTCGGGGCCCTGGAAGGGTCAGCGGGAGCCGTGCGCGTACCGGGCGGGCGGGGTGCCGACCGCGGCGGTGAAGTCGCGGGTGAGGTGGGCCTGGTCGGCGTAGCCGAGGTCCGCGGCGAGGGCCGCCCAGTCGACGTCCGCTCCGCTGTCGGCGTGCCGGGCCGCCTCGTGCAGGCGGGCCCGCCGCAGCACCCACTTCGGCGAGGCGCCGACGTACTCGGCGAACAGCCGCTGCAACTGCCGGACTCCGAGGCCGAACTCCGCCGCGAGGTCGTCGACCCGGTGCAGTTCGGGGGCGGAGGTGATCCGCTCGACCACGGCGGCGACCCGGTCGGCCGTCGGGTCGGGTTCGGGCAGGCGGGCGAGCAGGAAGGCGTCGGCGAGGGCGCGGAGCCGCTCCGGGTCGGCGGGGCCGCCCGTGATCTCCTCGTTCAGCCGGTCGGCCTCCGGGCCGAAGAACTCGGCGGCGGGCACGGACCGGTCGGCGAGGGCGGAGACCGGACGGTCGGTGAACGGGCGGAAGCCGCCGGGCCGGAACTTCACCCCGAGCGCGTGCCCCCGCCCCTCCAGCCGGCGGACGAACAGCGAGCGGTCCACCCCGTAGACCCTCGCCCGGGGCTCCTCGAAGACCAGGTGCACATGGGGGTGGGCGAGCACCTTCTGCTCGTACGGCGGCCGGTCGCGGCAGTCCCAGCGCACCAGCCAGTAGAACTCGGCGAAGCGGTCCGCCCCGGGGGCGGGCTCGCGCCGGTCCAGTTCGATCACGGCCGCCGCCCTGCCGGGGTGGAGCACCCCGCGTCCCAGGTCCGGTGCACTCATGCCGGCCAGGGTAGTGGGCGCGGCGCGGCCGGACCGTCGCGTTTCTTCAAGACCGCGGCCGGGGCGCCGGCGGAGGATCGGCCACATGAACGGTCACCCCCTGCACCCCCGGATGTCCGGCGCCGCCGCCGAGGCCGCCCGCATCGCCCGCGGCGTCTGCCCCGAGCACCTGGACGGCCCCACCCCCTGCACGGACTTCGACACCCGGGCCCTGGTCAACCACTGGGTGCTGTACACCTCGCACGGCCTGGAGCACCGCGCCCTGCGGACCCCGCTGCCGGAGGACCTGGTCGCCCGCGACTTCACCACCGACGCCGCCTGGGCCGCGGCCTACGCCGCGCAGCTGGACCGGGCCGTCGGAGCGTGGGCCGACCCGGCCGTCTGGGAGGGCGAGGTGGACCTCGGCGGCACGCCCGTCCCGGCCGAGACGATCGCCAAGATGCTGATCAAGGAGATGGTGCTGCACGGTTGGGACGTCGCCCGCGCCACCGGCACCGAGGTCGAGGTGCCCGATGACCTGGCCGAGCTGGTCCTCACCGTGGTCGAGGAGAACGCCGAGCTCTACCGGCAGTTCGGCGGCTTCGCCGACCCCGTCCCGCTCCCCGCCGACGCCCCGCTGTTCCACCGCGCCCTCGCCGCCTCCGGCCGCGACCCGCACTGGTCCCCCAAGCAGGTGTGACGGCCGCTCAGGCTCGGCTCCGGTGCCGTCCGGCGGTCGCTCCGCTGCCCGGGTACGGGATGCGCGGCATCCTTGCCGGCGGGGCGCTGCCGAACCGGTCGGGTCCGAGCGCCTCCACGTCCGGGCGCTCCGCGGACGGGCCCGGGTTCACCGGGTGTCGACGTGCTGCAGGATGCGGCGGACGTCGTGGACGTGGTGGTGGCCGTCGTGGGCGTTGTTGCGGGCGATGGTCCCGGCGGGTTGGGGGCCACGGGTGGCGTGCCGCAGGACGGTGCCCGCCGCGACGGCGGCGGTCACCGACTCCGTCCAGGCCTGCACCGCGCGGTCGAGCGACCAGAGGGCGGCGGCCGGGGCGATCTCCAGGTAGCGGCGGCCCCGGGCGACCAGGTCGGGGTCGTAGCCGCCGACGTCGGCGGCGCCGGCCAGGCGGGCGCCGGCGAGCCGCTCGGCCCAGATCCGCAGGTTGTCGGTGACGTGGCTGACGTAGGCGGCCGGTGTCCACTCCAGCTGCGGGTGGCGTTCGCGGCCCGTCCGGCCGTCCAGCAACTCCCGGAACCGCCGCGGCAGTTCGCCCACCACCGCGAGGCAGTCCGCGGGCGTCGCCGACCAGGCGAAGCCGCAGGCCGCGCACGGGTCCCCGTACAGTGCCGCCCCCCATGTCTCCATGGCTCCGCACTGTACCCGAACCAACCTGCGGCCCGCGGCAGTCGGTGCCGGCGGGGCCGGCCGGCAGAGCCGCTGCCGACCGGCCCCGCCGGGGTCCGTGCGGGCTCAGCCCGCGGTATTGAGGGTGTCGTCGACCCGGGCCGCCTGTTCCTGCAGCTGGATCCCGACGGTGCGCAACTCGTCCTCGTGCCCGGCCATCAGGGCGTGCTGCCGGTCCACCTCGGCGGCGAACCAGATGCCGACCACGTTGCTCCGCTGCTTGCAGGCGACGTCCGCCTCGGCCGTCCGCCGCTCGTCGCGGCCCGGGTTCTCCCCCGCGAAGGCCGGGTCGGCGGCGGCGTCCAGCGGCGTGCCGTAGTGGAAGCCGCTGGCGAGCATGCACGCGGACCAGCCGCGGAACGCCTCCTGCACGGCAGGCGTCCGCTGCGACTCGGTGAAGCCCTTCGCGTCGATCTCGCGCACCAGCGGGGGATCGCCGAGGAAGGCCGCCCGTCCGGAGAGCTCCTTCGTCATCTCGCCCGTGCAGCCGCCCGGCGGGACCGTGCGGGAGCCGTGGGGCGCGGGGGTGCCGCCGTCGGTGCCGGCCGTGCCGTTGCCGCGCAGCACGAGCAGGTACCCCGGGTCGGTGTTCCGGGGCCCGGGCGTGGCCGCGGGCGTGGCCGGTCGGCCGGGGTCGGCCGGGGCGGCGTGGTACCCGGTGGTCCTCGCCTGCTGCGCGCTGGTCACGCCGTACCGCATCCGGGCCGGCGTGGCGGGGCCGCTGTCCGCCAGGACCGGATCGTCGGCGAGGGCGAAGCCGAAGCGGCGCATGCACTGGTCGACCAGCTTCCGCGCGGCGCGGTCGAGGTCGCGCCGCGCCTGCGGGGTGAGCAGGTGGTCGGCGAGCGGCAGGCGCAGGTCGAGGCCGTCCGTCACGGTGGCTGTGGGCGCCGGGGCGTGGGCCGCCGGGGCCGCGCCGGCGGAGCCCGAGCAGCTGGTGGCCGAGGCGAGGACCGCCGCCGCTCCCAGGGCGGCCGCCAGGGCGGTCAGGAGGCGGGACGGTCCGGGCATGGCCTGGGGCTCCTCGGGGCGGGTGCGGATGGTCGCGCGGCGGGGCGGGCCGGGGCCGCCCGGCGGTGGCGCGACCGGACTCCGGCGGGGTGTGCTCGTCGGGTGTGCACGAGGCGTGCCCGGTCGGTGCCCGGCGGACGGCGGTCGCAGGTGCGGAGGTGCGCCCGACCGCCACGTGGTTCGCGTGTGGAACGGGCCGACGTGGCTCTCGGCGGGGGCGGTGCCCGCCGCGCCGGGTTCGCGGGCGCGGCGGCGGCGAGGCCGGCCGGACGGAACGCTAGCCGCGCGATTTCGCGGCGGGCAATGTCGTTTGCTTAAGAACGGTTCACCGGGCCCCCGGGCACGGGCCGCAGGCGAAGGCGGCCAGGTCCGCGGCGCGGCGCCGGGCGTTGTGCACGAGCAGCCGGCCGTACAGCTCCTGGTCGACGCCCTCGGCGGTGCGGCTGGTGAGCGGTGCGGCGTCCGGTCCGGCGGCGAGCAGGGCCGCGCCGAGCAGGCGGCCGTCGGGCACCGCGTCGGTGGCGGCCAGGAGTTCGCCGGCCGGGGCCAGGGACGGGTCGAGCAGGGTGGTCACCAGGCCGGCCCCGATGACCCGCAGCGGTACGCCGCGCGGCCGGACGAGGAACGAGCCGTCCTCCAGCCGCCGTTCGGGCTGCAGCGGCAGCCGGGCGGTCGGCAGCCGCCAGGCGACGCCGGTGCCGCGGGCCGCCGCCGCAGCGGCCAGCGCGTGGTCCGGGGCCGGTCCCTGGACGACCAGCAGGGTGTCCGGCCCGACGGAGCGGAGCAGGGTCGCGGGTGCGCCGGACGCGTCCCAGACGGCGTCGACGACCTCGCCGGTGCCGCCGTCCAGCAGTCCGGTGACCGTGAGCCGCGGGGTGGGGGAGGTGTGCCGGGAGGCGGCGGTGCGCCGCTCGGCGAGCAGGTGCAGGGTGCGGCCCCGCCAGTGCGGCGCGCAGTGGTGCGGCGGCGCGGACCACTGCCGTGGAGCGGGCGCTTCGCCGGTGCCGGCTTCGGTGCCGGGGAGCGCGGAGTCCCGGAACAGGACCTCCAGCGGGCCGCTGCCCAGGCGTTCGCGCGCCTGGAAGATGGCGGCCTTGCCGGCCGACGGGCCGGGCTGGCTGAGCCCTGCGCGGCGCAGGCCGGACTCCAGACGGCGCATCACGTCCAGGTAGGGCGCGGGCGAGAAGGCGGCCATCGCGAGGACGAAGTAGACCATCCGGCGGGCCGGCAGGAGGCGGCGTCTGCGCTCGGTGCGGCCGCAGGCCGCGATCGCCGCGTCCACGAGTTCCGGAGGGTAGGTGCGGACCAGCAGGTCCACCACGGCCGCGTCCGCGTCGCCGCGGTCGTCGGGCCCGGTGGGGGCGGTGTCGTAGGACAAGGGCATCCCCGGTGGTGAGTCGGTGCGGCGGGGGCCGCGCCCGATGCGGCGTCGGGCGCGGCCCCCGCCGGAGTCTCGCCACTGCGCGTATCCGCGGCGTAGCGCGGCGGTAGCGCGGCCGCGGGACGGGCGCGACGACCGGTTATGTTCATGTCATGAATATGGCGTGTGCATGAGTGATCGAATTCACACCATCCGTGCACACAGTGAAGGAACACGGGGCAGATCCCGTGAGTTTCCCGAGCGAACTGTCGACCCGTCAGCTGAGGAGACCCTGTGGCCCGCAAACCGCGCCCCGTCGATCCGGCCGACGGCCCGGTACAGGCCTTCGCCTACGACCTCCGGATCGTCAGGGAGCAGGCGGGGAACCCCACTTACCGGGTTCTGGCCGACCGGGCCGGCTTCGGCGCAACCACTCTGAGCGATGCCGCCGGCGGTGTCCGGTTCCCCAGCCTGGAGGTCACCCAGGCCTACGTGGGCGCCTGCGGCGGCGACGTGGCCGCGTGGACCAGGCGCTGGCAGGAGGTCGACAAGCGACTGGCGTCCGACACCGGTGCGCCGCCGGCCCCCGCCGAGCCCGAACCGTCGGCCACCACCCTCGCCACCGCCGCCGAACCCGCAGCCGCGGCATCGGCAACACCGGCCGCACCGGCCGCACCGTCCGCCGGGAAGCCCGCCGCGGAGTCCGCCGGACAGGCCGACGGCACGGCGGACGGGGCGTCCGAGGACGAGGCCCCGTCCGCCCCCGACACCACTGCACCCGCCGACCTCGCCGAATCCGCTCCGGCACGCCGATGGCCGGTCGGTTGGACGACCGCGGGCACGGCCGCCGTGCTCGCCCTCACCGTCGTCCTCGTCCTGGTGGTGGTGCGGTCCACCTCCTCCGCGGCGAACCACCCCTCCGCCGGGGCGGCTCCGATGGCCTCGGCCTCCGCGATGGCCGCCTCCGCGGTCGGCTGCCCGGCCGCGGACGGCGCCACCCCCGCCCTCTTCGCCGGCGAGACGTACAACCCCACCACCCGGGTGCGGGCCGGCGCCAGCCTCAGCGCGGACGTCGTCGCCCAGCTCCCGAGCGGTTGCCGCCTCGCCCTCACCGGTTTCTGCCTCGGCGACGTCGTGCTCGACACCACCTCGGGTTCGCCCGACGTCCGGTGGTTCCGGCTCGCCACGGGCGGCTACGTCTCCTCCGCCGTCGTCCACGGCAACCCGCCCGCCGGGCTGCGCCCCGCCGACTGCCCGGACGGCGTGGCCCCGGCCTCCTCGATCGCGCTCGCCGCGGCCGCACCCGCCGGTGCGCCCGGCGCGCTCGAACTCCGTGCCACCGGCGACCACGTGGCGATCGTCGGCTACGCGGCCTACCTGCCCCGATCGGGCAGCGCCATGCCCCAGTGGCAGCAGATCGGCTTCACCTCCGAGGCCGCCACCGGCTTCAAGGTGACCTGGCGGCCCACCGCACCGGCCGAGGGCGGCGTAGCCGGCGGCGGTGGCTCGGCCGTGCCGGTGGTGGCGGTGGCCTGCTTCGGCGGCGACGGGCCGACCGCCGTCGCGGACGCCCGGCTGATCGCCCGGCCCGCGCCCACCGGCACCCTGCCGGCGGCGGAACTCCCGGAGGCCGACCTGGCCCGCGCCCGCAAGGCCGCCTGCCGCTACCCCGACCAGGGGCACGGCTGACGCCCGTCATGTGACGGGACGTCACAGCAGGTCCGGGGCGGCCGGGTTCGGCCGCGCGACCGGGGCGCTACGCCGACGGCGGAGGATGCGGCCACTGCGGTGCGGCGACGGGATCCGTGCCCGTCGCCGCACCGCAGCGCCCGCACAGCCCCTTCGTCCTGAGGAGAACGGTGAAACCCACGTTCGCCCTGCGCCGGACGGCCCCGCTGGTCGCGGCCGCGGCCGCGGCCCTCGCCCTCGGCCTCACCGCCTTCGCCCCGGCCCCGCACGCCGCCGCGACGCCGTCCGCCGCGGCGGTTCCGGCCGCTCCCGCCACCGCCGCGGCCGCCGCGGCCACCGCCGCCCAGCTCGCCGCCGCCAACGTCGGCCGCTCCGCCGGGACCTGTGCCGACACACCGACCCACAACGCCCTGGGCGGCTCCCAGTTCGAGCACAGCTGCGTCGGCTGGGCCGGCGTCCCCGAGTACTGGTGCGCCGACTTCGCGATCTGGGCGTGGCGCAACGCCGGCCTCGCCGTCACCGGACTCGACGCCTCCGCGGTCAGCTTCCGCACCTACGGGCAGAACAACGGCACCCTGCACACCGCGGCCACCTACCAGCCGCAGCCCGGCGACGCCGTGATCTACGGCACCGGCACCGGCTCGGGCACCGTCGTCCACCACGTCGGCATCGTCACCTCGGTCGGCGCGGACGGCTCGGTGGTGACCGCCAACGGCGACTGGAACGGCGACCCGAACGCCGTCGACGAGCCCGCGTTCGCCAAGAGCTCCTCCGTGGTGTCGCTGACCGTCCCCGCCTCCGAGCGCGCGGTCGGCAGCGTGCCCGGCACCGTCGACCCCGCCCACGGCTACCGCATCGACGGCTACATCACCCCGGTCACGACCTCCACCGCCAACCCGTACACCCCCACCCAGGTCTGCGGCCCCGGCTTCGGCGTGATCGACTCGCACGCGTTCGGCGGCGCCACCGCCTACCTGCTGTACGAGGCCTCCAGCGGCCGCAACTGCGTGGTCACCCTGGCCGACCGTCCCTCCGGCGCCGTCCCGATGGACGCCACCCTCACGGTGCAGGGCGGCGCCGGTGCCGCCAACCCCGGCAGCTTCACCTACTACGCGGGCCCGGTGACGCTGGACGCTGCGGGCACCTGCGTCGACTGGGGCGGCTCCTACCGCGGCACCACCTGGACGAGCGGCTGGAGCCACTGCGGCTGAACCGGCCGTTGACCGGAATTGATTGACCGGCCCGGACGGCGGCCGGCGGCGGCCGGCGGCGGCCCGGCCGAATCCGCCCCGTCGCCGCCCCCGCCCGCTCCCCGGAGCGGGTCGGCCGTGCCGCGCCGCCGTCCGCGCCCACCTCGGAAGACCGGCGCTGCCCGGAGTTGATTGGTCGTCACCGCAAGATCCACCGGTCAACCCCGCACCGGCATAGAACGGAGTCACGCCGGGCGGCGGACCGGGGGACGGGCCCCGCCGCCCGGCGCACCAGGCCGAGGTGTGGGGGAGCGTGGGGATGGAGTTCGGAATACTCGGGCCGCTGCTGGTGCGGGACGCGGAGGGCGACCGCCCGGTGGCCGCGGCCAAACAGCGGGCGTTGCTGGCGGCCCTGCTCGTCCGGCGAGGGCAGGTCGTACCGGCCGACGTCCTGGCCGACACCGTGTGGGACGGGTGGCCGCCGCGCACCGCCGCCACCACCCTGCGCAACTACGTGATGCGGCTGCGCAAGGCCCTCGGCGAGGCCGGGCCCCGGCTCACCACGGAGGCCGGCGGCTACCTCCTGGCCGTCGCCGCCGAGGAGTTCGACGCCGACCGGTTCACCCGGCTGCGCGACCTCGGCCACGACCGGCTCCGCAACGGCGACGCCGAGCAGGCCGCCGCCCACTACGAGGCGGCGCTCGCGCTCTGGCGCGGACCCGCCCTCGTCGACGTCCCCTCCGAGGCGCTGCGGCGCTCCGAGGCCGGTCGGCTCGCCGAAGCCCGCCTCGACGTCCTCGAAGGCCGGACCGAGGCGGCGCTCGCCCTCGGCCGGCACACCGAACTCCTCGGCGAACTGCGGACGCTGACCGCAGCCCACCCCGAACGCGAGCGCCTCTGGGCCCAGTTGATGACCGCCCTCTACCGCAGCGGCCGCCAGTCCGAGGCGCTCGCCGTCTACGGGGAGGTCCGCCGGGTGCTCGCCGACGAGTTGGGGGTCGACCCCGGCAGCGAGATCCGCACCGTGCACGGCCGCATCCTGCGCGCCGACCCCGCCCTCGCCGCACCCGCCCGCCCGGCCGCCCGAACCCGTACCGTCCTCGTCACCCCCTTCCAACTCCCGCCCGGCCTGACCGACTTCACCGGCCGGACGGAGCCGGCCGCCGACCTCGCCGCGCTGCTCACCGCCGACGACCGCCGCGCCCCGCTGATCGCGGTCGTCAGCGGCCAGCCCGGCGCGGGCAAGAGCGCCCTCGTCCAGCACGCCGCGCACGCCGCCCGCGGCGCCTACCCCGACGGCATCCTCTACGCCGACCTGCGGGGCAGCCACCGGCAGTCGGCCGGCCCGCACGCCGTGCTCGGCAGCTTCCTGCTGGCCCTCGGCGTGCCCGCCGCCGCCGTTCCGTCGGACACCGACTCCCGGACGGCACTGTTCCGCTCGCTGCTGGCCGGCCGACGGACACTGGTCGTCCTGGACGACGCCCGCGACAGCGCCCACATCCGGCCGCTGATGCCCGCCGGGCCCGGCAACTCCGCCCTGGTCACCGCCCGTACCCGGCTGCCCGACCTCGGCGGCAGCCACGCCCTGCACCTCGGGCCGCTGCCCGCCGACGAGGCCCGGCAGTTCCTCGCCCGGCTGGTCGGCCCGGCCCGGGCGGACGCCGAACCCCGGGCGCTCGGCCAGCTCGCCGCCGCCTGCGGCGGGCTGCCGCTCGCCCTGCGGATCTGCGGCGCCCGGCTCGCCGCCCGGCCCTCCTGGACGGTCGGGCACCTGGTGGAGCGGATCGTCGACGAGGGCCGTGCCCTGGACGAACTCCGCCTCGGCAGCCTGGACGTCCGCGCGGCCTTCGCGGCGGGCTGCGAGAGCCTCGACCCGCCGACCGCCCGCGCCTTCCACCTGCTGGCCCTCGCCCCGACCGACACCGTCGGCCTGAGCACCGCCGCCCGCCTGCTCGGCGAACCCCCGGCCCGCGCCGAACGCGTCCTGGAACGGCTCACCGACGCCGGCCTGCTCACCGCCCGCGAGCCCGGCCGGTACCGCTACGAACCGCTGCTGCGGGCCTACGCCCGCGAACGCGCCCGGCACCGCCCCGCCCAGGCGTGGTCCGACCCGTACGCTCCCCGCCGCGCCGCCCTGGCCGGCTGACCGGCCCGGCCGGCCGGGCGCCGGGCGGGGAAGAACGACACGTCGGGGGCTCCTTCGTGGGAGCCGGCGGAGTACGGGCGGCCGGGCCGGGTCGGCCCGGCCGCCCGGGTGGGCTCAGCCCCGGGGCAGCGGGTAGCCGCGGGTGGCCGCGACCTCGTGGGCGGCCTCGGCGACGGCGAGGCCGCCGGTGGCCGACTTGGCGGGCTTGAGGATGAACGAGCCGTACGCCGAGGGCTTGGCGGCGTCGGTGAAGTCGAGCGGCACGTCCAGGACGTTGAGCGCCTTCTGGCTGCGGTGGGCGGCCACGATGCCCTCGCGGGTGAGGTCCTTGGCGGTGCAGGCGTTGCCGAGCGCCTCGGCGGCGACCTGGGCGGCCACCCAGCCGCTGACCACGCCGCTGTCCACCGGCGCGCCCGGGTACTTCGCCTGGTAGTCCTGCACCAGCTGGCGCATCCGCGGGGTGTCGGCGCTGGGCGCCGGGTAGCCGCTGACCAGGTAGAACATCTTCTCCAGGGCGGGGGCGGCGGCGCTGTCCAGCAGCTGCGGGGCGAAGCCGGGGGCGGAACCGACCACCGGCACGGTGAGTCCCTGGGCGCCGGCCAGGCCGACCAGCGAGGCGGACTGCTTGGGCCCGGCGCTGACCAGGATCGCCTTCACCCCGGCCTGCTTGAGGGCGGTGACCTGGGCGCCGAGGTCGGTGTCGGTGGCCTTGATCTTCTGTCCGACGATGCCGTAGCCGTGCTGCTTCGCCGCGTACTCGGCGCCGGCCAGGGCGTTCTCGCCGTACTCGCCCTCGAAGTAGACGTGGCCGATCCTGTCCCCCGCGGCGAGTCCGGCCTTGCGGGTCAGGAAGTCCACCGCGTTGATCATGTCGATGTCGTAGGTGGGGCCGACCACCTGGATGTAGTTCTGGCCGAGCAGGGTGGAGGACCAGCCGAGCGGCAGGGTGAGGATCTTCTTGCCGGCGATCTCCTGCTTGAGCGCGGCGACCACCGGCGATCCGATGACCTGGGTGAGCATCGCCGAGTCGGGCTCGATCTCGGCGAAGGCGGCGACGCCCTTCTGCACGTCGTAGCCGTGGTCCTTGACCTTGATCTCGACCTTGCGGCCGCAGATGCCGCCGACCTTGTTGGTCTGTTCCACCCACAGCTGCTGGGCGTTGACGATGCTCTTGCCGAGCGAGGCGTAGACGCCGCTGAGGTCGGTGAGGGCGCCGAGGGTGATGGTCGTCCCGGTGACGCCGGGGCCCATCTTCACGCCGTCCTCGCCGACCCGGTCGGAGGAGGTGTCGGCCTTGGTGCTGCAGCCGGTCGCGGCGAGCACGAGGACGGCGAGGGCGGCTGCGGATCTGAGCGTTCTGCGATCGGTCACGGGGTCGGCTCCTTGCCGGGCGAGGGACGGGTGGCGGTGCGGGAGACGGTCACGGGGACGGGGACGGGGACGGGCGCCGGCGCCGCGGCTGCGGCGGCCGGCGCGCGCCGCGGCCGGTACCGGCGGGCGAGGCCCGCCAGTCCGTCCGGGGCGAGGGTGAGGATCAGGACGACGGCCGCGCCGTACAGGTAGCGGGCGGCCTCGCCGGGGGTGGCGCCGAAGGCGTCCGAGCCCGCGGGGGCGATCAGCGGCAGCCGGTCGGCGTACACGGTGAGGACCTGCGGGAGCAGCGAGACGAGGACGGCCGCGGCGGCCGCGCCGCCGACCGAGCCGAGCCCGCCGATCACGATCATCGCGAGGAAGTCGATCGACAGGGCGAGCCCGAAGTGGTCGGGCACCACCCGTTTGAAGGCCAGCGCGGTCAGCGCCCCGCCGGCCCCGGCGTACAGGCAGGAGACGGTGAACGCGGCGCAGCGGTACCGGGCGACCGGCACGCCCATCACGGCGGCGGCGGTGCCGCTGTCCCGCAGTGCGGCCAACGCCCGTCCGGGGCGGCCCTGTTGCAGGTTGCGGGCGGTGAACAGGCCGAGCGCGACCAGGGCCAGCCCGAGGTACCAGAGCCGTTCGAGGCCGCCGAAGGGCACACCGAGCACGGCCAGGCCGCGCGGCGAGGCGTCGCTGAACGAGAAGCCGAACAGCGCCATCGGCTCGACCGGCCGGCCGTTGAAACCGCCGGTCACACTGCGGGAGTTGAGCATCACGTGCTGGCCGAGGAAGACCAGGGCGAGGGTGGCCACGCCCAGGTACATGCCGCGCAGTCGGCCGGCGATCGGACTGAACGCCGCGCCCGCGGCGCCGGCCAGCGCGATCGCGAGGACGAGGGCGAGCAGCGGCGGCAGGCCGAGCCCGGTGAGCTTGGACGGACCGCTGCCGGACGCCCCGCCGGAGAACCAGACGTAGCCGTACGCGCCGACGGCGAGGAAGAAGGAGTGGCCGAGCGAGAGCTGCCCTGCGGTGCCGGTGAGCAGGCCGAGGCCGATCGCGCCGAGCACCGCGGCCATCGCGAACAGCCCGCTCTGCAGCCAGAACCCGTCCGCGTAGAAGGGCAGGGCGAGCAGCACGAGGACGCCTGCGGCGGCCGCGGCGCGGCGCCCGGTGATCAGCTCAGACACGGACGGCCTCCTTCGATCCGAGCAGCCCCGAGGGCCGCACCAGCAGGACGGCGACCATCACCAGGTACGGGGCGATGCCGGGCAGGCCCTCGCCGAACGCGCCGAGCGCGTCCTGGTAACCGGCGGCGAGGGCGCCGGCCAGGCCGATGGCGAGGCTGCCGGCCAGGGCTCCGGCGGCCGAGTCCAGGCCGCCGAGGATCGCCGCGGGGAAGGCGGCGAGCGCGAGTTGACCGGTCGAGCGGTCCAGGCCCGGCGCGGGGAAGGCGGCCAGGAAGACCGCGGCGACGGCGGCCAGCGCACCGGCCGCGCACCAGGCGGTCAGCCGCATCCGGCCGAGCCGCACCCCCATCAGCGCGGCGGCCTCCTCGTCGGCGGAGGCGGCCCGCATCGCCAGCCCCCAGCGGGTCCAGCGGAAGGCGGCGAAGACCGCCCCGATCAGGGCGACGGAGACGGCGATCCCGGCCAGCCGGGCCTCGGCGGCGTGCACCCCGCCGATCCGGACCACGGCCGGGCCCCACGGGTCGCCGGTGGCCAGGTAGTCGGCGCCGATCGCCCGGGCCAGCGCGGTCAGCAGCACCAGGTCGGCCCCGATGGTGAGGATGGTGGCGACGTGCGCGCCCGCCCCGCGCACCCCGCGGGCGGTGAGCAGGTGGAGCAGGCCGGAGGCGGCCGCGGAGGCGGCCGCGCCGAGCAGCACGGCGAACGGGAAGCCGACCGCGCCGTGCGTGGCGGCGACCACCCAGCCGCCGAGCAGCAGGACGGAGCCGTGCGCGAAGTTCATCACCCCGGAGGCCTTGAAGACCACGGTGAAGCCCAGCGCGACCAGGGCGTAGACGGAGCCGAGGGCGATCCCGTCGAGCAGGGTTTCGGCGAGCCGGGTCATGCTGCTTCCTCCTGTCCGAGGTAGGCGCGGAGCACCGCCGGGTCCTGCTGGACGGCCTCCGGGGTGCCGTCGGCGATCCGGCGGCCGAAGTCGAGGACGGTGACGGTGTCGGCGAGCCGCATGACCATCCCCATGTCGTGCTCGACCAGCAGGACGGAGATGCCGAGGGCGGCGCGGATCGCGGCGATCGTGTCGGCCGTCTCCAGGCGTTCGGCGGGGTTCATTCCGGCCACCGGCTCGTCGAGCAGCAGCAGTCCGGGTTCGGCGCAGAGCGCCCGGGCCAGCTCGACCCGCTTGCGCACGCCGTAGGGCAGCGCGCCGACCGGCTGGTCGAAGTGGGCCTCCAGGCCGAGGAACCCGGCGATCTCGGCGGCCCGTGCGCGGTGCCGCCGCTGCTCGCGGACGGCGCTCGGCAGGCGCAGGGCGGTGGCGGCGAATCCGGCCCGGGTGAGCCGGTGCCGGCCGAGCATCAGGTTGTCGGCGACGGTGCCCGCGGTGAGCACGATGTTCTGGAAGGTCCGGGCGATGCCGAGCCCGGTGACGGCGTGCGGCGGCATGCCGGTGATCTCCCGCCCGCCGTAGGCGACGCTGCCGGAGGCGGCCCGATACACGCCGGAGAGCACGTTGAAGCAGGTGGACTTGCCGGCGCCGTTCGGGCCGATCAGGGCGTGCACGGTGCCCGGTTCGACGGTGAACGAGACGTCGTCGAGTGCGGTGAGGCCGGCGAACCGGACGGTGATGCCGCGGACCTCCAGCCGGGCGGCGGGGGCGGTCATGCCGTCCACCTGCGCAGTTCGCGGACGGGCGGACGGGCGGCGGTGGCCTGGCCGTCCTCCTCGGCGGCGCCGAGGTAGAGCCGGCGGACCTCGTCGCCGGCGGCGAGCTCCGCGGCGGTGCCCTCCAGCCGGACGAGCCCGTTCTCCAGCACCAGCGCCCGGTGCGCGACGGCGAGGGCCATCGCGGTGTTCTGCTCGACCAGCAGGACGGAGGTGCCCTGCCGGTTGATCTCCTGCACGATCGCGCCGATCCGCCGCACCATCCGCGGGGCCAGGCCGAGCGAGGGCTCGTCCAGCAGCAGGACGCGCGGATCGGCCATCAGCGCCCGTCCGATCGCCAGCATCTGCTGCTCGCCGCCGGACATCAGGCCGGCCCGCTGGCGGCGGCGCTCGGCCAGCACCGGCAGCAGGGCGAAGACCCGCTCGCGGGCCTCCCGCCGGGTCGCGGCGCCGCGGCGGCCGCGGCCGAGCTCGCCGGCCCGCAGGTTCTCCTCGACCGTGAGGTCGGCGAACACCCGTCTGCCCTCGGGGACCTGGACGACGCCCGCGCGCACGGCCAGGGCCGCGTCCTCCGCCAGCGGACGGCCGTCGACCGCCACCGTCCCGGCGGTGACCGCGCCCCGGTGCAGGCCGAGGGTGCCGGAGACGGCCCGCAGCAAGGTGCTCTTGCCGGCCCCGTTGGCGCCGAGGACGGCGGTGATCCGCCCGGCCGGGAGGTCCAGCGAGACCCCGCGCAGCGCCCGGACGGCGCGCCCGTAGGCGACGTGCAGATTCTCGACGGTCAGCGTGCTCGACCGCTCGGGTGGGCTCATGGTGCTCCTTGCGTCCGAGCGCCGGGCCGCGCACACGGGGCAGCAGCCGCTCGGGAGGGTGGGAAGCCCGGGCGGCGGGGGCGTCCGCCCGGTTCTGGGTGAGCGGCAGGACACCACGGCGGCGGAGCGGCGGTCCATGGCGGGACGGGCACGCGTTGCGGCTGCACAGCGCCCGGCGGGCCGCGTTGTGAGCTCGACCAGTACCGGCGGCCGGGGGCGGCGCGGGCGGTCCGGGAGCGGGGAGAGTGCACGGCAGGTCCGCCGCCGGGGCTTCAGGACGGACCCGGCGACGGCGCCGCGGTGTCAGGACGGCAGCAGCCGGTACGCGTCCAGGGCGAGCGACAACTCGACCAGGTGGCGCGGGTGGTTGAGGCTGCGGCCGCTCAACTGCTCGTACCGGCGCAGCCGGTTGAGTACGGTGTTGCGGTGGCAGAACAGCCGGGTGCCGGCCCGCTGGGCGGAGCCGGCGCTGTCCAGCCAGACGTCGAGCGTGCTGAGCATCGACTCGCGGTCCTGGACGTCGAGCTCCAGGACGGCGCCGAGCGCCCGGTCGACCAGCGCGGTACCGAAGTCGGGGAGGGAGACGACCAGGGCGGTGGACAGCCGCTCGTGCAGCAGGGCGACGTCGCCGTCGGCGGTGCAGGTGCGCAGCGCGATGTCGGCGGAGCGCCGGGCGGCGCCGATCTCGGCGAGCTCCTCGACGACGGTGCCGATGCCGACCCGGGCGCCGCGGTGGTGGCCGAGGCAGGCGGCGACCTCGGCCGGGTCGGCGTCGCCGAGCAGGACGAGGGCGTGCTCGCCGTCGGTGCCGCGGTGCCGGACGATCCGGACGCCGGGCGGCGGTCCGGCCTGCGCCGGGGCGGCCTCGGCGGGGTGCCGGGGCGGCCCGACCGGTCCGGCGAGGGCGGCGACCGCGTACCGGCCGCGCTCGGGGAGGTCCAGCGCGGCGGCGACGGTGGGCAGGTCGGTGATCCGGGTGGTGCCGTCGAGCAGAGCCTGCACCATGGCGCGGGCGCGTTCGCGGTGCTCGCGGGCGGTCTGGCTCTCGACCAGCCGGTAGGCCTGGGTGATCAGGTCGGAGTGCTCGTCGACGAAGCTCCAGATGCCGGCGGCGCTGTGCAGCAGCAGGTGGGCGTGGTCGGGCTCGCGGCGGGTGGCCGTCTCGACCAGCCGTCGCCAGACCAGGGCCCCGCCGAGCCGGAAGGCGTGCAGCAGGGCGTCCAGCGGGAGTTCGCGCTGGGCGCGGCGGGCGCCGATCTGCCAGGAGCAGAGCCGGGCGGCCTCCCAGGTGCCGGGCGGGTCGAGCAGGGTGCGCACCGAGCTCTCCAGCGAGGTGCGCACCTCCAGCCGCAGCTCCTCGGGGCCGATGGTGGCGGGGTAGGCGGGCTCCCGGGCGCTGATCTGCGCGACGAGCTCGCGGGCGAGTCCGTCGACGTCCTGCAGCAGGTGGCCGGCGGTGCGGCGGAGCAGCTGTTCGGAGGCGGTGTCGGCCCGGGACCGGACGGGCCGCCGGGCTGGCGGTTCTTCGGGCAGGCCGCGCAGCCGGGGCTTCGGGGCGGGGCCAGTCGGTGCGGCGGCGGGCGGAGCCGGGGCGGGTGGTCTCACGGGCGCTCCCTCGTCGACTTTTAACTAGCAGTGCTAGTCAAAATCATCCGGCCCGGCCCGCACAAGGACGACTGCCGACCTCGGCGGCAGTCGGCCGAATCGTGACCGCGCGCTTGCCGGGGCGTGACCGGACGGCGGGCCGCCACGGAGCCCCCGATCGGCCGACACGCCGAGTGCTGCGCCCGGAATGCGATGGTATGACTCGTTTTGTCCCCTGTCCGGACCGGACGGCTGGGGCGGGCGGTGCGGGGGCGCCGCCGTGGACCGACAGCCCGCCGGTCGACCGGCGAACGGCTGGGACGGGAGTGCCATGGACGACTACCCGCTGCTCAACATCTTCTGGACGATGCTGGAGCTCTTCGTCTTCATCCTCTGGTTCTTCCTGCTATTCAAGATCATCACGGACATCTTCCGCAGCAAGGACATGGGCGGCTGGGGCAAGGCCGGCTGGACGATCTTCGTCATCCTGCTGCCGCTGATCGGCGTGCTGGTCTACCTGATCGCGCGCGGCGGCTCGATGGCCCAGCGTGATCTGGAGCAGGCGCAGCGGACGGACGAGGCGTTCCAGGCGTACATCCGCCGCGCGGCCGCCGACGGCGGCGGGGACGGCGGAGCCGGCGGCACGGGCCGGAGCCACGCCGACCAGCTGGCCAAGCTCGCCGACCTGAAGACCACCGGCGCCATCTCCGAGGAGGAGTTCCAGAAGGCGAAGGCGAAGCTGCTGGCCTGACCGGCCGTCCCGTCCGGGTCCTCGTATCACTCGAACGGCGGAGCACCGGGCGCCCCCTCCACGGGGGCGCCCGGCGCCGTGCGCGTCGGGGGCGGTCCGGCCCTCAGCCCTCGATCCGGTGCTGGGTCCAGAACGAGGTCAGATCGGTGCCGGCCGCGGCCTGGGCCGCCGCCTTGAACTCGGCGGTGGTGCTCACCCCGTACCAGTGCGACTGCGCGTAGTCGTGCAGCAGGGTGCTCATCGCGCCGTCGCCGATCAGTCGCCGCAGGTCGTGCAGGGCGCACTTGCCGTAGGTGTAGACGACGGTGGAGTACCGGGACGCGTGCGCGTCCCAGTACGCCATCGAGTCGGTGATCTTCTCGGCGGAGGACGACCAGGAGACGCTGCTCCAGCAGTTGCTGCCGGTCTTGCCGAGCGCCAGGTCGGTGGCGTAGTCGGTGAACGACTCGTCCAGCCACGGGCTGGTGTACTCGTCGTCGCCGACGATCCCGTAGAACCACTGGTGCGCGATCTCGTGGGTCAGCGCGGTGGTGGAGACCAGGTCGAGCACGAAGCCCGGGTACTCCATGCCGCCGAACCAGAAGCCGTTGTCGAGCACCGCGTCCAACTCGGCGTACGGGTAGGCGCCGAAGCGCTGCGCGTGGGCGTCCACCGCGGACTCGGCGGTGGACAGCATCGACTGGGCGTCACCGGAGGAGATCCCGCTCACCGCGTAGACGTTGACCTTCACGCCCGCCGCCGAGGTGCCGCTGATCCTGGTGAACGGCCCGGCGCCCCAGGCGAAGTCGCGCACCTTGGCCGCCGTGGCCCGGGTGACGGTGCGGCCCGGGGCGCCGGGGGTGTCCACCGAGGTCCCGGTGGCCGGCACCAGCAGGCCGCTGGGGTGGTCCAGGGTCACGTCGAAGTCCGCGGCCAGCGAGTAGAACGACTCCCCGTTGTTGGTGTACGGGTCGAGGTGCCAGCCCGCGGCGTCCCGGACGGCCAGCACCGGCAGCGCGTTGCCGAGGAAGTCGTACGCCCCGTCGTGGCCGAAGCGGTCCGCGCCGCTCGGCACGGTGATGCCGAGGTCGAAGCCGACCGTTCCGCCCTGGCCCTGGGCCAGCGGCGCGGGCAGGGTGACCTTCATCGCCGTGCAGGCCACCGAGAGCGCGGAGGCCGTGCCGCCGGTGACGTTGGTGACGGTGATCGGGGTGCTCGGGCAGCTGCCGTGCGCGTTGTCCCACAGCCGCAGGTACACCTCGGTGAGCGGGGTGGCCGAGGCGTTGGTGAAGGAGACGCTCTCGTGGCCCGTCCAGGACGCGCCGGAGGCGTCGCTGCTCAGCGAGACGGTGTAGGCCGGTGCGGCCGGGGTCCGGGTGGCGTCCGGCGTCGGGGTGCCGGTGGGGCTCGGCGTCGGCGTCGGGGTGGGCGTGGGTGTCGGGGTGCCGCCGCCGGAGACGTTCAGCGCGATGTCGTCCAGCACGAAGCTGGTCTGCAGGCCGGAGTCCTCGGTGCCGGTGAAGGAGAGCGCCACCGTGCGACCCGCGAAGGAGGAGACGTCGAAGGTCTTCTGCAGGTAGCCGGGACGGGCGTCCAGGTTGGACCAACTCGCCAGCGCGGTACCGCCGATGCTCGCGGTGAGCTTGTCGTAGGCGGTGGCGGCGGTGGTCTCCGCGGTGTCCACGTGCAGCCAGAGGCTGAGCGTGGCCGAGGTGCAACCCGCGGGCAGGGTCACCGACTGGGAGAGCGTGTCGGTGTGGGAGGAGCCGTAGCCGTCCAGCCAGGCGAAGGAGCTGCCGCCGTGCGCGGTCTGCCCGCCGCCGCTGGTGATCACTCCGCTCGACGCGGACCAGGGTGAACCGCCGGACTCGAAACCGCCGTTGGCGACCACCTGGGCGGGGGTACAGGCCGCCGCCGCGGTTGCCGTGGCCGTGGTGGCACCGGTGGCCGCCACGGCGGCCGCGAGCAGCGCGCCGGCGGCGACCAGGGGGAGAAGGGTGCTTCTCATCGATCCTCTTCGGGTAGGGGACCCTTCCGTGCCGGACGAAGGGTCAACCCGCCCGTACGGAAGGCACGTTGACGACCGACGGGGATCGGGGCCCGCCGGTCGCGAGGCCGAGAGAAGCGTGACAGCAGCCCACCCCTTCATTGAAGGGGGCATGCCATAGATTTGGCCGGGTCTTTGCGCGGGCACCGCGCCGACCGCGGCACCGCGGCCTTCGCGTCCGCCGCGTGCCGGGGAGGGGCCCTACAGGGCGATCACGGCCTCGACGAGGGTGCCGTCGGGGGAGCGGACCACGGTGGTGTCCACCGCGAAGGCGTCGACCAGGTCCAGGCCGCGCCCGAACGCCGCGTCCACGTCGGCCGGCTCGCGGCGCGGAGCGGTCCGCTCGCGCCACCGGCCCCAGTCCCGGACGCGCACCGTCAGCGCGGACTCGCACACCTCGAAGAGCACCGACACGTCCACGCTGCCGCTGTGCAGCACCGCATTGGTCACCAGCTCCGTGACGATCACCGAGAGCGCCTCGGCCACGTCCGCGGGCAACCGCCGGCTGCGCACCAGCGCCCGCCCCGTGGCGCGCAGCCGCGGCACCGACTCGGGCACGGCGGGGAGGGTGACCGAGGCCGTCAGCCGGGGGGGCCGGACCGGAACGTCCGGTCCGGGAGCCAGGGCGACGGGTCTGGAAGAGGTCGAATTCCTCACGCGGGGCTCCTGCCTGCGCGGTGGGCGGCATCGGCGGCGGCCCCCGCCGACCCACGGGCCGCGAGGCCATGACCCGGACCACGCTGCCCGCCCTCCCACGGTCGCGGCAATCAGTGGAGACTGAAGTACGGATACGCAAAGAAAGCCCGGCGGTCCGGTGAACTCCGACAGGGTGGCACGTGTGGACGCACTGAACGAGACCGCGCTGCGGCACCTGCTGGCCCGGGCCTGGACGGCCGAGGGCGGCGGCCGCCCCGTCCTGCTGCTCGTCGAGGGCGAGGCCGGCACCGGCAAGAGCCGCCTGCTCGCCCGGCTCGCCCACGGCGTCCCGGTGCCCGTCCGCACCGACCCGCAGGCCGCAGCCCCGGCCGAGGGCCCCGCCGCGGGCCCGGCGCTGCTCCTCGCCGACGACGTCCACCGGGCCGGCCCGGACCGCCGGGCCGCCCTGGGCGCCCTGCTCGCCGACCCGCCGGCCGGCCTCGCCTGCGTGCTCGGCTACCGCCCCGAGGAGCTGGACGAGCCCGGGCTGCCGCTCGGCCCGGACACCGAGTACGCCGCCGGGCTCACCGTCGTCCGCCACCGCCTCGGACCGCTCGGCCCCGAGGAGGTCCGGCGGATGGCCGCCGCCGCGCTCGGCGCCGACCGCTGCCCGCCCGACCTCGCGGACCGGCTGCACCGGGCGGCCGGCGGCACCGCCCAGGTGGTCGCCGACCTGCTCGACCTGCTCGCCGCCCGGGACGGCCGGCCCCCGGGCGCCTTCGCACCCCCGCCGCGGCTCACCGCCCTCGCCCTGCGCCGCACCGCCGCCCTGCCCGCCGCGCACCGAGGGGTCGTGCACGCCGCGGCCGTCCTCGGCGAACCCGCCACCGCCGCGGAACTCGCCGAAGTCGCCGGGCTGGCCCCCGACACCGGCCGCACGGCCGTCCAGGCGGCCCTGCGCACCGCGGCCCTGCACGACCACGGCGACGGCCGGTACGGCTTCCGCGTCCCGCTCGCGGCCACCGCCGTCCGGGACCACCTGACCGGCCCGCACCGGGAGGAGCTCCACGGCCGCGCCGCCGACCTGCTCGTCCGCCGGCAGCCCGTGCCCTGGGAACGGGTGGCCGGGCACCGCCGGGCCTGCGGACGCGAACGCGGCTGGCTGCAGGCCGTCGAACGGGCCGCCCAGCGGCACGCCGACCGCGGAGACCTGGAGCGGGCCGTCGCCCTGCTGGAGTCCGCGCTCGCCACCGGCCCGGTGCCCGAGCACGCCCGCTCCCGGCTGGTCACCCTGCTCGCCCGCTCCGCGGTGATGGGCCTGCGCTCCGACCGCACCCTCGCCGTGCTGCAGCACATCGTCGCCGACCACGGCCTCGCCCCCGCCCTGCGCGGCGAGATCCGCCTCGACCTCGGCCTGCTGCTCTGCAACCAGATCGGCCGCTGCACCGACGGCCTGGCCGAACTGGAGCGGGCCGTCGGCGAGCTCCAGGAACAGCCCGTGCTGCTCGCCCGGGCCATGTCCGCGCTCTCCATGCCGTACTGGCCGGGTGCCCCGCTCGCCGAGAACGTCGCCTGGATCGAACGCGCCCTCGCCGTCTCCGAGCAGGTCGGCGACCCGGTCGTCCGGGCCGCGGTCGCCGCGAACCGGGTCAGCGTGCTGCTCAACATCGGCGACCCCGCCGCCTGGCCGCTGGTCGACGCACTGCCGCGGGACGGCGAACCCGTCGCCGTCCGCCAGCAGGCCGCCCGCGGGCTGTGCAACGCCGCCGACGCCGCCGTCTGGATCGGCCACTACGACCGCTCCCGCGCCCTGCTCGGCGAGGGCGTCGCCCTGGCCGCCCGCAGCGGAGCCTCCTACGCCGAGCAGACCGGTCGCGGCTGCACCCTCGTCCTCGACTGGGCGACCGGCCGCTGGGCCGGCCTCGCCGGCCGCGCCGGCGCCCTGGTCGCCGAGGCCGGCGACATGCCCTTCATCGCCTCCGACGCCCGGCTGGTGCTCGGGCTGCTCGCGCTGGCCCGCGGCGCCTGGGCCGAGACCGAGGAGTACCTCTCCGGCCCGGACGCCCCGGACCGCGACCACGGCCCCGTCCCGCTGTCGGCCGCCTCCTCCGGCGCACTGATCCGGCTCGCCCTCGCCCGCGAGGACGTCGCCGGTGCGGCCGCCGAGGCCGCCCTCGCCTGGGACCGGCTGCGCGCCAAGGGCGTCTGGGCCTGGGCCGCCGAACTCGCCCCCTGGGCCGTCGAGGCGACCGCCCGCGCCGGGGCCGCCGCGGCGGCCCGCGAGATGGCCGCCGAGTTCGCCGCCGGCCTCGACGGCCGGGACGCCCCCTCCGCCGAGGCCGCCCTGCACTGGACCAGGGCCGCCCTCGCCGAGGCCACCGGCGACCCGAAGACCGCCCGCACCCACTACGAGCGGGCCGCCGCCGGCTACCGGGCACTGCCCCGCCCGTACCACGCAGCCCTCACCGCCGCCGCGGCCGCCCGCTGCACCCTGGAGGCCGGCGACACCGGCACCGAGGCCGCGGTCGAGGCACTGGCCGACAGCGCCGCCGCCTTCGAGGCGCTCGGCGCCACCTGGGACGCCGCCCGGACCCGGGCCGAACTGCGCGGCCACCGTCCGCCGGAGGACCGCCGCGGGCCCGGCCGCCCCGCCTACGGCGACCTGCTCTCCCCGCGCGAGGAGGAGGTCGCCCGGCTCGCCGCCGCCGGGATGACCAACCGGGAGATCGCCGCCGCCCTGCACCTGTCCCCGCGGACGGTCGAGCAGCACGTCGCGCGGGCCCTGCAGAAGACCGGAGCACGCTCCCGCCAGCAGCTCACCGCGGTGCCGCGGGCCGTCGCCCCGACCGAACCGGATTGATTGCGTATCCGTGGAATCCGGGCTCCGGATTCCGGGCCGCCCGCCGGGTGCGGCAGGCTCACCACGGGCGGCGCCGCACGTGATCCGGTCGGCGCCGCACGGGGGCCCGCCGCGACCGCGGCCCGCCCCCCGTACGTAGGCGCGGGAGGCTCCGCGGCGGACCACCGCGGAGCCTCCCGTCACGCGTGTCAGGGGTGCACCACAAGGGGTGCGTGGGGGCGCCTCCCGGCCGAAGGCCGATTCGGATGTGGGCCACCGTGCGGACCAGGGGTGAGCCGGATCCGTCAGGAGCACCGCTCCCGGACTGCGCAGTTCCCCGCGCCCCTGAACCGACCACCCGAGCGCCGTTTGAAGACAGCTCCTAGGGCCTGTGTGATGTTGTGATCAATCTTCGGGTTCTGCCCCCGTTTCGGGGTGGAAACCGGTAGGACTGTCAGGTGTGACGCGCAGGCAAC
>NZ_JBFBDW010000028.1:0-96471 GCF_040683455.1 Kitasatospora sp. NPDC093679
GCTGTTGAGTTCTCAAGGAACGGACACTTCCTTCGGACCGCCTTCCAGCGGACCCTCCGGGCGTTTCGCTCTTTCGTGTTTCCAGCTTATCAGATCCGAGCCTGTGCTCTTCACCGACGTGCTTTCTTCACTGCCTTGTCGGAACCGGCCTGACGGCCCGTCCGACGTTTCAAACCTTAGCCGATCCCCGCTCCGAAAAGCGAATCCGGCGCCGGCCCGAAGTGCAATTCCTATAAACGCGCATGCCGAATTCGCACGGGGACGCGACAAGACGCGACCCAGCCCGAGCCGGGAAGTGGCGTTTCAAGGGATTGGCCGCTCCGGGACCGTCCGCGCAGATGCGTGTCCGGTGCTCCCTGCCGAGCGACCAGTGAACACTACGCCGAACGGGGAGCGGATGCAAACGAACCGGCCGGCTCCTCGGGGAGAGGGGCCGGCCGGTGGTCGGGGCGGGGAGGTTCAGCTGTTGGTGGGGAAGCCGAGGTTGATGCCGCCGTGCGACGGGTCGAGCCAGCGCTGGGTCACGACCTTGCCGCGGGTGAAGAACTGGACGCCGTCGGGGCCGTAGGCGTGGGCGTCGCCGAAGAGCGAGGCCTTCCAGCCGCCGAAGGAGTAGTAGGCGACGGGGACGGGGATCGGCACGTTGATGCCGACCATGCCGACCTCCACCTCGTTCTGGAAGCGCCGGGCGGCGCCGCCGTCGTTGGTGAAGATGGCCGTGCCGTTGCCGTACGGGTTGCTGTTGATGAGGGCCAGGCCCTCCTCGTAGGTGGAGACCCGGACGACCGAGAGGACGGGGCCGAAGATCTCGTCGCTGTAGACGGACATGCCCGGCTTCACGTGGTCGAACAGGGTGGGGCCGAGCCAGAAGCCGTCCGCGGTCGGGGCGCCGTTGACGTCCTCGGCCGCGATCGCGTGCTTGCGGCCGTCGACCGCCAGCTCGGCGCCGTCGGCGAGGCCGGACTCGACGTAGGAGGTGACCTTGTCGCGGTGCTGGCCGGTGACCAGCGGGCCCATCTCGGAGTCGCCGTTGCAGCCGGGGCCGACCTTCAGCGCGGCGACACGGGACTTGATCTTCTCGACCAGCTCGTCGCCGATCGGGTCCACGGCGACCAGGACGGAGACCGCCATGCAGCGCTCGCCGGCCGCACCGAAGCCCGCGTTTACGGCGGCGTCGGCGCTCAGGTCGAGGTCGGCGTCGGGCAGCACCAGCATGTGGTTCTTCGCGCCGCCGAGGGCCTGGACGCGCTTGCCGTAGCGGGTGCCGGTCTCGTAGACGTAGCGGGCGATCGGGGTCGAGCCGACGAAGCTGACCGACTTGATGTCGGGGTGCTCCAGCAGGCGGTCGACCGCGACCTTGTCGCCGTGCACGACGTTGAAGACGCCGTCCGGCAGGCCGGCCTCCTTCCACAGCTCGGCGAGGAAGTTGGCGGCGGACGGGTCCTTCTCGGAGGGCTTCAGGACGACCGTGTTGCCGGTCGCGATGGCGATCGGGAAGAACCACATCGGCACCATGGCCGGGAAGTTGAACGGCGAGATGATCGCGACCGGGCCGAGCGGCTGGCGGATCGAGTAGACGTCGATGCCGGTGGACGCCTGCTCCGAGAAGCCGCCCTTGGAGAGCTGCGGGATGCCGCAGGCGTACTCCACGACCTCCAGGCCGCGGGCGAGCTCGCCGAGGGCGTCCGAGTGCACCTTGCCGTGCTCGGAGACGATGATCGACGCGAGCTCGTCCTTGCGGGCGTTGAACAGCTCGCGGAAGCGGAAGAGCACCTGGGTGCGCTTGGCCACGGACGAGCGACGCCACTCGGCGAACGCCGAGGCCGCAGCGGCGACGGCCTGGTCGACCTCGGCGATCTCGGCGAAGTCGACCTGGCCCGACACCTGTCCGGTGGCCGGATCGAAGATGTCACCGCGACGGGGCGCGGCGCCGGCGGTGGCGACGGGGGCGCCACCGATCCAGTGGGTGACGTGCTTGTTCGGGCTGGACTTGCTCAAGATCGTCTGCCTCCGAAGTCCCGTGCGGTGTGTGGGCCGCCGGTACGTGGTAACGGCGCCGCCCGGCTTCGTCCGGACGACGGGATCACGGGGCTCCCGCGCTCGTAATCCAGTCTGCGGACCCTGCCGCCGGGCCTCAACGAGCAGCGTGACGGGGAACGGAGATTCACCCTTACAGGTCGTCGGGCTGCTCCGCCTCGACGTCCTCCAGATAGGGGTCGTGCAGCCCGTCGTCGTCCTCCCGGACCTCCATCAGGTCCAGTCGGAGGTCCTGCGCCCAGGCCTGGGCCCAGGCCGAACGGGCCGCGGCGTCCGGGTGGACGAGCGCGGCCGCGGACTCCAGCCGGTCGGCGAGCACCGCCGGCTGGAACTCCTCGTCGAGCGCGCCGGCCAGGGCCAGCAGCTCGCCCTCGGAGAAGGGGCCGCTCAGCACGTGCAGGGCGACGAGGTCCTCCGACAGGCCCCGGTCGCAGAGGAGGAGCACGGCGAGCGCGGCGGCGTCCGGCAGCGCGACCACCGGGACGGGGGCGCCGGGGAGCAGCACGGCAGGGTGCCTCAGAGGCTCCTTGCGCAGGTCGATCGGGCAGGGCGTGCCGATCAGCTGGATCTGGCGCGGGGTGCCGGGCTGTACGCGGGCGCGGTGGCCGGCCGCGCGGAGGTGTTCGGCGAGGCCGGCGGCGATGTCGGCGAGGGGCGGGCCCTCGCCGGTGACGAGGACGAGTCCGGTGGAGCGGGTGGCGGGGAGGCCGTGGGCGGCGAGCGCGTCGGGACCGGCGAGGGCGAGGGCGTACCGGAGGCAGAGCGGCTGGGCGGTCTCCAGCAGCCGGAGGTGCTCGTCGGAGAGCGCGCTTGCGGTCATGGGACCAGTCTGGCGCGGTTCGCCCTCGGGGTGGCGTTGCGGTGGCCCTGCGGGTGGGCGGTTCGGTCGGCGGGTCACGGGAGGCCGGTGAGTCGGGCGGCGGCGTCGTGGAGGGCGAGTTCGAGGCGGCGGGGGTCGACGAGCCGGCCCGTGCCGTCCGGGGGGATCAGCCAGTGCAGGGCGCGGTCGGTGCCGCCCGGGTGGGGGACGGTGAGGGCGGTGCCGTGGCCGAGGGTGCGGATGCCGGAGCCGAGCCAGCCGTCGGCGGTGCCGGTGGGGACGAGGAAGGCGACGGTGCCTGCGGTGCGGTCCTGGAGGACGGGGCCCGGTCCGGGGAGGCGGGCGAGGGCGTCGAGGGCGGTGCGTCCGAACGGGCCGGGGGTGAGGACGGCGTCCCACTGGCGACCGGCGGGCAGCGGGGCGGGGCGGCGGCCGGTCCGTTCCCAGGTGCGCAGGAAGGCGCGCGGGTCGGGGGCGGCCGCGGCGAGCCAGGCTGCGGCGGTGCGGGCGGTGGGCGGCATCGGTGCTCCTCGGGACGGTCGGGGTCGCTCACCGGGGAGAGGGCTGCGGGTGCGGGTTCTTACACCGTTTCGGCGGTTCTCGGTCCAGGCGGTTCTCGGTCCAGGCGGACCCGGTTTCGGCGGTTCTCGGTCCGGGCGGTGGCCGGCGGCCGGACGCGGACGTGCCGCGGGGCGCATCCGGGCCGGGTGGCCGGGGTGCGCCCCGCGGTGGCGTCGGCGGTCGGGTCTGCGGTGGGGTCAGCTGTCGAAGCCGAGGCCGAGGCGGTCCAGGGTGCGCAGCCAGAGGTTGCGCCGGCCGCCGCGGCGGTCGGCGCGGTCGAGCGACCAGCGGGTGAGTTCGATGCCGGCCCAGCGGACGGGTTCGGGCGGGAAGGGGAGCGGCTTCTTGCGGACCATCTCCAGTTCGGTGCGTTCGGTGCGCTCGCCGGAGAGGAGGTCGAGCATGACCTCGGCGCCGAAGCGGGTGGCGCCGACGCCGAGGCCGGTGAAGCCGGCGGCGTAGGCGACGCGGCCGTGGTGGGCGGTGTCGAAGAAGGCGGAGAAGCGGCTGCAGGTGTCGATGGCGCCGCCCCAGGCGTGGGTGAAGCGGACTCCTTCGAGCTGGGGGAAGGTCTCGAAGAACTGCCGGGAGAGGGTGCGGAAGGTGTCGGGGCGCTGGTCGTGCTCGGCGCGGACCTTGCCGCCGTAGTGGTAGATGGCGTCGTAGCCGCCCCAGAGGATGCGGTTGTCGGCGGAGAGCCGGAAGTAGTGGAACTGGTTGGCGCTGTCGCCGAGGCCCTGGCGGCCGCGCCAGCCGACGGCGGCCATCTGCTCGTCGTTGAGGGGTTCGGTCATGAGGGCGTAGTCGTAGACCGGGACGATGTAGGGGCGGACGCGCTTGAGCAGGGACGGGAAGACGTTGGTGCCGAGGGCGACGCGGCGGGCGAAGACCCTGCCGTAGGGGGTGCGGACGGCCATGCCGGTGCCGTGTTCGACGAGGGTGAGGGCCTTGGTGCGTTCGTGGATGCGGACGCCCTGCCGGAGGCAGGCCTTCTTGAGGCCCCAGGCGAGTTTGGCGGGGTGGACCATGGCGACGCCGTCGCGGTCCCAGAGGCCGCCGAGGAAGGTGGGCGAGTCGACCTCGCGGCGCACCTGGTCGGCGTCGAGGACGGTGGTGGCGAGGCCGTGTTCGGCGAGGGCCTCGGCGACCTCGTGGAGTTCGTCGAGCTGGTGGGGTTCGGTGGCGACGTCGATCTCGCCGGTGCGCTCCCACTCGCAGTCGAGGTCGTACTTCTTGACGGCGTCCTCGATGGCGTCGAGGTTGGCGCGGCCGAGTTCTTCGAGCCGGTTCAGTTCGGCGGGCCAGCGCTGCAGGCCGTTGCCGAAGCCGTGGGTGAGGCTGGCGGCACAGAATCCGCCGTTGCGCCCGGAGGCCGCCCAGCCCACCTCGTCCGCCTCGACGAGGACGACGTCCTGCGAGGGGTCGCGTTCCTTGGCGAGGAGCGCCGTCCACAGGCCGGAGTATCCGCCGCCGACGACCAGCAGGTCGCAGGTGGTGTCGCCGACGAGGGCGGGGAGGGCCTCGGGCCGACCCGGGTCCTCCAGCCAGAACGAGGTGGGTTTGACGTCACTGAGCGCACGGGCGGAGTCCATGCCGTATCAGCCGCTTTCTGATGGTCGTTCGGACTTCGGTCAGTAGAACGGGGAGGAGGAGTGGTGCGGCATCAGGCGCGGGCCTTCCGGCGGTTGCCGATCCACTGGCCGGCAAAGGTGAGGACGACGGCCGCGAGGAACATCGCGGTGCCGATCACGTTCACCTGGACGGGTATGCCGCGCTGCGAGGCGCCCCAGACGAACATCGGGAAGGTGACGGTGGTGGGGCCCGAGTTGAACTGGGTGATGATGAAGTCGTCGAAGGAGAGGGCGAAGCTGAGCAGCGCGCCGGCGGCGATGCCGGGGGCGGCGAGCGGCAGGGTGATCTTGAGGAAGGTCTGCACCGGGGTGGCGTAGAGGTCCTGGGCGGCCTGTTCGAGGCGCGGGTCCATGCTCATGACGCGGGCCTTGACGGCGGTGACCACGAAGCTCAGGCAGAACATGATGTGCGCGATCAGGATCGTGGTGAAGCCGAACGGGATGCGCATGTTGAGGAAGAGCGTGCCGAGCGAGGCGGCCATGACGACCTCGGGCATGGCCATCGGCAGGAAGATCAGCCCGGTGGTGGCGGAGCGGCCGCGGAAGCGGTAGCGGGCCAGGGCGAAGGCGACCATGGTGCCGAGGACCGTGGCGCCGGCGGTGGCCGCGAGGGCGAGCTGCAGGCTGAGGACGAGCGAGCCGCACATGTCGGCGACGCCGCAGGGGTCCGTCCAGGCGTCGGTGGAGAACTGGGCCCACTCGTAGTTGAACTTGCCGGCGGGCTTGTTGAACGAGAAGAGCAGGACGACCAGGTTGGGCAGGACGAGGTAGGCGAGGGCGAGGACGCCCGCGAGGGTGACGAGGTTGCGGCGCAGCCAGCTGGACACCTTGTTCATCAGACCAGGTCCTCCGTTCCGGCCTTGCGCATGTACACCGTCACCACGCCCAGGATCAGGGCCATCAGGATGAAGCTCAGGGCTGCCGCCGTGGGGTAGTCGAGCACGTTGAGGAACTGCTTCTGGATGCCGTTGCCGACCATCTGCTCGCTGGGGGAGCCGAGCAGCTGGGCGTTGATGTAGTCGCCGGAGGCGGGGATGAAGGTGAGCAGGGTGCCGGCGACGACGCCGGGCAGGGAGATCGGGAAGGTCACCTTGCGGAAGGTGGTGAAGGGCTTGGCGTAGAGGTCGCCGGCGGCCTCGTGCAGCCTGGGGTCGATCCGCTCCAGCGAGGTGTAGAGCGGGAGGATCATGAACGGCAGGAAGTTGTAGGTGAGGCCGCAGACCACGGCGAGCGGGGTGGCGAGGACGCGGTGGCCGGCGGTGAGGCCGAGTGCGTCGGTGAGGTCGAGGACGTGCAGGGTGTTGAGCGCGCCGACCACGTAGCCGCCGTCGGACAGGATGGTCTTCCAGGCCAGGGTGCGGATCAGGAAGCTGGTGAAGAACGGCGCGATCACCAGGATGAGGATGACGTTGCGCCACCGCTTGCTGGCCTTGAAGGCGATCGTGTACGCGAGCGGGTAGCCGATGGCGAGGCAGAGCACGGTGGCGGTGGCGGCGTACGCGAAGGAGCGGACGAAGTGCCACTTGTACTCGGTGAAGGCGTCCCAGTAGGTGGCGAAGTGCCAGGTGACGCGGAAGCCCTCCTCCAGCGAGCCGGTCTGCAGGGAGGTGGAGCCCTGGTAGACCATCGGCACCGCGAAGAAGACCACGAGCCAGGCGATGCCGGGCAGCAGCAGCCAGTACGGGACGAGCTTGCGCCGGGTGCGCCGGGGCGGCGCGGGGGGTGCGGCGTCCTGGAGCGGCGCCGTCTCGGTGGTGGTGGTCACGCGTCCTCCTCCGCGGTGCCGGCGTCGATCGCCTGGGAGGCGTCGAGCGCGAAGGAGTGGGCGGGGTTCCAGTGGACCTGGACGGTGGCGCCGGGGACGATCCGGCCGTCGCGCTCCATGTTCTGCTCGAAGACGGCGATGTCCTGGCCGGTGCCGGTGCGGACGGTGTACTGGGTGGAGACGCCGATGAAGCTGGAGTCGACGACGGTGCCGACCAGGCGGTTGCGGTCCTCGGGGACGTCCGTGGAGGAGTGCGCGATGGTGATCTTCTCGGGGCGGACGCCGAGGTGGACCTTGGTGGCGTCGGTGGCGCAGCGGGCGCGGGGGACGGCGAGTCGGGTGCCGCCGGCGCTGAGCAGGAGCTCGTCGCCGGAGTTCCCGGTGACCTCGGCGGGGATGAGGTTGGACTGGCCGAGGAAGTTGGCGACGAAGGTGGTCGCGGGGTTCTCGTAGAGGTCGGCGGGGGCGCCGAGCTGCTCGATGCGTCCGCCGTTCATCACCGCGATGGTGTCGGCCATGGTCATGGCCTCCTCCTGGTCGTGGGTGACGTGGACGAAGGTGATGCCGACCTCGGTCTGGATGCGCTTGAGTTCGAGCTGCATCTGGCGGCGGAGCTTGAGGTCGAGGGCGCCGAGCGGTTCGTCGAGCAGCAGGACCTGCGGGTGGTTGATGAGGGCGCGGGCGACGGCGACGCGCTGCTGCTGGCCGCCGGAGAGCTGGTGCGGCTTGCGGCGGGCGAGCGGGCCGAGTTCGACCAGCTCCAGCATGTCCTCGACCTGCTTCTTGACGTCCTTCTTGCCGCGGCGGCGCAGGCCGAAGGCGACGTTCTCGTAGACGTCGAGGTGCGGGAAGAGCGCGTAGCTCTGGAAGACGGTGTTGACCGGCCGCTTGTACGGGGGCAGGGCGGTGACGTCCTGTCCGCCGATGAGGACGGTGCCGGAGGTCGGGTCCTCCAGGCCGGCGATCATGCGCAGGGTGGTGGTCTTGCCGCAGCCGGACGCGCCGAGCAGGGCGAAGAAGGAGCCCTGGGGGATCGTCAGGTCGAGGGGGTGGACGGCGGTGGAGCTGCCGTAGGTCTTGCTGATGCCGGTGAGCCGTACGTCGCCGCCCGAGGGGGTTTCGGCGGGGCCGGTGGCCTTCGCGGTGGTGTCGGTCGCCTGGTCGGTCATGGTGTGGTCCTATCTCCGAGGCCGGTGGTCGGGGGCGTGGGTCAGGCGCCGATGAGCTTGGAGAACCTGTCCTCGAAGTCGCTCTCCTCGGCCTCGCCGAGGCTGCGGAAGTTGTGGACCTTGGCGGCCATCTCGGGGGTGGGGATGACCAGGGGGTTGGCGGCGGCGTCGGCGTCGAGCTTGGCGAGTTCGGCCTGTGCGCCGGTGACCGGGGAGACGTAGCCGATGCCCGCGGTGAGCCGGGCGGCTATCTCGGGCCGGTAGTAGAAGTCGATGAGCCGTTCGGCGTTGTGCTTGTGCTGGGCGCGGGCCGGGATCAGCATGTTGTCGGTCGACGCGACGTAGCCCTTGTCCGGGACGACGAACTCGATGTCGGGGTTGTCGGCCTTGAGCTGGATGAGGTCGCCGCCCCAGGCGACGCAGGCGGCGATGTCGCCGGAGGACAGCTCCTGGCCGTAGTCGTTGCCGGTGAACTTGCGGATCTGCTTGCTGTCGACGCCCTTCTGGAGGCGGGCGATCGCGGCGGCGTAGTCGTCGGCGGTGAACTTCGCCGGGTCCTTGTCCATGTCGAGCAGGGTCATGCCGATGGTGTCGCGCATCTCCGACAGGAAGGTGACGCGGCCCTTGAGCTCGGGGTCGTCGAGCAGCTGGGAGACGCTGGTGACGGCCTTCCCCTTGGTCGCCTTCTTGTTGTAGGCGATGACGACCTGGATGCCCGCCCACGGGTAGGAGTAGAGGCGGCCCGGGTCCCAGTCGGGGGCGCGGAAGCGGGCCTCCAGGTTGGTGATCGCGGTGGTGATCCGGGACTGGTCGAGCTTCTGCACCCAGCCGAGGCGGATCAGCCGGGCGGCCATCCAGTCGGTGAGGACCATGATGTCGCGGCCGGTGTCCTGGCCGGCGGCGAGCTGCGGCTTGACCTTGCCGAAGAACTCGACGTTGTCGTTGACGTCCTCGGTGTACTTGACCTTGACGCCGGTGGCCGCGGTGAAGGCGTCGAGGGTGCCGTGCTTCTGCTCGTCCTTGGGGTCGACGTCGACGTACAGCGGCCAGTTGGAGAAGTTGACGACCTTGTCGGTGTCGGAGAGGTCCTTCGCGGCGGCGTTGGCGGCCTCGCCGGAGCTTCCGGTCGGGCTCTTCGCCGGCGGGATGCCGCAGGCGGTGAGGGTGCCCGCGCCGGCCGCGAGCGCACCGGCGCGCAGCACCGTCCGGCGGCTGAGGGCGGCGCGGCCGCTGGTGAGGCTGCGTTCCCAGGCCTTGCGGACCGGCTCCGGCAGGCCGTCGGTGATCTCGTTCAGCTGCATGCGGGGACACCCTCCTGAGGGGGGCTCGGGCGTGGGGGACGGACGGGGTTATCGGTCCCCGAAGATCGTGCGGTGCCAATCCTTGCGTGCCACCGCGGTGGTGTCGTACATGACGTGCTTGACCTGGGTGTACTCGTCGAGGGAGTACTGCGACATGTCCTTGCCGTAGCCGGAGGCCTTGTAGCCGCCGTGCGGCATCTCGCTGATGATCGGGATGTGGTCGTTGACCCAGACGCAGCCGGCCGCGATCTCGCGGGTGGCGCGCAGCGAGCGGTGGACGTCGCGGGTCCAGGCGGAGGCGGCGAGGCCGTAGGGGGTGTCGTTGGCGAGCCGCAGGCCCTCCTCGTCGCTGTCGAAGGGCAGGACGACGAGGACGGGGCCGAAGATCTCGCCCTGGACGACCTCGCTGTCCTGGGCGGCGCCGGTGATCAGGGTGGGCTGGTGGTAGGCGCCGAGGGTGAGGTCGGTGCCGTCGTGGCCCTTGGTGCCGGTACCGCCTCCGGTCACGACGGTGGCGCCGTCGCGGCGGGCGCGCTCGACGAAGCCGGCGACGCGGTCGCGGTGGGCGAAGGAGACCAGCGGGCCGAGGTCGGTCTGCGGGTTGCGCGGGTCGCCGAGGCGGACCGCGGCGTACAGGTCGGCGACCCCGGCGACGAAGGCGTCGTAGAGCGGGCGCTGGACGTAGGCGCGGGTGGCGGCGGTGCAGTCCTGGCCGCTGTTGATGAGGGAGGCGGCGACCGCGCCGTGCACGGCGGCCTCCAGGTCGGCGTCGTCGAAGACCACGAACGGGGCCTTGCCGCCGAGTTCGAGGTGGGTGCGCTTGACGGTGGCGGTGGCGAGTTCGGCGACCCGCTTGCCGACGGCGGTGGAGCCGGTGAACGACACCATCGACACCGCGGGGTGGGAGACGAGGTGCTCGCCGGCGGTGCGGCCGGCGCCGGTGATGACGTTGACGACGCCGTCGGGGATGCCGGCCTCGGTGCACGCGGCGGCGAACATCAGCGAGGTCAGCGGGGTGAGCTCGGCGGGCTTGAGGACGATGGTGTTGCCCGCGGCGATCGCCGGGAGGATCTTCCAGGCGGCCATCTGCAGGGGGTAGTTCCACGGCGAGATCGAGCCGACCACGCCGATCGCCTCGCGGCGCACGTACGAGGTGTGGTCGCCGGAGTACTCGCCGGCGGCCTTGCCCTCCAGGTTGCGGGCGGCGCCGGCGAAGAAGGCGGTGTTGTCGATGGTGCCGGGGACGTCGAACTCGGTGGAGAGCTTGATCGGCTTGCCGGTCTGAGAGGTCTCGACGCGGGCGAACTCCTCGGCGTGGTCGGCGAGGACGCCGGCCAGGCGGCCCAGGGCCTCGGCGCGGGTGCCGGGGGTGGCGCGGGACCACTCGGGGAGGGCGGCGCGGGCCGCGTCGACCGCGGCGTCGACGTCGGCGGGCGAGGCCAGCACGACCTCCTCCACGGTGCTGCCGTCGGCCGGGTTGACCACCCGGAACCGCTCGTCGCCGCTCCCTGTGACCACCCGCCCGGCGATGTGCTGCGCGCCGGCGCCGAAGCTGGTTAGGTCCATCTGCTGTCCTCCATGTGCCCGGTGGTTCGGCTTCCGCGCCGCGGCGCGGAAGCCGCTGCACGCCCATGCTTCCTCGGCGGTGCGGCGATGCCCGTAGCCATGGCCGGAGACTGGTCCAGTCGCCGCATAGCAGACGGAGAGATCCGAAGCGGTGGTTCACCGGGATTGCGCGATCCTGACAGGCCCAGTTTGCTTCCACAAGGGATTCCGCTGTTGCCTTCTGGTTACGCTGCGGATTCCGCTGCCGCGTCCCGGTTTTCGCCACTTCCGATTGCCCGACCATGCCGTCTCGGGCGATCGGGTGACAAGGGTCACTCCGGCAGGCCCGGCGGCAAGGGGTTTACAGGGTGCAAGGCGGCGCGGCGGGTGGGCGGGCACCGCACCGAGGCAAGATTTCCCTGACACCCCTGATCAGCTGGAGGCCCGCGATGCTCCCCACCGTCGCCCGGGTGCTGGACCTGGACGTGATGCGGCGCGGACTGCCCGACGTGGTGGCCGGTGCGGACCACCTGGAGCGGCCCGTCCGCTGGGTCCACGTGAGCGAGCTGCCGGACGTCGCCGGCGTCCTGCAGGGCGGCGAGCTGGTGCTCACCACCGGCATCGCCCTGCCCGAGCAGCGCGAGGGCCTGGCCCGCTACGTCCACGAGCTCGCCGACGTCGGCGCCGCCGGCCTGGTCGTCGAGTTCGGCCGCCGCTACTTCGACTCGCTGCCGCGGGCCCTGGTCAACGCCGCCGAGCAGCGCGGCCTGCCGCTGGTCGCGCTCCGCCGCGAGCTGCGCTTCGTCGCCGTCACCGAGGCGGTGCACGCCCTGGTGGTCAACGCCCAGCTGGAGCAGTTGCGCACCTCCGAGGCGGTGCACCAGGTCTTCAACGAGCTGGCGGTGGAGGGCGCCGAGCCCGGCGAGGTGGTGCGGCAGGTCGCGCAGCTGGCCGGCGCGCCGGTGGTGCTGGAGAACCTGGCGCACCAGGTCCTGGCGCACGAGAGCGCCGGCCGGCCGGAGGCGGAGCTGCTGGAGGGCTGGGAGGCGCGTTCGCGCGGGGTCCGCCCGCCGGGCCGCACCGGGCACGACCCGCGCAGCGGCTGGCTGGTGACCGCGGTCGGCGCGCGCGGCCAGGACTGGGGGCGGCTGGTGCTGATCGGTGGGCCGGGCGCGCTGCCGGAGGGCACCGCGCACCCGCACGCGATGATGCTGGAGCGCGGCGCGGCGACGCTGGCGCTGAACCGGCTGGTGGTGCGCGACCGGGAGAGCCTGGAGCGGCAGACCCACCGCACGCTGCTGTCGGGCATCCTCACGCACGCCCTGACGGTCAGTGAGGTCGCGCTGCGGGCGCAGGCGCTGGGGGTACCGCTGGAAGGGCGGCGGCTGGTGGGCGTGGTGCTGCGGCAGCGCCGCGGGGCGGTGCCGGCCGCGCTGGAGGCGCAGGCCCGGCTGCGGGACTTCACCGAGCTGGCGGCGACGGCGATCCGCGGCTGTCGGCTGTCGGCGCTGGTCGGCGCGCTGGACGACGAGGGCGTCGGGATGCTGATCGCGCTCGGCTCGCAGCAGGACGAGCACACGGCGCTGGAGGCGTTCGCGGCGGCGCTGCGCAAGCTGGTGGCGGACGGTGCGCGGGACGCGGCGGCGCCGCCGCCGGAGCCGGTGGTCGCGGTGGGCTCCTCGGTGGGATCGGTGCGCGACGCCCGGCGCACCCTGCTGGAGGCGACCCAGGTCGCGGACGCGGCGCTGCACGACGCCCCGGGCGGCCGGGCGGCCGCCTACTACCGGCTGCCGGACGTCCGGCTGCGCGGTCTGCTGCACCTGCTGCGCGACGACGAGCGGCTGCAGACGTACGTGGAGCGCGAGCTGGGGCCGCTGCTGGCGTACGACGCCGAGCACGGCGGGCAGTTGGTGCGGATGCTGCGGATCTACCTGGAGCAGGGCCGCAACAAGTCGGCGGCGGCGGACGCGGCGCACCTGTCCCGGCCGTCGTTCTACGACCGGCTGCACAAGGTGGAGCGGATCCTCGGGGTGGACCTGGACCAGGTGGAGTCCTGCCTGTCGCTGCACGTGGCGCTGCTGGCGCTGGACGCGGTGCGCCGCTGAGCGCGGGCGCGACGGAGCGGCCCCGGGGCGGACCGCCCCGGGGCCGCTCCGCCGCGCGGGTCAGACGGTGTGCGCGTCGGTGAGGGTGAGGACCTCGTCGAGGATCGCGAGGCCGGCCTTGGCCTCCTCCGCGCTGACGGTGCACGGCGGCACCACGTGGAAGCGGTTCATGTTGACGAAGGGCCACAGGCCGCGCTGCTTGCAGGCGGCGGCCAGCTCGGCCATCGGCGCGTTGGCCGGTCCGGCCGCGTTGTAGGGGACCAGCGGCTCGCGGGTCTCGCGGTTCTTGACCAGGTCGAGCGCCCAGAAGACGCCGAGGCCGCGGACCTCGCCGATCGAGGGGTGCCGCTCGGCGAGCTCGCGCAGGCCGGGGCCGATCACGCTCTCGCCGATCCGCTTGGCGTTCTCGACGATGCCCTCCTCCGCCATCGCTCCGATGGTGGCGACGGCCGAGGCGCAGGCCAGCGGGTGGCCGGAGTAGGTGAGACCGCCGGGGAAGACCCGCTCGTCGAAGGTGGCGGCGATCTCCGGGTTGATGGCGACGCCGCCGAGCGGGACGTAGCCGGAGTTGACGCCCTTGGCGAAGGTCAGCAGGTCCGGGGTGATGCCCCAGTTGTCGGCGGCGAACCACTCGCCGGTGCGGCCGAAGCCGGCCATGACCTCGTCGAGGATGAAGACGATGCCGTGACGGTCGCAGACCTCCCGGACGCCCTGCAGGTAGCCGGGCGGCGGGATCAGCACGCCGGCGGTGCCGACGACCGTCTCCAGGATGATCGCGGCGACGGTGGCCGGGCCCTCGAAGGCGATGACCTGCTCCAGGTGGGCGAGCGCGCGCTCGCACTCCTGCGCCTCGTTCTCGGCGTGGAAGACCGAGCGGTAGGCGTAGGGGCCCCAGAAGTGGACGATGCCGGAGACGCCGGTCTCGTTGGCCCAGCGGCGGGGGTCGCCGGTCAGCGCGATGGCGTTGGCGGTGGCGCCGTGGTACGAGCGGTAGGTGGAGAGCACCTTCTGACGGCCGGTGTGCAGGCGGGCCATCCGGATGGCGTTCTCGTTGGCCTCGGCGCCGCCGTTGGTGAAGAAGATCTTGTTCAGCTCGCCGGGGGTGCGCTCGGCGATCAGCCGGGCGGCCTCGCTGCGCGGCTCGACGGCGAAGCCGGGCGCGATGGTGCAGAGCTTGGCCGCCTGCTCCTGGATCGCGGCGACGACCTTCGGGTGCTGGTGGCCGATGTTGGTGTTCACCAACTGGGAGGAGAAGTCGAGGTAGCGGTTGCCCTCGTAGTCCCAGAAGTAGGAACCCTCGGCGCCGGCCACCGCGAGGGGGTCGATCAGCGCCTGGGCGGACCACGAGTGGAAGACGTGCGCGCGGTCGGCGGCCTTGACGGCCTGGCCTGCGGCTGAGTCAGCGGTGGGGATGCTCATGCGGCCAGCCTAGGGAGCACGGGGGCCGCGAGGCAGTTGCACCATGTCACCCGATCGGCGCGTCGCCGTGACAGGGTGGCAAAGCGCGGGGGCGCGGGCGGCCGCGCTGTGCGCGCAGCTGCCCGCGCCCCCTGGGGTGCGCCGGTCGCGTCGGTCGGTCAGATCGCGGTCATGACGTGCTTGACGCGGGTGTAGTCCTCGAAGCCGTAGGAGGACAGGTCCTTGCCGTAGCCGGACTTCTTGAAGCCGCCGTGCGGCATCTCGGCGACCAGCGGGATGTGGGTGTTGATCCAGACGCAGCCGAAGTCCAGGCGGCGGGACATCCGCATGGCGCGGGCGTGGTCCTTCGTCCAGACGGAGGAGGCGAGGGCGTACTCGACACCGTTGGCGTAGCCGACGGCCTGGTCCTCGTCGGTGAACTTCTGCACGGTGATGACCGGGCCGAAAACCTCGCGCTGGATGATCTCGTCGTCCTGCAGCAGGCCGGAGACGACGGTCGGGGCGTAGAAGTAGCCCTTGTCGCCGACCCGGTGGCCGCCGGCCTCGACCTTGGCGTGCCCGGGCAGGCGGTCGATGAAGCCGGTGACCTGGGCGAGCTGGTTGGCGTTGTTCAGCGGGCCGTAGAGGACGTCCTCGTCGTCGATGCCGCCGGTCTTGGTGTCGGCGGCGGCCTTGGCGAGGGCCTCGACGAAGGCGTCGTGGATCGACTCGTGCACCAGGACGCGGGTGGCGGCGGTGCAGTCCTGGCCGGCGTTGAAGAAGCCGGCGACCGAGATGCCCTCCACGGCCTCGGCGATGTCGGCGTCCTCGAAGACCACGACCGGGGCCTTGCCGCCGAGCTCCAGGTGGACGCGCTTGACGTCCTTGGAGGCGGACTCGGCGACCTGGATGCCGGCGCGGACGGAGCCGGTGATGGAGGCCATCGCCGGGGTGGGGTGCTCGACCATCAGCTTGCCGGTCTCGCGGTCGCCGCAGATGACGTTGAAGACGCCGGCCGGCAGCTCCATGTCCTTGAGGATGCCGCCGATGATCTCGGCGAGCAGCACGGTGGAGGCCGGGGTGGTGTCCGAGGGCTTGAGGACGACGGTGTTGCCGGCGGCGATGGCCGGGGCGAACTTCCAGACCGCCATCATCATCGGGTAGTTCCACGGCGCGACCTGGGCGCAGACGCCGACCGGCTCGCGGCGGACGATGGAGGTCATGCCGTCCATGTACTCGCCCGCGGCCTTGCCCTCCAGCAGGCGGGCGGCGCCGGCGAAGAACCGGATCTGGTCGACCATCGGGCCGATCTCCTCGGAGAGGGTCAGCCCGCGCGGCTTGCCGGTGTTGCGGCACTCGGTGTCGACGATCTCGTCGGCCCGGGCCTCCACCGCGTCCGCGATCTTCAGCAGGAGCTTCTGGCGGGTCGAGGGGGTGGCGTCGCGCCACACGGGGAAGGCCTCGGCGGCGGCGGCCATCGCAGCGTCGACGTCGGCGGCGCCGGAGAGCGGGGAGGTCGCGTACACCTCGCCGGTCGTCGGGTCGATCACGTCCAGCGTGCGGCCGTCCGCCGCATCGACGAACTCGCCGTTGATGTAGTTGCGCAGCGTACGAAGGTCGCTCACGGGTCTCTCCTCGGTCTGGGCCTGCGGCGTTGCAGAATCCGGCGCCAGGGTACCTCCGGCGCACGGCTGGCCGGGTCGGACCGGCCGCGGTCCACTGGGGGTGTGTGCACGCCTACGTGCGTACGTGGTCCAGGCTACCCAATGACCGACGGTATCGACAGGCTTCATCTCCGGACACAACGCAATCCGCATGCAATTTTGGAAACAGCGACGAAATCAGCACGACGGCGGCTTGCGTGCCGCGCGGCGATCGTGCACAGTGGCGACGTGGCCAACCGCGACCGGAACGCCAGCGTTCCCCTCGACGCCGCCTCCAAGGCGATCATCGAACAGCTCCAGGAGGACGGGCGCCGCCCGTACGCCGCCATCGGCAAGGCCGTCGGCCTGTCGGAGGCCGCCGTACGGCAACGCGTCCAGAAGCTGCTCGACCAGGGCGTGATGCAGATCGTCGCCGTCACCGACCCCCTCACCGTCGGCTTCACCCGGCAGGCGATGGTGGGGATCCGGGTGGAGGGCGACATCGAACCGGTCGCGGACGCCCTGGCCGCGTTCGACGAGGTCGACTACGTCGTCTGCACCGCAGGCTCGTTCGACCTGCTGGCCGAGCTGGTGTGCGAGGACGACGAGCACCTGCTCGAAATGATCAACAAGCGCATCCGCGCGCTTCCCGGCGTGCGGAGCACCGAGAGCTTCGTTTATCTGAAGCTCCGGAAACAGACCTACACCTGGGGCACCAGATGACAGCCGACCCGGCGCAGAAGGACCTTTCCAAGACCGCCTACGACCACCTGTGGATGCACTTCACCCGCATGTCGTCGTACGAGAACTCCCCCGTCCCCACCATCGTGCGCGGTGAGGGCACCTACGTCTGGGACGACAAGGGCAGGAAGTACCTCGACGGCCTCGCCGGCCTGTTCGTGGTCCAGGCCGGCCACGGCCGCGAGGAGCTCGCCGAGGCGGCTGCCAAGCAGGCCAAGGAGCTCGCCTTCTTCCCGGTCTGGAGCTACGCCCACCCCAAGGCCGTCGAGCTCGCCGAGCGCCTGGCGAACTACGCCCCGGGCGACCTGAACAAGGTGTTCTTCTCGACCGGCGGCGGCGAGGCGGTCGAGACCGCCTGGAAGCTGGCCAAGCAGTACTTCAAGCTGACCGGTAAGCCGACCAAGTACAAGGTCATCTCCCGGGCCGTCGCCTACCACGGCACCCCCCAGGGCGCCCTGTCGATCACCGGCCTGCCGGGCCTGAAGGCCCCGTTCGAGCCGCTGGTGCCCGGCACCCACAAGGCTCCCAACACCAACATCTACCGCGCCCCCGAGTACCTGCAGGGCCCGGACGGCACCGTGGACCCGGAGGCCTACGGCCGCTGGTGCGCCGACCAGGTCGAGCAGGCCATCCTCTTCGAGGGCCCGGACACCGTCGCCGCCGTCTTCGTCGAGCCGGTGCAGAACGCCGGCGGCTGCTTCCCGCCGCCGCCCGGGTACTTCCAGCGCCTGCGCGAGATCTGCGACCGCCACGACGTGCTGCTCGTCTCGGACGAGGTCATCTGCGCCTTCGGCCGTCTCGGCACCATGTTCGGCGCCGACAAGTTCGGCTACCAGCCCGACATGATCACCTGCGCCAAGGGCATGACCTCGGGCTACTCCCCGATCGGCGCCACGATCATCTCGGACCGCATCGCCGAGCCGTTCTACAAGGGCGACAACACCTTCCTGCACGGCTACACCTTCGGCGGCCACCCGGTGTCCTCCGCGGTGGCGCTGGCCAACCTCGACATCTTCGAGCGCGAGGGCCTCAACCAGCACGTGCTCGACAACGAGTCGCGCTTCCTGGGCACCCTGGACAAGCTGCGCGACCTGCCGATCGTCGGCGACGTCCGCGGCAACGGGTACTTCTACGGCATCGAGCTCGTGAAGGACAAGGTCACCAAGGAGTCGTTCAACGACGACGAGGTGGAGCGCGTCCTCTACGGCTTCCTGTCGAAGGCGCTCTTCGACAACGGCCTGTACTGCCGCGCCGACGACCGCGGCGACCCGGTCGTCCAGCTGGCCCCGCCGCTGATCTCCGACCAGTCGACCTTCGACGAGATCGAGCAGATCCTGCGGGTCAGCCTCACCGACGCGTGGGCGAAGATCTGACCCTCCTCCCACCCTCCGCCAGGGCGGTCCCGGTCCACCGGGGCCGCCCTTCGGCGTGCCGGGGTGCCGAACTCCGGATCCAGCCGCCGGAATCACGGCGATTTGCCCGGAGATGGGCCAGTGTGCCGCAACCGCACCGCGACCTGTTCGTTCTAATCTGACGACTGTCATATCCCGACAAGGCACCAGGACGGTTCTCCATGTCAGCGGCCCCGCCCGACAACGACGCGTTGTGGGCCCGAGGGATCGTCAAGTCCCACCACGGCACACCCGCCCTGCGCGGAGTCTCGCTCGCCGTCCGGGAGGGTGAGGTGCTCGCCGTCACCGGCCCCCGCGGCTCCGGCAAGAGCACCCTGCTCGGCTGCCTCTCCGCCCAGCTGCCGGTCGACGAGGGCGAGGTCTGGTTCCACAGCTCCCCCGTGCACACCCTCGGCCGCACCGGACGCGAGAAGCTCCGCCGGGAGCGCTTCGGCTGGGTCGGCTCCGAGCCCCACCTGGTGCCGGAACTGACGGCCCGCGAGAACACCGCCCTGCCGCTGCTGCTCGCCGGCACCGGCCACCGCGCCGCGTACACCGCCGCCGCCGAATGGCTCGAACGCCTCGACGTCGCCGACTGCGCCAAGCGCCGACCCGCCGAGCTGACCCAGGCCCAGCGCCAGCGGATCGCCGTCGCCCGGGCCCTCGCACCGCTGCCCCGGGTGGTCTTCGCCGACGATCCGGGCGCCCCCCTGCACCGCGAGGAGCGCGAACAGGTGCTGCGGATACTGGCGAGCGCCGCCCGCTCGCACGACCTCACCCTGCTCCTGGCCACCCACGACCCGGAGCCGGCCGGCCAGGCCGACCGCACCCTCACCCTGGTCGACGGCCGGATCGCCGGCACGTCCACCACCCCGGCGGGCACCGCCGACGGCAGGACCGCGGGCTCCACCGCCAGCGGCTCCACGGCCGTCACGGCCGCGCGCTGAGAGCCGGGAGGACGACGTTGTTCCCACTCCGACTCGTCAGGGGCTACCGGGCACTCGACCTGGCCCGCTGGCTGCTCACCGCGACCGCCGCCGCGACGGCCGCCGCCTTCCTGCTCCGCTCGCTCGGCCGGGCCCTCGGCGAACCCGCCGCCACCTCGGTGCCCCGGCTGCTCTGGTGCCTGCCCGCGCTGGCCGCGGTCGGCTGGCTCTCCGCCGCCGCCGCCCGCGCCGTACCCGCCCAGCACCCCGAACGGATCGCCGGCCTCGCCGCGGCCGGCTACGGCCCCGTCCGCATCCGGCTGCTGATCGCCGTCGAGACCGCGCTCGCCGCCGCCCTCGGCAGCGTGCTCGCCCTGCTGCTCTTCCTCGTGCTGCGCAACGACATCGCCGGCCCGGGGCTCGCCGCCGACGTCGGCCTCGGCAGCTCGCTGCCGGCCGCCGCACCGGTCACCCTGCTCGTCCTCGTGCCGCTGGTCGCCGGCTGTGCGGCCGCCGCGGCCGTCCCGCTGACCGACGCGCTCCCCGGCCGCACCGTCGTGGCCCGCAGCACCGGCTTCCACCCGGCGCGGATCGCCGTGCCCGTCGGACTCACCGTCGTCGGCATGGCCCTGGAGCTCTACGGACTGCGGCCCGGCGCCGAACAGGACGGCCGGCCCGTCGACCTGCCCGCCCATCTCGGCTCGGTCGGCACCGCCGCCCTCGTCGGCTGGGCCCTCACCGCCCTCGGGCTCGCCCTGCTCACCGCGCCCCTGCTGGCACTCGCCGGCCGGGTGCTGGCCCTGCGCCGGCCCGGCCCGGTGCGGCTGCTCGCCGCCCGCTCGCTCACCGCGGAGGCCCGGCCGCTCGCCGGCCCGCTCGCAGTGCTCGTCCTCGGCCTCGCCGTCCTCGTCGCCGCGCTCGGCTACGGCGACGAGCCCGACCTGCCCGTCGGCGCGGCCGTCCTCCTCGTCACCGGCTGCGCGGCCGGCGCCGTGGTCGCCCGCGCCCTGGAGATCCGCGCGGCCCGGCGGGAGGTGACCGCCGCCCTCGTCCGGCTCGGCGCCGAACCGGCGACGCTGCGCGCGGCCGTCGCCGTGCGGGCCGCCGCCGCGGTCGGCGTGCTGCTCCTCACCGGCGGCCTGACCGCGCTGTTCGCCGCGGCCTGCCTGGTCTGACACCGGACGCCGGAAGGGCGGTGGACACCCGACGGGTGTCCACCGCCCTTCCGTTGTGCTTCTCCCTGCGACCTATCAGCCCGCGGCGGCCAGCTGGCCGCAGGCGCCGTCGATCTCCTGGCCGCGGGTGTCGCGGACGGTCGTCGGCACGCCGTGCGCCTGCAGGCGCCGGACGAACTCCCGCTCGTCCTCCGGGCGGGACGCCGTCCACTTGGACCCGGGCGTCGGGTTCAGCGGGATCAGGTTCACGTGCACCCGGTGGTTCTTGATCAGGCGGCCGAGCAGGTCCGCCCGCCACGCCTGGTCGTTGATGTCCTTGATCAGCGCGTACTCGATGGAGATCCGGCGGCCGGACTTGTCCGCGTAGTTCCACGCGGCGTCCAGCACCTCGTCGACCTTCCACCGGGTGTTCACCGGCACCAGCTCGTCGCGCAGCTCGTCGTCGGGCGCGTGCAGGGACAGCGCCAGGCGGCAGCTGAGGCCCTCGTCCGCGAAGCGGTGCATGGCGGGCACCAGGCCGACGGTGGAGACGGTGATGCCGCGCTGCGAGAGGCCGAAGCCGTCCGGCGCCGGGTCGGTGAGCCTGCGGATCGCGGCCAGCACCCGGTTGTAGTTGGCGAGCGGCTCGCCCATGCCCATGAACACCACGTTGGAGAGCCGGGCCTCACCACCCGGCACGGCACCGGTCTTCAGGTCCCGCATGCCCGAGGCGATCTGCTCCACGATCTCCGCGGTCGACAGGTTCCGGGTCAGGCCCGCCTGGCCGGTCGCGCAGAACGGGCAGTTCATGCCGCAGCCGGCCTGCGAGCTGATGCACATGGTGACCCGGTCCGGGTAGCGCATCAGCACCGACTCGACCAGGGTGCCGTCGAAGAGCTTCCACAGCGTCTTGCGGGTGGCGTCGTCGTCGCAGGACACGTGCCGGACCACCGACATCAGCTCGGGCAGCAGACTCTCGGTGAGCTTCCCGCGGCTGGCCGCCGGGATGTCCGTCCAGGTCTCCGGGTCGTCGGACAGCCGGCCGAAGTAGTGGTTGGACAGCTGCTTGGCGCGGAACGGCTGCTCGCCCAGCTCGGCGACGGCCTCCTTGCGCTCGGCGGGGCTGAGGTCGGCGAGGTGTCGCGGGGGCTTGGCGCCGCGCGGCGCGACGAAGGTCAGTTCTCCGGGCTTAGGCATGGTGCATCCAGTGTCGCAGATGCCGGAAGGAGGCCCGGCCGCGCTCCGCACCGCGGACCTGGCGCCGGCCGATCCGAGACCCTGCCCGGCCCCGGTCGGCGTGACCCGGTCGGCGTGACCCGGCCGCCGTGGCCCGGCCGCCGTGGCCCGGTCGCCGTGGCCCGGTCGGTGCGCCGCCGGTGCCGTCAGCCGTGGCCGGGGGAATCCGCGGGCTCCTCGGCCCAGGTGTGGAACAGGGCGAGGGCCTCACCGAGGTTGAGCGGTCCGCAGACGGCGTGGAAGACGCCCTTCGCCGTCCAGGCCTCGACCCGGTCGTGCTCGCTGCGGTCGATGTGCCGGCGCGGGAGGCGGCGCCCGGCGAGAGGGGTGCCGCGGAGGTCCACGGACACCGTCCACCCGGGGTTGTCCGGGGTCTCGGTCCTGATGACCCGCTCGTGCTCCCACCGGCCGTCGCACTGCGCGAGCACCACTGATGGAGCCGCTCCAGTGCCTGCCCGGTGGCGTTCACGGATGCCACGCCACCCACCCGGGCAGCGCCCCTTCACGCCGCGAGCCCCGGGCGGTGGACGCCCGGGGCTCGCGGAGGTGGAACGGGTGGTGCGGCTCAGCCGCCGACGAAGGCCGCGAGCAGCAGCCAGGCCACCGGGGCCGTCGGCAGCAGCGAGTCGAGCCGGTCCATGATGCCGCCGTGGCCCGGCAGCAGGGTGCCCATGTCCTTGATGCCCATGTCGCGCTTGATCATGGACTCGGCCAGGTCGCCCAGGGTCGCGGTGACCGCCGCGCAGCCGCCCAGGATCAGGCCCTGCCACCAGGCACCGCCGTCGATCGCGTACTCCATCAGCAGCGCGCCCGCGATCATCGACAGGCCGATGCCGCCGGCCAGGCCCTCCCGGGTCTTGCCGGGACTGATCGTCGGCGCGAGCTTGTTCCGCCCGAACTTGTAGCCCACGGCGTAGGCGCCGGTGTCGCTGCAGATGGTGACCACGAGGAAGATCAGGATCCGCCAGGCACCGTCCTCGGCGGCCAGCATCAGCGCGACGAAGGTCGCCAGGAACGGGACGTAGAAGGCGGTGAACACACCCGCCGTGACGTCCCGCAGGTAGTCCTCCGGGGGCTTGCTCATCCGCCACACGAGCACGGCCAGGCCGGTGAGCGCCAGGACGGCGGACGCCCACTGCCCGCCCGCGGTGTAGCCGACCAGCGGCATCGCCACCGCGCCGGCGACCAACGGGACCATCGGCACGTGCACGCCCTTGGTCTCCGCCAGGCGGGAGTTCAGCTCCCAGACACCCACCGCGACGGCCGCGACCACGACCACCAGGAAGAGCGCCTTGACGAAGAACAGCGAGGCGACGATCACTGCGCCGAGGCCGACCCCCACGCCTATCGCGGCAGGCAGATTGCGGCCGCCGCGCTGCTTGCGGGGCTGCTGGTCGGTTGGGGCCACGGGTGTCTCCTGCGCGGGGGGCATGGTCCGATTCTGTGCCGCAGTGCCCCTTCGGTACACCACAGGCTGCTGCGAGTGACCCGTTCGGGGCCGACGGGGGGCGCCGGCACGGGGGCCACCCGCAGCAGAGAACTCGGTGGCGAGCGTTTCGGTTCCGCCCCGGATGCCCTGGGCGTCGGGGGCGTCGTTCATCAGACCTCGAGGAGCTCGGCTTCCTTGTGCTTCAGCAGCTCGTCGATCTGGGCCACGTAACGGGCCGTGACGTCGTCGAGCTCCTTCTCGCCGCGGCGGCCCTCGTCCTCGCCGACCTCGCCGTCCTTGACGAGCTTGTCGATGGCGTCCTTGGCCTTGCGGCGGATGGAACGGATCGAGACCTTGGCGTCCTCGCCCTTGCCGCGCGCGACCTTGATGTACTCCTTGCGGCGCTCCTCGGTCAGCTGCGGGAACACCACGCGGATGATGGAGCCGTCGTTGGACGGGTTGACGCCGAGGTCCGAGTCGCGGATCGCGGTCTCGATGTTGCGCAGCGCGCTCTTGTCGAACGGCGTGATGACGGCCATCCGCGGCTCCGGCACGGAGAACGACGCGAGCTGGTTGATCGGCGTCAGGGCGCCGTAGTAGTCCGCGACGATCTTGTTGAACATCGCCGGGTGGGCACGGCCGGTCCGGATGGCGGCGAAGTCGTCCTTGGCGACGGCGACGGCCTTCTCCATCTTCTCCTCGGCCTCGAGGAGGGTCTCTTCGATCACTGTCTGCTCCCTGTCCGGTTCATCTGCTGTAGTCCCGTACCGGTGCCCCGGACGGCTGATTGCTGCTCAGGGCCGGGCGGATTCCTGGCTGATGAGTGTGCCGATCTTCTCACCCTTCACCGCCCGGGCGATATTGCCCTCGGCCAGCAGCTCGAAGACCAGGATCGGCAGGTCGTTGTCCTTGCACAGGGTGATTGCCGTCAGGTCCGCCACCTTGAGGTCGCGGGCGATCACCTCGGTGTAGTCCAGCGAGTCGAACCGGACCGCCGCCGCGTTGGTGCGCGGGTCGGAGTCGTAGACGCCGTCGACGCCGTTCTTGCCCATCAGCAGCACCTCGGCGTGGATCTCCAGCGCGCGCTGCACCGCCGTCGTGTCGGTGGAGAAGTACGGCATGCCCATACCGGCGCCGAAGATCACCACACGGCCCTTCTCCAGGTGCCGCACCGCGCGCAGCGGCAGGTAGGGCTCGGCGACCTGGCCCATCGTGATGGCGGTCTGCACGCGGGTCTCGATGCCTTCCTTGATCAGGAAGTCCTGCAGCGCCAGGCAGTTCATCACGGTGCCGAGCATGCCCATGTAGTCCGAGCGCGCCCGGTCCATGCCGCGGACCTGCAGCTCCGCACCTCGGAAGAAGTTGCCGCCGCCGATCACCACGGCGACCTCGGTGCCGGCGCGGACGACGGTGGCGATCTCGCGGGCGATGGCGTGCACCACGTCCGGGTCCACGCCGAGGCCGCCACCGCCGGCGAAGGCCTCACCCGACAGCTTGAGCAGCACCCGGCGGCGCGAACCGTCCTGCGTGTTCCGGCCGGTCTCCAGCGTCTCCTGCATGGACTTCTCCTTCTCCACCTGCGGACTCGCAGGGCTGCATGTGCTGCTCACAACACCGGGAGTGCGGTGCCCGGCTCTGTGCGTACGCGTCGGGCGCGTACACGCGAGGAGGCCACTGCCGCGGGAACCGGTACGGTGTCCTGCACGGCAATGGCCTCCTCGTCGTTCATGGTGCCGACGCGCCCCCCGAGGGGTGCTGGAGAGCCCGATCGGCGCGTTCCCGGCCGCTGCTGCGGCCCGGCGCGCTTCCTACCTTAGGCCGGAAGCGCCGGGGAACGGGTTTCAGGCGCCGACGCGGAAGCGGACGAAGCGCTTGAGGGCGACGCCGTTCTCCTCGAGGACCTTGGCGACGGTCTTCTTGTTGTCCTTGGCGAACGCCTGCTCCAGGACGGAGTTCTCCTTGACGAAGCCGGTGACGCGACCCTCGACGATCTTCGGCAGGGCGGCCTCGGGCTTGCCCTCCTCGCGAGCGGTGGCCTCGGCGACGCGGCGCTCGTTCTCGAGGTCCTCGGCCGGGATGTCCTCGCGGGAGAGGTACTTCGGCGCGAAGGCGGCGATGTGCTGCGCGACGTCCTTGGCGACCTCGGCGTTCTCCTTGTCGAGCTCGACGAGGACACCGATGGTCGGCGGGAGGTCCGGGTCCGACTTGTGCATGTAGACGCCGACGAAGCCGTCGCCGTCGAACTGCGCGAAGCGACGGAAGACGATCTTCTCGCCGAGGGTGGCGTTGGCCTCGTCCACGAACTGCTGGACGGTCTGGCCGGCGGCGATCTCGGAGGCCAGGGCGGCCTCGAGGTCGGCCGGGGAGGTGGCGGCGACGTGCGCGGCGATCGCGTTGGCGACCTCGACGAACTTGCCACCCTTGGCGACGAAGTCGGTCTCGCAGTTCAGCTCGACCAGGACGCCGGCCTTGTTGCCCTCGGCGATCAGCGAGGCGACGGCGCCGTTGGAGGCGTCGCGGCCCTCGCGCTTGGCAACGCCCTTCTGGCCCTTGATGCGGAGGAGCTCGACGGCCTTCTGGACGTCACCCTCGGCCTCGTCCAGGGCCTTCTTGCAGTCCATCATGCCGGCGCCGGTGAGCTCACGGAGCTTCTTGACGTCCGCGGCGGTGAAGTTCGCCATGGTGTGATCTCTTCTCACGTCTCGCGTGTCTGCGTGGGGTGGTGCGGGGCCGGTGGTTCGGCCCCCGCACGGGAGAGAGGGGCACCTACCGGTGTCGTACCCGGTGGGTGCCCCTCACCCTTGGTACGTCAGGCCTGCTCGGCCTCGGCGGCCGGAGCCTCGGCGGGAGCCTCGGTGGCCGCAGCCTCGGCGGCGGGGGCCTCGGCGGCCTTCTGGCCCTCGAGGATGTCCTTCTCCCAGTCGGCCAGCGGCTGGTCGGCGCCCGGCTCGGCCTTGGTGTCGCCCTTGGCGACACCGGCGCGGGACTTCAGGCCCTCGGCGACGGCGTCGGCGATCACACGGGTCAGCAGGGTGACGGAGCGGATCGCGTCGTCGTTGCCCGGGATCTTGTAGTCGACCTCGTCCGGGTCGCAGTTGGTGTCGAGGATGGCGACGACCGGGATGTTGAGCTTCCGGGCCTCGCCGACCGCGATGTGCTCCTTCTTGGTGTCCACGATCCAGACGGCGCTGGGAACGCGCTGCATGTCGCGGATACCGCCGAGGGTCTTCTCCAGCTTGTCGTACTCACGCTGGAGGACCAGGAGCTCCTTCTTGGTGAGGCCGGAACCGGCCACATCCGTGAAGTCGATCTCGCTGAGCTCCTTGAGGCGCTGCAGACGCTTGTAGACGGTCGAGAAGTTGGTCAGCATGCCGCCGAGCCAGCGCTGGTTCACGTAGGGCATGCCCACGCGGGTGGCCTGCTCGGCGATGGCCTCCTGGGCCTGCTTCTTGGTGCCGACGAAGAGGATGCTGCCGCCGTGGGCGACGGTCTCCTTGACGAACTCGAAGGCGCGGTCGATGTAGTTCAGCGACTGCAGGAGGTCGATGATGTAGATGCCGTTGCGCTCCGTGAAGATGAAGCGCTTCATCTTCGGGTTCCAACGACGGGTCTGGTGACCGAAGTGGACGCCGCTCTCCAGCAGCTCCCGCATCGTGACGACGGCCATGGCCGTGCTCCTCAGGTTTTGCGCCCGGCGAGCCGCTCCACGGAGGAGGCGGGGAACCGGGTCTCTCGGTTGTGTCCGCGGCGGCCGGGTGACCGCCACGCCTGACGCCCCGGGCGTGCCAAGCCGCCGCGGCCTGGACGGCACTGGGCCGGCAGGCTCGGCGGACCGAGCGGCACTCGCACCGGACGGAGACCACGCCGACCCCTTGCGGGGCGGCCGCTCCACCGGTGGCGGGGCGTGCGAAGTCGACCCGGTGGACCGGGTCGCGTGTGAAGTGTACGGGAAGGCCCGAGTTGCGGGCGACTCCGGCGGCCGGGAGCATCCGGGCGGACAGGGGTGAGAGGGGCTCGGTTCAGCGGGACGTGGGACGGCGTTCGCTCCCGGCCGGACGGCGCTCCCCGGCGGACCGGAGTTGTTCACCCGGCCGGGTGACAGCGGTTGTCCACAGGGCGGGGTTGTCCACAGGTCCTGCGGCGCGGTGCTCGGGGCGCTCCTGCGGGGGCCAGCCTGGCCGGCATGAACCACCGTCCGATCGGTCCTCCGATCCTCCTGATGCGCCGGTGCCCGTTCCCGTGGCGGGCCCTGTTCCGGAAATCACTGCTGATGGCGAGGCTGCGGGTGCCCGGCCTGCTGCGGGTGCCCGATCTACTCCGGCCGTCCCCGGGGTCGAACGTGGCGCCGCCTCCGGGGTTGCCCCCGAGGCTGCCTCCGGGGTTGCCCCCGGACGCCCGAGGCGGGCTGTTGCTCGCGCTGATGCTGGCCGGGACCGTCGCCCTGATGCTTCCGCCGCCGCGGTCCGAGGTCGGCGCCCTTGGGGCCGGGCGGTCGGATGCGGCCGCATCGATCGGCGCGGTCCGACCGGTGGGTGTGCCTGGGCCGCTGGGTGTGCCTGGACTCGTCGGTGCGCGCGGACCGGTGGGTGCGCCGGCCTCACAGGACGGCCGGGCACCGACCGGCGATCGCGCCTTCCGCCGCACCCCTGGTGCCGGTCGGGCCTGGCCGGTGGGCGGGGCCGCCGCACTGCTCCGCCGGTTCGAGCCGCCGGCTGCCCGCTGGGCGGCCGGGCACCGGGGCGTCGACGTGGCGGCGCCTGCCGGCACGCCGGTCCGGGCCGCCGCTCCCGGCGTCGTCTCCTTCGCCGGATCGGTGGCCGGACGACCGGTGGTGACGGTCACCCACCCCGCCTCCGGGAATCCCCCGTTGAGGACGACCTACCTGCCGGTCGAGGGCTCGGTCGCCGCGGGCACTGCCGTCGGGGCGGGTGAGGTGATCGGGAACCTCGCCGACAGCGGCCACCACTGCCCTGCCGGGAACTGCCTGCACTGGGGACTGCTGCGCGGCCCCCGGTACCTCGACCCGCTCGCCCTGCTCGGCACCGGCCGCGTCCGGCTGCTGCCGCTCGACCACCACGCCTCCGGCGTTGGCGGCAGTCGGTCGGTGACGGCGAGCCGGGGATCCGGGTCGGCGTCCCCGGAGGACGGCTCCCCGCGCGGACCCGGCTGCCGGGGTTCGACAGCCGATTGCACGCGACGGGCTGCCGATCGGGGTGCGGGCCCCGGGCCGGCCTACCTGCGGTCGCCGCCCGCCAGCCCGTCCAGCGCCAGGGCGACGGCCGCGTCGGCGATCGCCACGGCCTCCTCCGGGGTGGCCCGCTCCGTCTGGCGCGAGGCCGTGTCGATCACGCCCTGCAGCAACAGCGCGGCAAGGCGGGGGTTCGCGTGGCCCAGCTCGGCCAGGGCATCGACGACCAGCGTGACCAGACCGCTGTGCGCCGCCCGGATGCGCTCCCGGGCAGCGTCGTCCAGTTCCACTTCGGAGATCGCCGTCACCGCGAGGTGCCGCGGATCGGCCGCCAGGTGCAGTTGCCCGCGGATGTACGCCTCCAGCCGGCCGCGGGCGTTGTCGCACACGGCCATCCCCGCCTCGATCTCGGCGGTCCACAGCGGGAGGTCGGCCGCGCAGAGCTCCTCCACCACGGCAGCCCGGGAGCGGAAGTACTCGTACACGGAAGACCGGGCCAGCCCGGTCCGGGCGGCGAGGGCCGCGAAGGTCAACGCCTCCCGGCCGCCCTCGGCGAGCAGCAGGCGGGCGGCGTCCAGGAGCGCAGCCCGCTGCAACTGGCGATGCTCGGCCACCGTGGCGGCCCTGATCTTCGGCACACTCCTACTCTACGGAGCCTTACGGCAGCGCCGACCGCCACCACGCGAACCCCCTGGCGTCCCCCGGCGCACGGCCCGACCCGCGCGCCGCGCCCCGGCACGGCGCCGTCCGATCCGGTGGTGCCCGACCCGATCCGCCCGATCCCGTCCGGTCCGGTCGGGCCCGCTCGGTCGGAGCCGATCCGGCGCGGACCTGCGGGCCGAAGCCGCCCCGCGACCGTCCGCGGAGCAGCTGGTCGGCCGGGTCAGCGGACGTCGGAGAGCTTCGCCCTCAGTTGCAGCACCGACTTGGTGTGGATCTGGCTGACCCGGCTCTCGGTCACCCCGAGCACCTGACCGATCTCCGCCAGGGTGAGGCCCTCGTAGTAGTAGAGCGTCACCACCGTCTTCTCCCGTTCGGGCAGGGTGCTGACCGCCGTGGCGAGCAGGCGGCGCAGCTCGCGGTCCTCCGCGATCTCGACCGGGTTGTCCGCGCCGGTGTCCTCCAGGGTGTCCATCAGGGTGAGGGCGTCGCCGCTCTCCCCGATGGGGTGGATCAACTCGTCGAGGGCCATGACGTTGGCGAGCGACAACTGGCTGAAGATCGCGTGAAGGTCATCCAGCGTGATGCCCATCTCGGCGGCCACTTCGGGCTCGTGCGGCGTGCGCCGCAGCCGGGCCTCCAGGGTGGCGTACGTCCGCTCGACGGTCTTGGCCTTCTGCCGCACCGACCGGGGGATCCAGTCGAGGGCGCGGAGTTCGTCGATGATCGCCCCACGGATCCGGCTGATCGCGTAGGTCTCGAACTTGATCGCGCGATCGATGTCGAACTTCTCGATCGCGTCGATCAGCCCGAACACGCCGGAGGACACGAAGTCGGCCTGCTCCACGTTGGCCGGCAGGCCGACACCCACCCGGCCCGCCACGTACTTGACCAGCGGCGAGTAATGCAGGATCAGCTGCTCGCGGAGCCGCGGGTCCCCCGACTCCTTGTAGGAACGCCAGAGCGTCTCCAACGCGCTGCGCTCGCCGGAGGCCTTGGCGGCACGGCCGGCCGACGCCTGCTGTCCGAGCCGCCCGGAGGTCGGCACCGCGGGTTGTGTCGCGGGCTGAGCCGCGGGCCGGGCAGCCTCGGCGGGCGCAACGGGTGGCTTGACGGGGGACGGCACCGACTTGGGGGTCGCCACCTCCGGGTGGGGCGCCGCCGGGGTGCCCGGCTCGGGGAGGGTCGGGCGGTGGCCGTCGGCCTCCGTCCGCGCTCCGTCCACCCGGCCGGACTCCGCTGCGGCGCCCGAGGTCGATCCCGGCGGTGAAGCCGGCGGTGTCGACCCTGATGTCGGTGCGGGCACCGGGACGGGCGTCGCCGACTCCGGACGGGCGGGCTCCCGAGGTGCCACCGGCCGACCGACGGTCTCCACGCCGTCCGGGACCCGCTCGTGCCCTCCTCCCCCGCCGGCAGGGCGTGCCGGAACCGGGCGCACGGGGCCGGGGAGCCGCCGGGCCGCCGTCCGGTCCGCCCCTCCGGAACCACCGGGGGGCGCGGCGCCGTCGGCTCCGGCCCGGCGGGCGGTCGGCCAGGGCCGCTCCCCGCCCGGTGCCGCCGGTCCGCTCCTGGCCTGCGCGCTCCTCGACGGCGGGGGCTGATCGGCACGGGCATGGACGTGGGAGTGGCTCGGCTCGGCCTCGTACGGATCGGTCCACCGCGCCCCGCCGTGGGCGGACCGCCCACCGGCGTTGCCCTCGACGGCGCGACGCTGGTCGGGACGCGCCTCCGGGTAGGGCTGGCGGGCGGCAGCTCGCTGAGCCTCGTCCGTACGGCCCGTCCGGTCGATCTGCTCCTCGCGGTACCGCCCGTGCGACTGCGGACCGCAGGCCGCCTCCGGGGCCACTGGCGGGCCGGCCGGCCGCTCGTGCGTGGTGGGCACGGCATGCGGAAGGGCCGACGGTCGGGCAGAGGTCTCGGAGACGGCCGGCCCGACCGCTCCTTGGGCTTCCGCCCTCGCAGGCGGGCCCATGGGGGCGCGCGGCACCAACGGGTGCGCCGGGGCGGACGGAGCAGGGTGCGCTGCGGAAGGCGCGGGCGCCGCAGGCCCGGACCGCGCGGGTGCGGTGGGCGGGGCCGCTGCGCTGCGGGTCTCCTGCTGGCCTGGTGAGAGCGGCCGACCCGGCACGCGGGTCTGGCCGACCGACCGGGCGGGGTTCATCGGCGTCGGCCCCTGGGGCCCGAGGTCCGCCGCGGGACGGGCCCCGGCCCCAGCCCTTCCCGCAGACCGGGCGTCACCGGTCACCCTGTGTCCCGGAATGTTTGTGGGCATGCGTTGGTCTGCGCCGTTCTGCCGAGTCATGTGCTGATAGGGAAGCCACAAGGGAGCGTAGCGTGACCACGTCGCTGCGGTGTGCTACCGCCACTCGGTCGTCGCCCGATCCGGTGGCCCACCCGGCGCGTGCCCGCGACGCGCGCCGGTGCGTGTCGCGACCCTCAACGGCGCCTGACGAGCCGCCAATGGGCGCCGAATCGCTCGACGTAGCCGAGCGAGACCAACTCGTACAGATGCTGCAGCACGGCGTCCGGAGAAAGTCCCGCCTCCCGGGCGAGTCGGTCGACCGGAGCTCCGTCCGCACAGCCGGGGACGGCCTCCAGCACCCGGGCCACCGAAGGCTCCAGCAGGTCCCGCGGGAGGACCGGGCCGGACCGGGGTGGTGCGAGGTCGTCGCCGACCGCTCCGACGAGTTCGGCGATGTCGGACGCGTCGGTCACCAACGTGGCACCGCCGCTGCGGATCAGCGCGTGCACACCGGCGGACAGCTCCGAGGTGACGGGGCCGGCGACGCCCATCGTGTGCCGGTTGAGGTCCCGGGCCCGGCGGGCGGTGCTCAGGGCGCCGCTGCGGACGGCCGCCTCGACGACGACCGTGCCGCGGGTGAGCGCCGCTATGACGCGGTTCCGCAGGACGAACCGGAAGCGGTTGGGATGGACTCCCGGTGCCAGTTCGCTGACCAGCAGCCCCTGCTCGGAGATGCGGCGGATCAGTTCGGTGTTCCCGGGCGGGTAGCTCATGTCGACCCCGCAGGCGAGGACGCCGACGGTGGCGCCGCCGACGGCGAGGGCGCCCCGGTGGGCGGCCGAGTCGATCCCGTAGGCGGCGCCGGAGACCACCACCCAGCCGCGTTCGGCCAGTTGCGAGGCGATCTCGCCGGCGACGTGCGCGCCGTAGGCGGTGCACGCCCGGGAGCCCACCAGGGCGACGGAGCGCAGCGCCAGCAACCGGAGCGATCCGGTGCCCCGCACCCAGAGGCCGACCGGACGGCCCTCCCGGAGGTCGTCCAGCTGGCTGGGCCATTCGGGATCGCCCGGAATGATGAACCGTCCGCCGTGCGCCTGGACGAGGCGGAGGTCCGCGACGGGATCGAGCGCCGCGCAGCGAGCCCGGTAGTCACCGACCCGGCCCGGGTCGAGGCCGTACGGACCGGGGTGCAGCCGGCCCCGGACGACGTCGACCACCGTGGTGGCCCCGAGTTCGGCGAGCCAGCGCCCCATCACCGCGTCACCGGGCTCGATCAGCCGGGTGAGGGCCGCTCGGGCCAGGCGCTCGGGTGACGGAGCCGGGCCTCCCCCGGGGGGCGACGCCCGCGCCGCGTCACCCGATGGGCACCTGTCCGGACGGACGTCCTCGGTGTCGGTCGTGCGGGGCGGACTCGTGGAGGTGCTGCTGGTGCTGTCCATTCCGGACTCCTCGGTCCTTGGTCCTCGGTTGATGTGTCGACGTGTCGATGTTTTGCGTGCCGTCCGCCATGTGCCGTGCGCCGTATGCCGGGGCCGGTCCGGCCGGCGGGGCGGTCACGGGTCGGCGATGCAGCCGCCGTGGTCGTGGTGGGTGTCGCGCGGGAGTCGCGGGGGCTCGGCCATCGGGCCGCGGTGCACGCCCGTCCGCAGGGCGAGCGCCGTCCGGACGTCGGACCGGCCGGGTCGGTCGCGGCCCGAGAGGTCGGCGATCGTCCACGCCACCCGGAGCACCCGGTCGAGCCCGCGGGCCGTCAGCAGTCCCCGTTCCAGATCCCGTTCGGCGTCGGTGAGCGCGTCGGGCTGCAGTCGCCAGCGCGTCCGCAGTTCGTGGCCGGGGACCTCCGCGTTGGTGCGCCAGGGGGTCTCGGCCAGCCGGGCGGCCGCGCGGTGGCGGGCGGCCAGCACCCGGGCTGCCACGACGTCGGTGGACTCCGCCGTGTTGTCGCGGGTCATCAGTTCGGCCCGCGAGACGGAGGAGACCTGGACCTGGAGGTCGACGCGGTCCAGCAGGGGGCCGGAGAGCCGGGCCTGGTACCGGTTGACCGTCGTCGGGGTGCACTCGCAGCCCTCGCCGCGGATCGAGTGGCGCCCGCAGGGGCACGGGTTGGCCGCCAGGCAGAGCAGGAACCGGGCCGGCAGGCGCATGGACCCGGCGGCGCGGGCGATCATCACCTCGCCCGACTCCAGCGGTTGGCGCAGTGCGTCGAGGACGCGCACCGGGAACTCCGGCGCCTCGTCCAGGAAGAGCACCCCGCGGTGGGCCAAGGAGACGGCACCGGGCCGGGGCATCCCGCTGCCGCCGCCGACGATGGCGGGCATCGTCGTGGAGTGGTGCGGCGCGCAGTAGGGCGGGCTGTCGATGAGCGGCCGGTTGGGCGGCAGCAGTCCGGCGACCGAGTGCACGGCCGTCACCTCCAGCGCCTCCTTCTCGGTGAGCGGCGGGAGCAGCGCGGGCAGGCGCTCGGCCAGCATGGTCTTGCCGGCGCCGGGTGGCCCCTTCAGGTAGAGGTGGTGGCCTCCGGCGGCCGCGATCTCCAGGGCGTGGCGGGCCTCGTACTGGCCGGCGACGTCCGCGAGGTCGGGCCGGATCGTGTTCTCCGCGGCGATGTCGCGCACACCGATGCCGGGCAGCAGCAGCCCGGCCAGCAACGGGTTCGGCCGGCCGGCGAGCGTGTCGGGCTCGTCGTCGGGTGGGGGTGCGTCGGTGAGCACAGCGATCAGTTGGCGCAGGCTGCGGACGCCCATCACCGAGACGCCCGGTACGAGCGAGGCTTCGGCCGCGGTCTGCTCCGCCACGACGACCTGGCGGTATCCCGCGTCGGCGGCTGCCAGGACGGACGGCAGGACGCCCCGGACGGGCCGGACCCTGCCGTCCAGGCCGAGTTCGCCGATGATGAGGAGTTCGGCGATGGCGGCCGGGTCGATCCGGTCCGCGGCTGCCAGTACGGCACAGGCGACGGCCAGGTCGAAGCCGCTGCCGCTCTTGGGCACGGAGGCCGGGCTGAGGCCGACGGTGAGTTTGCGCTGCGGCCAGCTCTCGCCGCTGTTGACGACCGCGGCGCGGACGCGGTCGCGGGCCTCCGAGAGCGCCTTGTCGGGCAGGCCGACCAGGGTGAACGCGGCCACGCCGGGTTCGAGGTCGGCCTGGACCTCGACCACCACGCCGTCGACACCGACGAGTGCGACCGAACAGGTACGGGCGAAGGTCATGTCAGAGCGCCCCTCGGAGATGCTCGACCAGGGCCGCGCCCTTGGCCCGGTTGACGACGGCCACCAGATCGATGCGGACGCCGCCGGGCGGTGGTGGCGGCGGCGGACCGGCGCCGAGGGCTGCTGCGTCCGAGGCGGCGGTGCCGCCACGCTTCGCCGCGGTCCGCTTCCGGGCCTGGCCCCTCCCGCCGGCCGGGCGCTCGGCTGCCCGCTCGTCCGGCGGCTCGGACTGCTCGTCGGCCCGTGCCGCACCCTGTGGCTCGGGGTGCTCCCGGGCCGCCTTCCCGATGCGCTTCGCGGCCTTCATCCTCGGCCGCACACCCGCACCCGCACCCGCACCCGCACCCGCAGCGTGGTCCAGGTCCACCGGATCCCGGTCCGGAAGGTCCGGCAGCGGGGGCCCGGCCGAAGCCGAGGGGGTCGAGTGGGCCGATGCGGCCGAGGGCACGAGCAGTCCGTCGCCCCGGGGCACGTACGTCACCCGTTCGGCGAGCAGTTCGAAGTAGGTGGGCCAGCGTTCGGCGAGCCAGCGCTCGGCGAGTCTGCGCAGCCGGTCGGCCTTCGGCCGGTCGATGCCCTCGGTGGGCTGCTGGAACGCGTGTTCCGAACGCGTCTTGACCTCGCAGATCGCGAGGGTGTCGCCGTCCAGCGCGACGATGTCGAGTTCACCCTCGGCGCACCGCCAGTTGCGTTCGAGGATGTGCAGGCCCTCGTGGGCGAGCCTGCGGGCGGCCACTTCTTCGCCGTAGCGACCGAGACCGTTGTTGGAACTCTGCACGGCCATCACCTCCGTGCCACGGAGGTTGCCGTACGGGCCGTGGCGGGAGCGCCGCGGTGTCAGGACCTGTGGACAACCCGGGCCTGTGGACAACCCGGGTCCCTCGCAGGGGTGGCTTTGCGGAGCCGCTCTGGACACGGGGCGATCGACCCGTCCATGCTCGGTGCTCCAGACGCGGCGCTGCCCGCTGCCGACGGCCGATGCCGCCGGTCGCTGTCGGCCGACGCATCCGCGGTCCCGGTCGGCGCAGCAGGTGCTTCCCCGGTCGCGTCCCCGGTGGCCTCGCCGGTGGACTCGTCAGGTATTTCGCCGTTCAGTTCCCGAACGACGCGTCGTCGGACGGCAGCTCCAGGTCGCTCTTCGCCAGCTCCTCGATGTTGACGTCCTTGAAGGTCAGGACCCGCACCTTGCGGACGAACCTGGCCGGCCGGTACATGTCCCAGACCCACGCATCCGCCATCGACACCTCGAAGAACACCTCGCCCTGCACCGAGTGGACCTGCAGGTCGTAGTCGTTCGTGAGGTAGAACCGTCGCTCGGTCTCGATCACGAATTTGAAGAGCCCGACGACGTCCCGGTACTCCCGGTAGAGCTTGAGCTCCATCTCGGTCTCGTACTTCTCGAGGTCTTCGGCACTCATCCAGGCGTCCCCTCACTCGTCACGTCCACCCCATTGTGGACCACCGCACCCGCCGTCAAAGCCGTACCGGTGGGACTTGCGGGCCTTGCGCGACCAGCTGTTCGACCAGCTGGGCCAAGCCCGCCGGGTAGACCGTCTCGGCGGTGCCGCGCAGTTCCTCGACCGTCCACCAGCGGGCGGCGAGCAGCAGCGCGTGCTCGCCGTCGCCGGCGGTCGCCGGGCCGGTGGCGCCCGTCCCCGCGGCGGCGAGGCCGAAGGCGTCCGGCTCGGCCTCGGTCCGGGCCAGGTGGAACCACTGCTCCTGCTCGTACGCCTGGCCCTGGAAGGAGAACGTCACCGTGCCGTACGCGACCACGGGCCCCAGCTCCACCTCGGCCGGGCCGATCTCTTCGGCGAGCTCGCGCAGGGCCGCCTCGCGCAGGCCCTCGCCCGGCTCCAGCCCGCCGCCCGGGGTGATCCACCACGTGGTGCCGGGGACGGCCGGGTCGAGCCCGCGCAGGAGCAGCACCCGGTCGCTGCGGTCCAGCAGCAGCACGCGGGCGGCGCGGCGGCGCAGGGCGGCCAATCCGCTCACCTCCTGGTCCCGGGGCCCACAGCGGCCCGCGTCAGCGGCGGGTGCGTCGGCCGACCCAGCGGACGACCGACACCGCCCAGCCGGCGGCGCCGGCCGCGAGGACGAGGGCTCCGCCGCCGACCGCCGCGTAGGCGGCGGGGACGAGCAGGCCGTGCGCCGAGGCGGGCCGGCCCTTCACGTCGTCGAAGGCGGTGGTCCGCGGCACGGCGGCCGTCCGGTCGGAGGGCCAGACGATGCCCTCGACGCGGGCGACCACGTCGGTCGCGGCCACGGTACCGCTCGCGAGGTCGAGGTGGCTGCGGGAGTCGAGGGAGTTCGACCGGGAGTCGCCGAGCAGGAAGATCCGGCCCTCGGGCACGGTGATGCGGTAGCCCTCGCCGGGGCCGAGGTGCTGGTCGGTGTAGGGCTCCTCGACGGCGGTGCCGTTGACGGTGAGGCGCCCGTCCGATCCGCAGCAGGCGACGGTGTCGCCGCCCACGGCGACCACCCGCTTGACCATGGTGGCGCCGCCCCAGAGCGGTTCGCTGAAGACGACGATGTCGCCGCGGCCGACGGACGCCCCGTCCGTCCGGTGGGCGAGCACGGTGTCGCCGTTCTTCAGGGTGGGCGTCATGGAGGTGGTGGGGATGCGGTACGGCCGGTACTGCAGCGCGAGGTAGGCGAATCCGCCGACCAGCATCGCGAAGCCGACGGCGATGGCGACGCCCTGGAGCAGCGAGGCGATGCTCCGGCGGGGCCTGCGGGGTGTCGCCGCAGTGGCCGGACGCTCCGTGACACTGCTCATCGCGGTCGCACCTTCCTGGTCGGTGCGGGCTCGGCCGGCTCGCCCCTGAGTGGTCCGCGCCTGCGGTACGGGCACTGCACCGGGCTCCGGAGAGCCGGCGAGCCGCGGCACGTCCGAGCAGATTACTCGTCGGTACCGCGGCTCGCGCAAGAGTCGGCGGCGGATCGTTTCCCGGAGCCCGCCCACCCCGCTCCGGCGCCGACACACGCCTCGGCGTCGGCACTCAGGCCGGCAGTCGCTCCGGCGCCGGCACCCGCTCCGGTGCCGGCGCCAGGGTCAGCGCTTCTTCCGGCGCAGCAACCAGACGGCCGGGACGGCGGCAGCGGCCCCGGCCATCGGCGGCAGGAGCGGCGCGGAGGCGGAGAGGCCCTTCTGGTCGAAGGTGTCCGGCACTGGCAGGGTGGACCAGTCGCCGATCGGCCAGGCGACGACGAAGGCGCGGCCGACGACGTTCTTGACCGGCACCGTGCCGCCACCGGGCTGGTCCTGGTGGTAGCGGGAGTCCAGCGAGTCGCCGCGGTGGTCGCCCATGACCCAGATCCGGCCCTCCGGGACCTTCACCGGACCGAAGGGCTTCTCGCCGCACGGGGTGTTGCCGGGGTACAGGTACGGCTCGTCCAGGGCGACGCCGTTCACCTTGACCGGCCCGCTGCCCTGGCACTCGACCGTGTCGCCGCCGACCGCGATGACCCGCTTGATGAGGTCCTTCTCGTTGGACGACGGCATCAGGCCGATGAAGCTGAAGACGTTCTGGATGCCGCGGACGAAGGCGTTGCTGTTCTGCTGGGTCGGCTCGTCGTTCAGCCAGCCGCCCGGGTCGTGGAAGACCACGACCTCGCCGCGCTCCGGCTCGGATCCGAACCAGGGGGTCAGCTTGTCGACCAGGACGCGGTCGCCGATCTTCAGCGTCTGCTCCATCGAGCCGGACGGGATCGAGAAGGCCTGGACGAAGAAGGTCTTGATCACCAGCGCCAGGATCAGCGCGATGCCGATCAGGATCGGCAGTTCCTTCCAGAACGACCGCTGCCGCTGCGGCCGCCGGGCGGCCTGATCGGGGTTGTCCTGCGCGGTGTCGTTCTCCTCCGCGGCCTCACTCACCACGTCCTCCGCGTCGTTCGGGGCACCGACGAGCCTACCGCCGGCGGCGGCAGCCGTGCCCGCGTCGGCGGGTTGCACGGCCTGTCCGGACTGGGCCGACCGGACCGCGCGGCCCCCCGTGCCCTCGGGCTCCGGGGCGCCCGAGCGGGCACCGACCACCAGATCCCCCACGACATCTCCTCCCTGCTGTGCGGACGCCCGTGCGCCCGCGCTCACCAGTGCCGCACAGCGGGCACCACGCTCCGTAACCGACCGTCGACCCGCATCAGCCTGCCCGCAGAGGGCTCGTCCGACACCGGTGGCGACCCGAGAACCCGGGAAGGTCACGAGAGACCATGCGCCGAGCATTCCAGCACTTCTCTATCACTCCCGATCGGCCCGCCCGTGCTCCCACACGGCGGCCGGATCCATCAACCGGACCGGCGGATCCGCCGTGGCCCGGTCGACCTCCGCCTGACGGCGAACGGAAGGACGCCCAACACACCCATAACGAGCGAGGGTTCCGCAGGAGTCGGCGGAAGGCCGACCAATCCGGTCGGCGCGGGGAGTGCCGCGGCGGGTGCCTGTGCGGTCGACGCGGGCGTGACCGGGGACGACCCGGGTGCCGAACCGGCCCGGATCGAGGAGAGTGACGTCGGCACGTCGAGTTGACCGAGCCTCGGCAGCGGCCAGGCGATGAGGAAGGCCCGGCCGACGACGTTGCTCACCGGGATGGTGCCGTTGCCGGGGTTGGACATGTGGAAGCGGGAGTCCGCCGAGAGGTCGCGGTGGTCGCCCATCACCCACAGCCGCCCGGCGGGCACGGTGACCTTGAACGGCTGGCGGGACGGCACGTTGCCCGGTGCCAGGTAGGGCTCGTCCACCGGATTGCCGTTGACCTTCACCCGCCCCTGGGGGTCGCAGCACTCCACGGTGTCGCCGGCGACGCCGATGACCCGCTTGATCAGGTCGTGCTCGTTGTCGGAGGGCAGCAGGCCCACCGAGGAGAAGACCTGCTTGACCTTCTTGACCACCGGCCCGTCGTCGGACGGGTTGCGGTCGTTCTCCAGCCAGCCGCCGGGGTCGCGGAAGACCACGACCTCGCCCCGGCCCGGCTCGTTGCCGAACCACGGCGTGAGCTTGTCCACCAGGACGCGGTCGCCGATCTGGATGGTCTCCTCCATCGACCCCGAGGGGATGACGAAGACCTGGACGAAGAACGTCTTCAGCACCAGTGCGATCACCAGCGCGACGACCACCACCAGGGGTATCTCGCGCAGCAGCGAACGCCGCCGGCGGCGGGCGGCCCGCTGGGCCGTCCGGCGCCGGTCGGCCCGGCCGCGCACCGGGGTGCTCGGGCGGCCCTGCTCCGGCTCGGCCTCGATCGTCCTGCCCCTACCTCGGGTGCCCATGACCACCAGTCCCCCCTGTTGCGGCGAAAGCCTCGGGCCGGTCGAGCGAAGTCCAGCGGCCGAACGGGAAGACCACCCACTCGGCGCGGCCGATCACCCTGGACTCCGGGACGAAGCCGCCCCCGGGCTCACCGAGGTGGTCGCGCGAGTCGCGGGAGTCGCTGCGGTGGTCGCCCATCACCCAGAGCCGTCCGTCCGGCACCACCACGTCGAAGGGCACGCGCGACGGCGCGTCCCCGGGCGCCACGTAGGCGCTCTCGTCCAGCGGTACCCCGTTCACCCTGAGCCGTCCGTCCGATCCGCAGCACGTCACCCTGTCGCCGCCCACGCCGATCACCCGCTTCACGAACACCGAATCGCCTCCCGGAGCGAGCCCGAGGCGGTCCAGCAGCCGTCGGCCGGCCGAGGGCTCGTCCGCGTACGGCAGGAAGGAACCGGTCCCGTCGAACACAACGACGTCGCCGCGCCGTACGTGCCCGCCGAAGGCGTAGGCGAGTTCGTTGGCCACCACCCGGTCGCCGGGCCGGAGGGTGTTCTCCATCGAACCGGACGGCACCGCGAACGGCCGTGCCACGAAGGCGTTCACCACGAGCAGCAGGATCAGGCACGTCCCGCCGATCAGCAGGAGGTCGCGGCCCCAGCCCCGGCCGGAGTCCTCCTCCGGGGACGGTTCCGGGGCGGAATCCGGGGACGGTTCCGGAGCGGAATCCGGGGACGGTTCCGGAGCGGAATCCGGGGACGGTTCCGGAGCGGAATCCGGGTCGGGACCGGCGGGAACGACCACGGACCGCGCCGGATGGTCCGCACCGGTGGGTGCGGACCATCCGTCGCGGTCCGTGGAAGGTTCGTGCGTGGTCATCGGGCTGAGCTTATCCCCAGGGCCTGAAACGCCAAGGCCTGCGGCCCGGGAGCGTGCGCCCGGCCCGAGACTCCGTGTCCCGGCGGGCCGGGACGACGGATCAGTTGTCGCGCTTCTCCTTGATCTTCGCGGCCTTGCCGCGCAGGTCACGGAGGTAGTACAGCTTGGCGCGGCGGACGGCACCGCGGGTCACGACCTCGATCTTCTCGACGACCGGGGTGTGCACCGGGAAGGTGCGCTCCACGCCGACGTTGAAGCTGACCTTGCGGACGGTGAAGGTCTCACCGATGCCGGAGCCCTGACGGCGGATGACGACGCCCTGGAAGACCTGGACGCGGGAGCGGTTGCCCTCGATGACCCGGACGTGGACCTTGAGGGTGTCACCCGGACGGAAGGACGGGATGTCGGACCGCAGCGAAGCCGCGTCGACAGCAGCGAGCTTGTTGCTCATGGTGCTCTCCATCGCAGACGCCACAGGCCGTCCACGGAAGTCGTGAGAAAGGATGGTGCTGCGGGCCGCATGGACTGGCGACGAACCCCCTGTGGCGGGCGCGTCGGGCCACGTGGCGACCCCGAGGGGGACGCCCAGCGACAGACAACAGTCGCCTATTCTTCCACAGCCCCGGCTGTCGACCGAAATCGGCCGGCCTCCTCGTCCCAGACCAGGCCGAGCAGGTTGAGCGCCTCGCGCTCCTTCTTGTCGAAGGAGCCGAGCCGCCAGCGGTCGACCAGGTCGGGCCGGTTGGCCAGGGTCCGGGCGAAGGCCTGCTCGCGGCGCCAGCGCGCGATCTTGCCGTGGTGGCCGCTGAGCAGCACCTCCGGCACCTCGCGGCCGCGCCACTCGGCGGGCTTGGTGTAGACGGGGCCTTCGAGGAGATCTGCCATGGCGCCGGGCGCGAAGGAGTCGTCCCGGTGGGACTCGGCGTTGCCCAGCACCCCGGGCAGCAGCCGGGCGACGGCCTCGACCATCACCAGGACGGCGACCTCGCCGCCCGCCAGCACGTAGTCGCCGATCGACGCCTCGACCACCGGCATCCGGGTGGCGGCCTCCTCGATGACCCGTCGGTCGATGCCCTCGTACCGGGCCGGGGCGAAGGCCAGCCAGGAGCGGCCGGCCAGGTCCTGGGCGAGCTCCTGGGTGAACGGACGGCCGCTCGGGGTCGGGACGACCAGGGTCGGCACCTCTCCCTCCGGCCCCTGCGCGAGCACGGCGTCCAGGGCGGCGCCCCACGGCTCGGGCTTCATCACCATGCCGGGGCCGCCGCCGTACGGGGTGTCGTCGACGGTGCGGTGCACGTCGGTCGTCCAGCCGCGCAGGTCGTGCAGGTGCACGTCCAGCTGGCCGCGCGCCCGGGCCTTGCCGACCAGGGAGACGTTCAGCGGTTCCAGGTACTCGGGGAAGATCGTGACGACGTCGATCCGCATCTCACTCACGCCCGGCACCGCCCGCCGACTCCTCGTCGCCCTCGGAGACCGAGCTCGCCTCGGAGACCGAGCTCGCCTCGGAGACCGAGCTCGCCTCGGAGACCGGGCTGGCCCCGGCGTCCGTCTCGGACTCCAGCGGTTCGATCAACCCGGCCGGCGGCGTGATCACGGCGCGCTGGTTCTCCAGGTCGATGGTGGGGACGATCTGCTCGACGAACGGCACCAGCACCTCGCTGCCGTCCGGCCGGGTGACCGTGAGCAGGTCCTGGTACGGCAGGTGGACGACCTCGGAGAGCTCGCCGATCAGGGTGCCGTCGGTGAGCACCACGTCCAGGCCGATCAGCTGGTGGTCGTAGTACTCGTCCGGGTCGTCGGGGCTCTCCTCCGGGTCGACCTCGGCGATCAGCATGGTGCCGCGCAGTGCCTCGGCGGCGTTGCGGTCCTTGACGCCGGCGAAGCGGATCAGCAGCCGGCCGCTGTGCACCTTGCCGGACTCGACGGTCAGCGGGCCTGCGGAGGCCGGGTCGGTGAGCAGGACGGCGCCCGGTCCGAGCCGGAGTTCGGGTTCGTCGGTGCGGACCTCGACACTGACGTCGCCCCTGATGCCGTGGGCACGGCCGATCCTGCCGACGACGAGCTGCACGGTGATCGTTCTCCTGGGTGTTCCCGCGCCCGCGGCGCGTTCCTGGCTCCGGCCGGCCTGGCTCCGGCCGGCCCTGCTCTGTCTGACCTGGTCCTCGCGACCCGGCCCTGCTCCGTCTGACCCGGTCCTCGGCGTCCGACCCGCTCCCCGGCGTCACGCCGGGCGGCGAACGCCAGAAGGGCCGGCCGGGACGCTGTGCGTCCCGGCCGGCCCCTGGTACCTGACGATGACCTGACGGCTCCGCGTCAGCGGATGCTGTCCACGTCGACGAGGTCGACCCGGACGTTGCGGCCGCCGAGCGCACCCACCACGGTGCGCAGTGCGCGGGCCGTGCGGCCGCCGCGGCCGATCACCTTGCCGAGGTCGTCGGGGTGGACCCGGACCTCGATGGTGTTGCCCCGGCGCAGGTTGCGCGAGCGCACCTGCACCTCGTCGGGGTGCTCGACGATGCCCTTCACCAGGTGGTCGAGGGCTTCCTCGATCATGCTCAGGCCTCGGTGGAGGCGGCCTCGGCGTCAGCCTCGGCCTTGTCCGCCTTCTTGGCCTTCGGGGTGATGGCAACACCGGTGGTGCTGTCCTCGAACCCGGCGACGGCCTTGGCGAACAGGTGCGAGAAGTCCTCGACCTTCGGCTCGGCGACCTTCAGCGGCTCCGGCGCGGGCAGGCCCTTGAACTTCTGCCAGTCACCGGTGAGCTTGAGGATGGCGAGGACCGGCTCGGTCGGCTGGGCGCCGACGGACAGCCAGTACTGGGCGCGGTCGCCGTCGACCTCGATCTTCGAGGGGTTGTAGGTCGGCTGGTAGATGCCGATCTCCTCGATCGCGCGGCCGTCACGCTTGGTGCGCGAGTCGGCGACGACGATGCGGTAGTGCGGGGAGCGAATCTTGCCGAGACGCTTGAGCTTGATCTTGACTGCCACGGGAGTGGATTCTCCTGGTGTTGACGTGGGTGAGCGGCCGCTGCCACCGCGTGGGGTTGCGGCGACCGGCCGTTCAAGGGACACGCCAGCCGTAGGAGAGAGGGGTCCTGCTCGGCTGCCGAGTACTCAGCTGTCCATTCTGCCACAGTCGGGCCGAGGGCCCGAACCGGCCCGCGCGGGGGTCGCCGCCGGCCGGAGCGGCGGGAAGGGCGCGCGACGGGCCCGGCAGCGCGACACGGGGCCCCGGCAGGACCCTGCCGGGGGCGGTGCACGGCGACGAGCGATGACGACGGCACGGGCGACAGCACTGCAGATCGGCCCGACCGAGGGCCCCCGCCCCCGGTAGAGCCGAGCACAGCGAACTGTCGAATTGGAGGGTGGTCACCGACGGCACGGAGGCCGGCGGGCGGTACTCAGCCGATCTTGAACGGCTGCTGGCAGGCGCCGCAGACGATGGACGCCTGGGCGAGCACGGAGGGGACGACACGGACGTTCCGCCCGCAGCCGCACACCGCCTTGACGCGGACGCCGCCACCGGACGAGCCGTGCCGCGCCGCGGGGCCGCGGAAGGCCCGGTGGCCGCCCTCGCCCGCGACGGCGAGCTGGTGGGCGCCGAGGGCGCGCTCCAGCCGCTCGATGGTGTCGGCGTACCTGTCCTGCGTCTCCTTGAGCATGGTCACCTGGGAGAAGCCGCTGCTGGCGTGCGGCTCGACCGGGTGGGCCAGCCCGAGCTCGGAGGCGAGCATCAGGAAGCGCCGGTTGTGGTAGCGGCCGGCCCGCGAGGTGTCGCGGATCTCCCGCGCGGCGGCCAGCCCGTGGGCGGCTTCGTGCAGCAGCCGCTCGAAACCGAGCCGGGTGCCGCACGCCGAGGAGGACTCGCCGATCAGCGCCTCGGGCGAGGCGAGGTCGGGCAGGTCCTGGTGGTGGGCCTGGATGTCGCTCCAGGCGGCGGCCAGTTCGGCCGCGAGGACGAGAGGCTGTGTCGTGCTCACGCTGGACCAACGATGGAGAGAGGGCCGATGTTCCGCGAGTTCCCGTTCACCGGGAATTCCCAGCAATCTCTCAGGAATGCGCACTCGCTCCTGAATTGCGTTGTTCTGACCTGACGCAAGACCAACCCCCTGCATCTGTGGACCCGTCGATTCTCGGCGGGGCTCTCGGCTATCTCCCGGGGAACGCGCACGCCGTCCCAAGGCGGACGGCCCGTAGCCCGGTCAAAATTGACAGGGCCACGGGCCGTATACCGTACCGCTTGTTTCGCACCGCCGGGAGTTGACCGGCGAGTAGCATCGACGAGCAGTGTGCAAACCTCGGTTAACAATCCGCTGAATCGGCATCGAATTGCAACGGAGCCGGTCCCGGAACGGCTTCGGTTTGTACCGTTCCCCGACCGGCACCGCCCGGCCGCTCCACGATCGTTGACTCCCCGACCCGGCGCCGGCACCCGGCACCCGCTACCGGCCGGGCCGCCCGGGGCGGCCGGTGGACCGGGCGACGGCGGTCAGTAGGCGCGGGCGACGATCGCGACGTTGCCGGGCTGGTCGTCGGCCTCCGGCACGGACCCGTCGGCGGCGACGATGCAGCGCACCGAGACGCCCTGCTCGGCCAGCCTGGCCTCGCCCTCCGGGCCGAGGTCGGCCCAGGAGATGCGGCCCCAGCCGGTGGCGGCGGCCTCGACGGCCTCCTCCACGGAGGCGACGTCGACCGTGCGGGACTCGCGGCGCTCGCGGGACTGGCGGAGCAGCAGCTCCTGGTCCTCCTCGAGGACGCCGGGCACGACCGCGGCCAGGGAGTCGGCCGCGACCGGCTCCTTGCCGCCGGCGATCCGGCGGACCAGCATCGCGGTGCCGTTCTCCAGGTCGCGCGGGCCGACCTCGATGCGCAGCGGGACGCCCTTGAGCTCCCAGTCGACGGCGCGGCGGCCGAACGGGGTGTCCGTCCGGTCGTCGACGACGGTGCGCACGCCCACGGCCTCCAGGGCGGCGCCGATCTCGCGGACCTTGGCGAGCACCGCCTCGTCGCCCTTGATCGCCAGCACCACGGCCTGGACGGCGGCGAGGCGCGGCGGCACCCGCAGGCCGCTGTCGTCGCCGTGGGACATGATCAGGCCGCCGACCATGCGGGTGGAGACGCCCCAGGAGGTCTGCCAGACGTGCTCGCGCTCGGCGCCCTGCAGCTGGTAGGTGGTGTTGAACGCCTTGGCGAAGTTCTGGCCCAGCTCGTGGCTGGTGCCCATCTGCAGGGCCTTGCCGTCACCCATCATGCCTTCGAGCGTGAGGGTGTTGATGGCGCCGGCGAAGCGCTCGCGGGCGGTCTTGCGGCCGAGCACCACGTCGATGCCGAGCACGTTGGTCATGAAGTCGCCGTAGACCTCGGTGTGGATGCGCGAGGCGTAGGCGCGGGCGTCCTCGTAGGTGGCGTGGGCGGTGTGGCCCTCCTGCCAGAGGAACTCGGTGGTGCGCAGGAAGACGCGCGGGCGGAGCTCCCAGCGGACGACGTTGGCCCACTGGTTGATCAGCAGCGGCAGGTCGCGGTGGCTCTGGACCCACTTCGAGAAGTACTCGTTGATGATCGTCTCGGAGGTGGGGCGGACGACGACCGGCTCCTCCAGCTCCTTGCCGCCGCCGTGGGTGACCACGGCGAGCTCGGGCGCGAAGCCCTCGACGTGCTCGGCCTCCTTGGTCAGGTAGGACTGCGGGATGAACATCGGGAAGTAGGCGTTCTGGGCACCGGCGCGCTTGATCCGGGCGTCCATCTCCTGCTGCATCCGCTCCCACAGGCTGTACCCGTACGGTCGGATGACCATCGTTCCGCGCACCGGACCGTTGTCGGCCAGTTCGGCCTTGTTGATCAGGTCCTGGTACCAGCGGGGAAAGTCTTCCGACTGGGGGGTGAGTACGGGTGTCTTGGCCATGGGGCGAATGGTACGGCGATCGGTGTGCCGACCGTGAATCCGTTTCACCGGCGCACTGCGGGGGCGCACACCTCGGCGCACGGACACTCCCTGCACACCTCTGGACGGCGGGGCCGGGGCGCTGTTCGCTGGAAGGCGGGGCGGGACACGACCGGGGGGAGCCGGAGCATCGGACGCACACACCGAATGGGAGGCCGCGATGGCTTCAGCGCAGGTGACCGGTACGACCGCGCAGCGCCCGCACGCGGGTGGCGGAGCGGGGTCGCACGGTCGGGCGCGTGACTGGGCGGAGATCCAGGAGCGGATGCTGGTGCCGCTCTACCAGGCGGTATACCGGCGGCTGGAGGTCGGTCCGGCGACCAGCCTGCTCGGTCTCGGATGCCGCTCGGGGCTCGCCCTGCTGCTCGCCGCGGAGCGCGGCGCGCAGGTGGCCGGGCTGGAGGCGGAGGCCGAGCTGCGCGAGCTCGCGGAGGGCCGGCGGCTTCGGGTGGCGGGCGCCGGCGGCGTCGACCGGTCGGGCCAGTCCGTCCCCCGCTCGGCGTATTCGCTGGTCACCGTTTTCGAGGAGCTCGCCTACGTGGCGGATCCGGCGGTGCTGGTGCTGGAGGCCGCGGCGCTGACCCTGCAGGGCGGGCACGTGGTGCTGGCCGGCTGGGGTCCGCCGGAGCGGTGCGAGAGCGCGGGCGTGCTGGAGGTGGCCCGGCGCCGGTCGGTCCGGACGCCGTCCTTCGACCCGTTCGCGCTGAGCTCCCCCGGCGCACTGGAGGAGCTGTGCGCGGGCGTCGGGCTCCGACCCGCCGGCAGCGGCCGGGTCAGCTGTCCGTTCGCCTACCCGGACCTCGACAGCGCGGTCCGCGGCATGCTCTCCACCGGTCTGTACGAGGGCGCGATCGAGGAGTGGGGCCCGGCGCTGGTGACCAAGGAGCTGGAGGAGGCGCTGCACCCCTTCGTGCAGGCGGACGCCTCCGTCCGGATGGCCAACGTGTTCCGCTACGTGGTGGCCGAACAGCCCCGCTGAGCCGCCGCGGGCCCGGGGTGGACGTCCGTCCGCCGCGGGCCCGGGGCGGACGCGGGTCGGCGGCCGGACGACACGGGTCAGCGGTCGAGCGGGGTCCACTCCTCGGCGGTCAGCGCGTACCGCTCGTGGTCGCGCCAGGCGCCGGAGAGGAACAGCATCCGCGGGGTGAAGCCCTCGTGGCGGAAGCCGAGCCGCTCGGCCATGGCGACGGAACGGGTGTTGTCCGGCTGCACGTTGATCTCCAGCCGGTGCAGGCCGAGTCCGCCGCGCTCGCCGGGGGCGAAGCAGCGGTCGACCACCAGCCGCATGCCCTCGGTCATCCGCCCGGTGCCCGCGTAGGGCAGGTAGGAGTCGTAGCCGAGGGCGCCGTTGCAGAACCGGCCCATCACGATGTTGGCCACGTTGCACTTGCCGACGAGCCCGCCGGTGTCGACGTCCTCGATCAGGAAGGTGCGCAGGCCCGGTCCCTGACGGTCCAGCAGTTCGGCGAGGCCGTCCGGTTCGACCGGATTCCACCGGCCTATGTGCTCGGCCGAGCGGCGCACCGCCTCGGCGTACGGGGCCACGTCGTCCGGTCGGGGTTCCCTGATCCTCACTCGCACACCACCATCATCGTGCATGTGTGCGGTCGAACGCCGGGCGACCCCGGCGATCGGCCACGGCGGGCCCGGGAACGCCGCCGGCCCGCCGCCCCCCGAGGGGCGGCGGGCCGGCGGGCGGGGACCGTCAGAGCAGGTCCTTGAACTCCTTGGGCAGTTCGAAGTCGGACGGGCCCTTGCCCGCGCCGAGGCCGAAGGCGCCGCCCGGCGCGGCCTGCTGGCCCTGGCCGGGACCGAGGGCGCGGCGCTCGGCGGCGGCCGCCTCCTCCTGGGCCCGCTTCAGCGGGTTGCCGGACTTGCGCTTGCCCTTGGCGACCGGGGCCTTCTTGGCGGAGCGCTTGCCGCCGCCGCCCATCCCGGGGATCCCCGGCATGCCGGGGATGCCCTTGCCCGAGGCCATCGCGGACATCATCTTGCGGGCCTCGAAGAACCGCTCGACCAGGTTGTTGACCTCGCCGACCTGGACGCCGGAACCCTTGGCGATGCGCAGCCGGCGCGAGCCGTTGATCAGCTTCGGGTCGGTGCGCTCGGCGGGGGTCATCGACTTGATGATCGCGCCGACGCGGTCGACGTCCTTGTCGTCGATGTTGTTGATCTGGTCGCGGATCTGGCCCATGCCGGGCAGCATCCCGAGCAGCTTGGAGATCGAGCCCATCTTACGAACCTGCTCCAGCTGGGACAGGAAGTCGTCCAGCGTGAAGTCCTTGCCGCCGCCCTGCAGCTTGGAGGCCATCTTCTCGGCCTCGGCCTGCGAGAAGGTCTGCTCGGCCTTCTCGATGAGCGAGAGCATGTCGCCCATGCCGAGGATGCGCGAGGCCATCCGGTCCGGGTGGAAGGCGTCGAAGTCGTCGACCTTCTCGCCGTTGGAGGCGAACATGATCTGGCGGCCGGTCACGTGCGCGACCGAGAGCGCGGCACCGCCGCGGGCGTCGCCGTCGAGCTTGGAGAGCACCACGCCGGTGAAGTCGACGCCGTCGAGGAAGGCCTGGGCGGTGGTGACCGCGTCCTGGCCGACCATGGCGTCGACCACGAACAGGACCTCGTCGGGGTCGACCGCGGCCCGGATGTCGGCGGCCTGCTGCATCATCTCGGCGTCGATGCCGAGGCGGCCGGCGGTGTCGACGATGACCACGTCGTACTGCTTCTGGCGGGCGTACTCGATCGAGTCGCGGGCCACCTTCACCGGGTCGCCGACGCCGTTGCCCGGCTCCGGGCCGTAGAAGGCCACGCCGGCGCGGTCGGCCACGACGCCCAGCTGGGTGACCGCGTTGGGGCGCTGGAGGTCGCAGGCGACCAGCAGCGGGGTGTGCTTCTGCTTCTTCAGCCAGTGGCCGAGCTTGCCGGCGAGCGTCGTCTTACCGGCACCCTGCAGACCGGCCAGCATGATGACGGTCGGGCCGCTCTTCGCGTAGCGCAGGCGCCGGGTCTCGCCGCCGAGGATGCTGATGAGCTCCTCGTTGACGATCTTGATGATCTGCTGGGCCGGGTTCAGCGCGCCGGAGACCTCCGCGCCGAGGGCCCGGTCCTTCACCTGCTTGATGAACGCCCGCACCACGGGCAGCGCGACGTCCGCCTCCAGCAGCGCGATCCGGATCTCGCGGGCGGTGGCGTCGATGTCCGCCTCGCTGAGGCGGCCCTTGCCCCGGAGGTTCTTGAACGTCGCTGCGAGGCGGTCGGAGAGAGTGTCGAACACGTCGGTCGCGGGTCCCTTGCGGCATCGGTACGGGTACTGTCGTCGCCCCCAGGGTATCCGGCCGCCCGGCGAACGGTCTCCACCCCGGGATTCCCGCGGGCGCACCGGCTCCCCGGCCGCCCGCGCGGGGCTCAGCCGAGCGCCTCCTGCACCGCTCCGGCCACCTGCGCCGCGCGGTCCGCGGCCAGCGGCTGGCCCTCCGCGTCGGTGACGTAGAAGGCGTCCACCGCGTCGGCGCCGAGGGTGGAGACGTGCGCGGTGCGCACCCGCACCCCGGCCGCGTCCAGGGCCCGGCCGATCCGGTGCAGCAGGCCCGGCGCGTCGTGCGCCCGGACCTCCAGGATGGTCGCGCTCAAGGACGCGCCGGGGGCGACCGAGACCACCGGGGGCGGGGTGGCGATGCCGCGCCGCCGGGGCGCGGCGGCATCGCGTTCGGCGAGCTTGCGGGCGACGTCCAGCGAGCCCTCCAGGGCCCGGCGCAGGTCGGCGCGGAGCCGGGCCGCCTCCGGCAGTTCGCCGTACTCGGCGGCGACCGTCCAGGAGAGCAGCAGCACCGGGCCGGCGTCGATCGGGTCGAGCTCGCGCAGCGAGGCGGAGCGGACGGTGAGCCGGTGCAGCGCCAGGACGCCCGCGACCGTGCCGAGCAGCCCGGGGCGGTCGGGGATGGCCAGGGTGAGCTCGACGCCCATCGGCTCGGTTCCGGTGGTGCCGGCGCTGCCCGTCTCGGTGTGGGCGTGCAGCGAGAGCGCGGGTCCGCCGGTGCGGGCGGCCTCCACGGCGAGCCGTTCCTGCTCGGCGGTCGGGTCGCCGGCCTGCGGGTGGCTGACGCCGCCGGCGAGGCGGGCCGCGGCCCGGGCGACCAGGTTGCCCACCAGCGAGGCGCGCCAGCTGCTCCAGGCGGCCGGGCCGGTGGCGGTGGCGTCGGCCTCGGTCAGGGCGTGCAGCAGCTCCAGGTGCGGCAGGGTGCCGACCACCTTGGTGATCGCGTCGACGGTGGCCGGGTCGTCGGGGTCGCGGCGGGTCGCGGTGTCGACCAGGGTCAGGTGGTGGCGGACCAGCAGGGCGAGGGTGTCGGTGTCGGTCTTGTCGAAGCCCATCCGGGCGGCGACGTCGCGGACGATGACCTCGCCGGCCTCGGAGTGGTCGCCGGGCCAGCCCTTGCCGATGTCGTGCAGCAGGGCGGCGACGAGCAGCAGGTCGGGGCGGGCCACCCGACGGGTCATCGCGGCGGCCCTGACGGCGGTCTCGATCAGGTGCCGGTCCACCGTCCAGCGGTGCACGGCGTTGCGCTGCGGGCGGCAGCGCACCCGCTCCCAGTCGGGCAGCAGCCGGGTGATCAGCCCCTCGGCCTCCAGCGCCTCCCAGACCGGCAGGCAGGCCTCGCCGGCGCCGAGCAGGGTGATGAGCTGCTCGCGGGCCTCGTCGGGCCAGGGCACCGGCAGCGGCTTGGTCTCGGCGGCCAGCCGCCGGACGGTGGCGTAGGCGACGGTGAGGCCGGCCTGCGCGGCCGCGGCGGCGGCGCGCAGCGGCAGCACCGGGTCCTGCGCGGGGCGGGCGCCCTGGGCGAGCACGGCCTCGCCGTCCTGCTCGACGACGCCCTCGGCGAGCGGGCGGCGCTCCACGGCGCCCTTGGCGACCGCGCCGGAGCCGCGACCGGTGCCGCTGAACGGGAAGGCGATCCGGGAGAGCCTGCGGCCGCGGTTGCTGCGGGCGGCGAGGACGCGGTCCACGGCCCGCCAGGTGACGTCGGAGGCGTAGGTGATGGTGCGGGCCGCCTCGTAGACCTGGCGGAGCAGGGTGTCGGCGTCGAGGACGCCGAGCCGGGCGGCGACCTGGTCCTGGTCCTGCAGGCTGAGGCGCTCGGTGGCGCGGCCGGTGGTGAGGTGCAGGGCGTCGCGGACGTCGGCGAGGCGGGTGGCGGCGGCCTCCAGGCCGTCGCGGGGGGCGTCGGCGAGCCAGGTGGCGGCGATGGCCTTGAGCGCGACCACGTCCCGCAGGCCGCCGCGGGCCTCCTTGAGGTCGGGTTCGAGGAGGAAGGAGAGCTCGCCGTGGCGTTCGGCGCGCTCGGCGCACAGCTGCTGGAGTTCGGGCAGCCGGCCGGCGGCGCCGGCCCGCCAGTCGGCGAGCAGGGTGGAGCGGAGCGAGGCGGTGAGCGCGGCGTCGCCGGCGATGTGGCGGGCGTCCAGCAGGCCGAGCTGCGCCTTGAGGTCGTCCGCGGCGACGGCGCGGGCCTCGTCGAGGGTGCGGACGGCGTGGTCGAGGGCGGCGCCGGAGTCCCAGACCGGGTACCAGATGCGTTCCGGCAACCGGGGGTCGATCGGGCCGTCGTGCAGCAGCAGGACGTCGAGGTCGCTGCGCGGGGAGAGTTCGCCTCGGCCGTAGCCGCCGACCGCGACGAGCGCGGTGCCGGCGGGTGCGCCGGCGTCCCGGTGGAGGCCCGCGAGCCAGCCGTCGGTGAGCCGGGCGAGGGCGGTGCGGCGGGCGGCCCCGCCGAGACCGGGGTCGGCGAGCAGCCGGGCGCGGGCGGCGCCGTGGTCGTCCGGGCGGGCCGGGTCGGAGGGGTGGGCTTCGGTCGTGGTCACGTCGGAGATCCCATCCGTGGGGCGGGGTGCCGGATACGCGTCCGGCGGACCTGCCGGTGGGCAGGTCCGCCAAGGGCGTGTGGTGCTGATGCTAGAGCGCGTCGGGGCCGCGCTCGCCGGTGCGGACGCGCACCGCCGTGTCGACCGGGACGGCCCAGACCTTGCCGTCGCCGATCTTGCCGGTGCGGGCGGCCTTGACCACGACGTCGATCAGCTGCTCGGCGTCGTCGTCCTCGACGAGGATCTCGATGCGGACCTTGGGCACCAGGTCGACGGTGTACTCCGCGCCCCGGTAGACCTCGGTGTGGCCGCGCTGGCGGCCGTAGCCGCTGGCCTCGGTGACGGTCAGGCCGTGGACGCCGAAGGCCTGCAGGGCCTCCTTCACGTCGTCCAGGCGGTGCGGCTTGATGACTGCGGTGATGAGCTTCATCAGGCGTCGACCTCGGCCTTCTCGGCGGTGCTGGCGGCGGCGGGAGCGGCGGAGACGGCGCGGACGAGGCTGGCGCCGACGGCGGTGAAGTCGTAGGCGGACTCGGCGTGCTCGGCCTGGTCGATGCCGGACACCTCGACCTCCTCGGAGACCCGGAAGCCGATGGTCTTGTGGATGGCCAGGCCCAGGATGCCGGTGACGACGAAGGAGTACGCCGCGACCGCGACGACGCCGAGCGCCTGCTTGCCGAGCTGCTCGAACCCGCCGCCGTAGAACAGGCCCCGGGCGGTCTGGCCGACGTGGCCGGTGGCGAAGAGGCCGATCAGCAGCGAGCCGATGACACCGCCGACGAGGTGGACGCCGACCACGTCGAGCGAGTCGTCGAAGCCGAGCTTGTACTTGAGGCTGATCGCCGCGGCGCAGGCGACACCGGCGATGATGCCGATGGCGATGGCGCCGAGCGCGGAGACCGAGCCGCAGGCGGGGGTGATGGCGACCAGGCCGGCGACCGCGCCGGACGCGGCGCCCAGCGTGGTGAACGCGCCGTGCTTGATCTTCTCGTAGGCGAGCCAGCCGAGGACGGCGGCGGCGGTGGCCACCTGGGTGTTGAGGAAGGCCATGCCGGCGACGCCGTTGGCGGCCAGTGCGGAGCCGGCGTTGAAGCCGAACCAGCCGAACCACAGCAGGCCGGAGCCGAGCATCACCAGCGGGAGGCTGTGCGGGCGCATCGGGTCCTTCTTGAAGCCGATGCGCTTGCCGAGGACCAGGGCGAGCGCCAGGCCCGCGACACCCGCGTTGATGTGGACGGCGGTGCCGCCGGCGAAGTCGATGACGCCGTTGCGGTCGCCGAGCCAGCCGCCGTTGCCCTTGTCGAAGGCGAACACCCAGTGCGCGACCGGGAAGTAGACGACGGTGACCCAGAGCGCCACGAACAGCGACCAGGCGGTGAACTTGGCGCGGTCCGCGATGGCGCCGCTGATCAGGGCCGGGGTGATGATCGCGAACATCAGCTGGAAGGCGGCGAACCCGGTGACCGGGATGGTGCCGCTGAGGTCGTTCATCCCGATGCCGCGGAAGCCCAGGAAGTCCAGGTTGCCGATGAGGCCGGCGCCGGCGTCCGGCCCGAAGGCGAGGCTGTAGCCGTAGAGGACCCACAGGACGCTGACGATCGCGAGCGTGATGAAGCTCATGACCAGCATGTTGAGGGTGCTCTTTACCCTGACCATGCCTCCGTAGAAGAAGGCCAGACCCGGTGTCATCAACATGACCAGGGCCGCACAGATGAACACAAAGGCGGTATCGCCCGCGCTGAAGCCGTCCGGCATCGGCGTCTCCTCGTGAATGGAAGCCGCTCCACGCCCGGGATCCCTGTCCCGTGCCACCCGGGGTGTCGGCGATGTGAAGGAGAGTGCCGAAGGCTGATTTCGGCCGATGCGGCTCGGTGTTTCGCCGCCGTGACGCAACCGACGGGAGCGTTACGAGCGCGTGAACCACGGCCGTGCCATGACAGATCTTGCGTTACCGTTCCGCCGCTCGGTACAGCGGGTGCGGGGTGGTTCACCGACCGTGGGGGCCCGCGGGCCGAAGGGCGGGGGAGCCCGTACGGATACGAGGCCGCACGGACCCCCACGGTCGGGGTCGGGGGGGCGAGTGGCCGGAATCCGGCCCCCTCGCGGGTGGCGGTCAGACCGCCGAGGCGAACTCCGGGATGTCCTGCACGACCCGCTCGGCGAGCCGGGAGACCTCGGGCACGCCCTTGTACTGGCGGTTGGCGGCCTCGGTGGTCTTGCGGACGCGGGTGTTCAGCCGCTCGGAGCGGACCTTGGTGGCGATGTCGACGGCCTGCTCGGCCATCACCGCGGCCTGCTCGGGCTCGTTCTGCAGCAGGTGGACGCTGGCCATGCCGATCAGGTTGAAGGCGTAGCTGCGGACGTGGTCGCCGTCCTGGCGGAACAGGTCGACGGCGCGCTCCATCACCGGCGCGGACATCGAGGCGTACAGCTGGCTGCGGCTGGAGTGGTACGCCAGGTCGCGGAAGGAGTGCGCGTTCTCGGCGTTGAGCTCGGCCTCGGAGAAGAAGGTGAGCCAGTTCGGGTCGGCGTCACCGGTGCGGCAGTCGCTGAAGGTGTCCTCGGCCAGGCGGGCGGCCCGGGCGCAGCGGTTGACCTCGCCGATGGTGGCGTAGGCGCGGGCCTCCATCGCGTACAGCAGCGCCTGCTGGCGGGGGGTGGCGGTGTCGCGGCTGCCGTACTGGGCGAGGTGGATGAGCTCCAGGGCGTCCTCGCCGCGGTTGAGGTGGATCATCTGGCGGCTCATGTCGGTCAGGATGAGGGCGCCGAACGGGCGGTCCCCCGCTTCCTTGGCGGCGTGGAGGGCCAGGACGTAGTACTTCTGGGCGCTGGGGTGCATGCCGACGTCGTAGGACATCCAGCCGGCCAGGTGGGCGAGTTCGGCCGTCAGGCGGAAGAGGCGCTTGGTGGTGGGCTCGGGATAGGACTCCTGGAGGAGGTCGGTGACCTCGTGGAGCTGGCCGACCACGGCCTTGCGGCGCAGGCCGCCGCCGTTCTGCGCGTCCCACTGGCGGAACATCACCGTGGTCTGCTCGAGCAGTTGGATCTCGGGCTCGGAGAGCCGGCCGGTGTAGGGCTCGCCGCCGTTGGCGGCGGTGAGGATCGGGGTCGGCGCGCCGCCGGGGCCGGGGGTCAGCCAGCGCTGCATCGGCTCGATCAGGGCGGCGCCGGCGGTCAGGGCGAGCGAGGTGCCGAGGAAGCCGCGGCGGTTGAGCATCAGGTCGCTGCGCGAGTACTCGCTGATCAGCTGGACGGTCTGGTCGCCGCTCCAGGGCAGGTCGACGCCGCCGCCGACGGTCGAGACCGGGACGGCGGCGCGCAGACCGAGGTCCTCGACGGAGACCACCGAGCCGAAGCGCTCGGAGAACAGCTCGGACATGATCTTCGGGATGGGCTCGCGGGGTTGTTCGCCGTCGAGCCAGCGGCGCACCCGGGAGGTGTCGGTGCTGACGTGGTGGGCGCCGATCTGGCGGGCCCGACGGTTGACCTGACGCGCCAACTCGCCCTTGGACCAGCCGCTTCGGGCGAACCACGACGTCAGCTTCTCGTTCGGTTGCTTCTCTCCCATGGGAACGTCCCCATCCCGCCCGGCCCCGCCTCGGGGCCCGCTCGTGGTGCCCGACGGTCCGGGCGCTTGCTCGACGTACCGTGCCTGCTCGACTGCCGAGGAGGCGGACCCCCGTACTGTGGACGGTCCGCTGTGCTCCGTGTGCCGAACGTAACGTGATTTCCGCCATCCGGGGGAGCACCGCCGAGGAAACGCCACCTTTCGCCACCCCTGAGAGTGAACAAAGAGTGGCCGCGTCGCGCTTCACTGGTAGCCGGTTCGCAGTGACCCCGGCACATGCCCGACGGATGGGCTCCCGCCCTGGGGGCGGATCAACTTCCGCTGATGCTACCGGCTTTGACGGCACCCCAGACGACGGAGGAACCCTCGTGCGACTGCGACCTCCCGGTCTGCGCAGCTCCGGGGCCCGCCGGCTGCTGGAACGCGCCGCACGAGTCGGAGCGCATCCACAGGCGCGCGCCTCCGGTGCACCACCCGCACCGCGCGGTCCGTCCGACGCACCGTCACAATCCCGTAACCACCGGCATCCAGAACCTGTTGGGGGAGGCATGGACAACCTGTTCGGCGAACTCCGGCTGCGGCACCTGCGGCTGGCGCCGCGCGGCACCCTGCGGCGCACCAGGGCCACCACCCTCCGGGCGGCCGGCGAGTACACCTCCCGCCTCGGCTGGACGGTCGTCGCGGGGGCGGCCCGCACCCACCGCCGCTCCCCCGGGGTCTGCGACTGCGCCGCCGCGCACTGCGCCGCCCCCGGCCTGCACGCGGTGCCCGGCCCGAAGGCCGCGCCCGGCACCCCCGCGGACGAATTGCGCGCGCTGCTGGCCGCGGACGCGCCGGTGCTGCTGCCGGCCGGTCTGCACTTCGACGTGCTGGACGTGCCGGAGCAGCCCGGTCTGCAGGCGCTCGTCCGGTTGGAGCGGATGGGCACCCAGGTCGGGCCGGTGATCGCCTCCCCCGCCGGTCGGCTGCTGTTCTTCGTCGCCCCCGGCACCGCCCCCCGGCTGCCCGAACTGCTCTACCGGACGGGCTGGGACGACGCCTCGCTCGACCTGGTCTGCCACGGTGCGGGCGCGTACGTGGCGGCGCCGCCGACCGTGCTCGGCGGGCTCGGGCCGATGCGCTGGCTGCGCCGCCCGACCAGGGAGAGCGCGGCCTGTCCGCCGGAGGCGCGGCTGCTGCTCGGCACCTTGGCGTACGCCTGCCACCGCGGCCGGGCCCGCGCCTGCGAACCGGCCTGGCTCGCCTCCTGACCCGAGCCGTACGAAGAGCGGCGGGCCGCCGCCCCGGTGAAGGGGCGGCGGCCCGCCGCTCTTGCTGTCGTGGCCGTGCCGTGGTGGCCGTGCCGTCCGGTCGTGGCCGGTTGCTGGTCAGTCGCCGGTCAGTCGCCGATCAGGGCGTCCACGAAGGCGGCCGGCTCGAAGGGGGCGAGGTCGTCGGCGCCCTCGCCGAGGCCGACCAGCTTGACCGGCACGCCGAGTTCGCGCTGGACGGAGACGACGATGCCGCCCTTGGCGGTGCCGTCGAGCTTGGTCAGCACGATGCCGGTGATGTCGACGACCTCGGCGAAGACCCGGGCCTGGACGAGGCCGTTCTGGCCGGTGGTGGCGTCCAGGACGAGCAGCACCTCGTCGACCGGGCCGTGCTTCTCGACGACGCGCTTGACCTTGCCGAGCTCGTCCATCAGGCCGGTCTTGGTGTGCAGCCGGCCCGCGGTGTCGATCAGGACGGTGTCGACGCCCTCGGCGATGCCCTCCTTGACGGCGTCGAACGCGACCGAGGCCGGGTCGCCGCCCTCGGGCCCGCGGACGGTGTGCGCGCCGACCCGCTCGCCCCAGGTCTGGAGCTGGTCGGCGGCGGCGGCGCGGAAGGTGTCGGCCGCGCCGAGCACCACCCGTCGGCCGTCGGCGACCAGCACCCGGGCGAGCTTGCCGGTGGTGGTGGTCTTGCCGACGCCGTTGACGCCGACGACCAGGACGACCGCCGGGCCCTCCTCGTGCTTGGTGGAGCGGACGGTGCGGTCGGCGTCCGGCCCGATCAGCGCGACGAGCTCCTCGTGCAGCAGGCCGCGCAGCTCCGCGGGGGTGCGGGTGCCGAGCACCTTGACCCGGGTGCGGAGGCTGTCGACGAGCTCCTGGGTGGCCGCGACACCGATGTCCGCGGTGAGCAGGGTCTCCTCGATCTCCTCCCAGGTGTCCTCGTCGAGGCGGTCCCGGGAGAGCAGGGTGAGCAGGCCCTTGCCGAGTGCGTTCTGCGAGCGGGAGAGCCGGGAGCGCAGCCGGACGAGCCGGCCCGCGGTGGGTTCGGGAACCTCGACCGCCGGCGGGGCCGCGGCCTCCGCCGGGGCCTCCACCGGGACCTCGGGGACCTCGGGGGCCTCGGGAGCAGGGGCGGCCTCGGGGGCCTCGGGGAGCTGCACCTCCTCGATGGTCTGGACGGGTGCCTCGCTGGGCGGGGCGGACTCCTCGCCGACCTGCGGCTCGCGCGGCGGCGTGATGACGGGTGCCTCGGGCTTGGGAGGCACCTGCTTGCGTCGTCTGCCGTTGACGACGAGGCCAGCGATCGCGCCGACGGCGACCACGGCGATGACTACGGCAAGGATCACGTATTCCATAACCCCCCCAGTATCGGCGACGCCCCCGCGCCGCCGGGAGTAGCCGGGCGGCGTGGCTCGCTCACCGTCCGCGGGCCCGCCGGGCGCGGGCGCACCCCGGCCGGGGCCGGGGTGCGCCTCTCCTTGTGCTCGTCGCGCAGCCGCTGGCTGATCACCTGGGAGATGCCGTCGCCCTTCATGGTGACGCCGTAGAGGGCGTCGGCGGCCTCCATGGTGAGCTTCTGGTGGGTGATGACGAGCAGCTGGGAGCTCTCCCGGAGCTCCTCCATGATCGCGATCAGCCGGCGCAGGTTGGTCTCGTCGAGCGCCGCCTCCACCTCGTCCATCACGTAGAAGGGGCTGGGGCGGGCCTTGAAGATGGAGACCAGCAGGGCGACGGCGGTCAGCGAGCGCTCGCCGCCGGAGAGCAGCGACAGCCGCTTGACCTTCTTGCCGGGCGGCCGGGCCTCCACCTCGACGCCGGTGGTCAGCATGGACTCGGGGTCGGTGAGCACCAGCCGGCCCTCGCCGCCGGGGAACAGCCGGGAGAAGACGCCCTCGAACTGGGCGGCGGTGTCCTGGAAGGCGGCGCTGAACAGCTGCTCGACCCGGGCGTCGACGTCCCGGACGATGTCCATCAGGTCGCGCCGGCTCTTCTTGAGGTCGTCGAGCTGCTCGCCGAGGAAGCGGTGCCGTTCCTCCAGCGCGGCGAACTCCTCCAGCGCCAGCGGGTTGACCCTGCCGAGCTGCTGGTGGGCGCGTTCGGCGGCCTTGAGCCGCTTCTCCTGCTCGGCCCGGTCGTACGGGCGGGGCTCGCCGGGCTCGGCGCCGTCCTCTGGGACGGGCGGCGGGACGGGCTGGTCGGGGCCGTAGCCGTCGATCAGCTCCTGGCCTCCGATGCCGAACTCCTCCAGCGCGCGGGACTCCAACTGCTCGATGCGCAGCCGCTTCTCGGCGCGCAGCACATCGTCCCGGTGGCCCGCGTCGACGAGCCGGTCGAGTTCGGCCTTGAGTTCGCGGCCGTGCTCGCGGGCGGTGCGCAGCTCGGCCTCCCGCCCGGTGCGGTCCTGCTCGACGGCGGTGCGCTCGGCGTCGGCGGCGGTCAGCGAGGACCCGACGGCGGCGAGCAGCACCCGGGCGCCGTCGGCGACCGCGGTGGCGACCGCGGCCTCGTGCCGGGCGCGGGCGCGGCGGCGGGCGGCCCGGGCGCGGGCCTCGCGTTCGGCGGCGGCGGCGCGGTCGAGCTGGTCGGCGCGGCCGGCCAGGGAGCGGACCCGTTCCTCGTGGGTGCGGACGGCGAGCCTGGCCTCCATCTCGGTGGCGCGGGCGGTGGTTCCGGCGGCGGCCAGACGGTCGCGTTCGGCGGTGTCGGGCTCGTCCTCGGCGGCGGCGTCGAGTTCCTCGGCGGCCTCCAGCCGGGCGGCGAGTTCCTCGGCGGCGTCCCGGGCGTCGGCCAGGCCCTGTTCGGCGCGTTCCGCGGCGGCGGCGAGGCGTTCGGCCTCGCCGGCGGCGGCCCTGGCCTGCCCGGCGGACCGGCCGAGGGCGCCGGCGAGTCGGGCGCGTTCCTTCTCGGCGCGGCGGCGGGCCGCGGCCGATTCGTCCTGGGCCAGGGAGAGTTCGCGGCGGCGTTCGGCGGCGGCCGCCAGTTCCTCCGCCGACCGTGCGCAGCGGACGTCGAGTTCGTCGATCCGGCGGGCCGCATCGGCGACCTGGGCCCGGGTCTCCAGCAGGCTGGGCGCACCGGCGGCGCCGCCCTGGGCCCAGGCGGCGGCGAGCAGGTCGCCGTCGGCGGTGACGGCGGTGAGCCCGGGGTGCAGGGCGGTCAGCTCGCCGGCGGCGGCGAGGTCGGCGACGACGACCGTCCGGGCGAGCAGGGTGTCGACGGCGGCGCGCAGCTCGGCGGGGGCGTCCACCAGGTCGGCCGCCCAGTGGGCGCCGTCGGGGAGTTCGGGCCGGGCGGGCCGTTCGGCGCCGGTGGGGCGGGGGGCGTCGGCGAGGAGCAGGGCGGCGCGGCCGGCGTCCTGCTTGCGCAGCAGCCGCAGTGCCTCGGCGGCGGTGTCCGGTCCGTCGACGGCGACGGCCTCGGCGGCGGAGCCGAGCGCGGCGGCGAGGGCGGTCTCGTGGCCGGGGTGGACGGTGAGCAGCTCGGCGGCGGAGCCGAGCACGCCCGCCGGGCGGTCGGCGGCGGTGAGCAGGGCGCCGCTGCCGTCCTTGCGGCGCAGTCCCAGGGAGAGCGCCTCGTGACGGGCGGTCAGGCCGGCCCGTTCGCGTTCGGCGGCCGCGGCGGCGTCCCGGGCGGCGGCGAGGGCGTGCTCGGCCTCCTGGAGGTCGGCGCGGGCCTGCTCGTGGGCCCGTTCGTGGTCGTCGTCGGCGGCGGCGAGGCCGTCGGTCTCCTCCTGGAGCTCCCGGTACTCCTGCTGGGCGGTCCCGGCGCGCTGCGCGGCCTCGGCGGCGGCCTCGGTGAGCCGGCCGATCTCGGCCTCGGCGGCGGCGGCCCGCGAGCGGGCGGCGGCGGCCTGGCCCTGCAGCCGGGCGAGGCCCTCGCGGCGGTCGGCGATGGCGCGGGCCGCGCCCTTCAGCCGGGTCTCCTCGGCGGCGAGGGAGCGTTCGAGTTCGCCGCGGGTCTCGACGGTCTCGGCAAGGGCGTACTGCGCCTCCTCCAGGGCCTCGGCGAGGGCGGCCTCCTCCTCGCGGACCCGGGCGGCCTCGGCGAGGAGTTCCTCGGGGTCGCGGCCGCGCCGTTCCTCGCCCTCGGCGCCGGCGCGGGCGTGCCGGACCTTCGCCTCGGCGAGTCCGACGGTGCCGCGGGTGCGCTCGGCGAGCGCGGAGAGCCGGTACCAGGTCTGCCGGACGGCCTCCAGCCGCGGCCCGAGCTGCTCGACCTGCGCCTCCAGCACGGCCTCGCGCCGGACGGCGGCGGCGAGCTGCTGCTCGACGGTGGTGCGGCGGACCTTGAGGGCGAGTTCGTCGGCGACCTCGGCCTCGACGGCGCGGCGCAGGCCGAGCAGGTCGTCGGCGAGCAGGCGCAGCCGGGCGTCGCGCAGTTCGGCCTGGATGCCGGCGGCGCGGCGGGCGATCCGGGCCTGCCGGCCGAGCGGGCCGAGCTGGCGGCGCAGTTCGGCGACGAGGTCCTGGACGCGGTTGAGGTTGCCCTGCATCGCGTCGAGCTTCCGCAGCGCCTTCTCCTTGCGCTTGCGGTGCTTGAGGACGCCGGCGGCCTCCTCGATGAAGGCGCGGCGGCCCATCGGGTCGGCCTGCAGGACGGAGTCCAGCCGGCCCTGGCCGACGATGACGTGCATCTCGCGGCCGATGCCGGAGTCGGAGAGCAGCTCCTGGATGTCGAGCAGCCGGCAGACCGTCCCGTTGAGCGCGTACTCGCTGCCGCCGTTGCGGAACATCGTCCGGGTGATGGTGACTTCGGAGTAGTCGATGGGCAGCGCGCCGTCGGTGTTGTCGATGGTGAGGCTGACCTCGGCGCGGCCCAGCGGCGCGCGGCCTCCGGCGCCGGCGAAGATGACGTCCTCCATCTTGCCGCCGCGCAGCGATTTGGCGCCCTGTTCGCCCATCACCCAGGAGAGGGCGTCGACGACGTTGGACTTCCCGGATCCGTTCGGGCCGACCACGCAGGTGATGCCGGGTTCGAACCGCAGGGTCGTGGCCGAGGCGAACGACTTGAACCCGCGCAGCGTCAGACTCTTCAGGTGCACCCGTCCGACCTCCTCGCCAGTGTTCGGCGCTGTGCTGGCGACTGTATCCGGCCATGGGCGGGAGACGGCGTCAGGAGGCGGTTTGGGTGCGACGCGGCATGGGCAGCATTCGCGCGGGGAGGGCTCCGGACACGACGAAGGGACGCCACACCGGACGTCCCTTGCAGGCTGCGATCCCTTTCGGGAAGCTCAGCGCACCGACGGCGTCGATCGATCGGATCGTGGAAGGATCAGGTGAGCGCAGGCTCCCGGTGATCCATGTCGATGCTGGTGAGCAGCGAGTGCTCGTCGGCGACAGCGGCGAGAGCGTCGTTCTCCGTCCGGAGCCGGAGAAGTTCGGCTTCCAGATCGTGAACGCGCTGCTGCAGCCGTCGCATCTCGGAGAGCATTCGCGGGTCGGGGCCGCCGACGTACCCGAGAAGCGCCTTTGCCATGATGTATGGTCCTCCACGCTGAGTGACCGAACCGTTTTGCGGTACTGGTCTAGGGGGAAGGGGTGCGCACGCCCCGTCCACCCGAACGTGCTGGCTGGGCACTCCAGGGCGAGCGCAGTGAGCTGGGCACACGACGGCTCGACCCTGCCGGGTAAACGCGGACTGGTGCGCGGGCTTCCAGCGTCTCACCAAAGACGGTACGGGTCAACACGATCACCGCACGCTACCGCGCCCCTCTCACCTGCATGGCGGGTAGGTCACACCACGGGGTAGGGCGGGCCACCTGAGCCGGTGGATCACTGCTGGTGCGGAGTCAACCACGAGTCTGCCCGATTGGCAACCGGATGACACCGGCAGTTGCCGGAGGGTCTCTCCATCCCTCCGGCAACTGCGGTGTGCTAGCGGATCGCGAATCCGTCGTACCCGTCCCCGGTCGCGGTCCAGATCTCGGTGACCCCGCTGACCTGGCCCGGAGTGTCCGGGCCGCGCAGCAGGACGAGGAGTTCCTCGCAGTCGGCGTGCAGTCCTTCGGCCACGACCTGCACCCGGCCGTCGCCGAGGTTCACGGCGTACCCGGTCAGGCCGATCTCCAGGGCGCGGGCCCTGGTCCACCACCGGAATCCGACCTCCTGGACCCGGCCGCGGACCCAGGCGGTGACCCGGACCGGCCGGACACCGTCGTGCCCCAGCGTGTGATGGCCGTAACTGTCGTGACCGTGCATGCCACGACCATAGTGCGACCCCGGACGGTCGGTGCGAAGTGGTTTCACCGCACCCGCACGGCACCTCCGCGACCCTGCGAAGCCCTTCGCGAGTCCCTCGGACGGGTGACCGGTACGCGGCGGGCCGGATTCACCCGCCCGGCCGTGCGCCGGCGACGGGGCGCACGGACCGGCGGTTCAGAAGCCGCCGCCGAAGTCCCCGCCCCCGCCGCCGTCGAACCCGCCGCCGAAGTCCCCGCCGCCGCCCCCGTCGAAGCCGCCGAAGTCGTTCTGGTCGAAGTCCGCGCCGGAGTACTCGCCGCCCTCCGGGCCGCCCTGGTAGCCGTCGGCGGCCCAGGCGCTGCCCGGCGAGGCCAGCACCGAACCGAGCACGGTGCCGGCGACCAGCCCGGGCAGCATGCCCGAGCCGAAGTAGCCGCCGGCCCAGGGGCTGTACGCGGGCCCGGCGTTCCAGTACGGCTCGCGGCCGTGCTCGGTGGGCACCGTGCGGACGTCCGGGTCCAGGCCCGAGCGCAGCCGGGCGGCGTCCTGCGCGCAGACCGGGACGCTGCGCGGCGCCCCGCCGGCCGGCGCCCAGTCGGCGTCCTCCACGGACGGGCCGTGCCGCGGGTCGAAGAAGCACGGCGGGCGGCGCTCCGGCAGCGGCCGCTTCTCGCGGCGGGCGGCGAGCACGGCCAGCGAGAACCGGCCGTCCTCCAGCGCCTCGGTCACCGGCCGGACGTCCTCCGGCCCGGTGGCCGCGTCCATCCGCTGCTTCGCCTGCTCGTAGGCGTCCAGCGCCCGGGTGTAGTCGGTGCGCTGCTCGTCGTCGGCGTCGGCCGCCCGCGGGTCGAAGTCCAGCCGGTCGAGCTCCTCGCCGAAGGCGGTGATGTCCTCGTCGACGACCGTCCTCAGCTGCGCGAGCTGGGCCCTGCGCTGCTCCTCCTTGCGACGCTTGGCCCGCCGGAGGAGCAGCAGCACGCCGCCGCCGGCGAGGGCCAGCAGCACCAGCGGGACGACGATCGCGGCGGTGCTCACCCCGCCGGAGGCCACGCCGTGCCCGCGGGTCTGCGGGGCGGCCTGGTCGACGAAGTCGTTGAGGGCGCCGTTGACGTCGTTCGGGTGGGCCCGGAAGGCGGCGCCGGCGATCCGGTCCGCGGAGGCCGGCGGCAGGGCCTGACGGTCGGAGAACGCCTTGAACTGCTCACCGCGCCAGATCGCGTACACCCCGACGACGCCCACCTCGGTGCGCAGGTCGCGGGCGACGGTGGCCGCGGGGTACTGGTCGTTCGCCGGGACCACCGCGACGAAGATCGGCTTGTCCGTGTCGGCGATCTTCTTGGTCAGGTCGGCGGCCTGGGCCTCGGAGAAACGGCCGGTCATCGACGGGTCGACGTAGACCTTGCCCTGCTTGAGGGTCGCCGCGGCGTCGGGCACGCCGGCCGCGGACGCCGCCGGCGCGAGGAGCAGCAGCACGCCGGTCAGCAGCGCGGTCAGCGCGACCGCCGGGCGGTGCAGGAGGGTTCTCATGCCTCCGACGCTACCGCCCGGACGCGCCCTCCCCCTCCTGCGGTCGCACGCCGGGCCCCCCGATCTGCGCCCCCGGTCTGATCCCTCCCCCGCCGACCGGCCGGAAGACCCCCCGGCGGTGCCGGACGCCGTCGCGGACGGGGCATAGTGGTGCCTGCCAGTCCGCTCATGATCGGAGCCCTCGTGTTCATCGGCCTCGTCACCGCCGTCGCGGCATCCGCCTGCTACGGCACCGGCTCCGTCCTGCAGGCGCTCGGCGCCCGGCGTTCGGCGCGCGAGGAGGCCGCCCGGTCCGAGGGCGGGGTGTCGCTGACCGAGCACGGCGGCCCGAGCCTGTCCTCGACCGCGAAGGCCGCCGTGACGTGGGAGTTCATCCTCGGCACGGTGCTGGACTTCGTCGGGTTCGGGCTCGGTGCGCTGGCCGCCCGGCTGCTGCCGCTGTTCCTCTCCCAGACGATCATCAGCGCCAACCTGGTCATCACCGCGCTGCTCAGCGTCAGACTGCTCGGGCTGCGGCTCAAGCAGCTGGAGTGGCTGTCGATCGGCGTGCTGTGCGGGGCCCTGGTGATGCTGGCCGTGGCGGCCGGGCCGGAGGGCGACCACGTGGTCGCGCGGGCGGTGCACTGGTGGCTGCTGGCGGTGACGGTGGTGCTGATCGCCGGTGGCAGCCTGCTGGTGCGGCGGCTGGGGCGCAGCGGGGCGATCGTGGCGGGCCTGCTGTCGGGCCTCGGCTTCGGCGCGCTGGGCATCGGCGTGCGGATCCTGGACGGCGTCGACCCGTTCGACCTGGTCGCGCTGGTGTCGGACCCGGCGCTGTACACCATCCTGGTCGGCGGCCTCGGCGGGATGTACCTGCACACCGTGGCCCTGCAGGTCGGCTCGGTGAACGGGGCGACCGCCGCGCTGGTGGTCGGCGAGACGGTGCTGCCGGGCGCGGTCGGGGTGATCTGGCTGGGCGACTCCTCGCGGGACGGCCTGGGCTGGCTGGCCGCGATCGGCTTCGTCCTGGCGGTGGTCAGCGCCGTCGGCGTCGCCTGGTTCGGCGAGGACGAGGGCGCCCTCCACGGCGTCGAACCCCACCAGCCCGAGCTCGCCGACCACTGAGGACCCGCCCGGGGGCGGCACCCAGGGATCTGCCCTGCGCCTACCGCTGTCGCGGCACCGGCTGGCAGCGGGGGCAGAAGTAGCTGGAGCGGTTCATCCAGGCCGCCCGGCGGATCGGCGTCCCGCAGCGGTGGCAGGGTGCGCCCTCGCGCCCGTAGGCGTCGAGGTCGCGGGCGAAGTAGCCGCTCTCCCCGTTCACGTTGACGTAGAGGCTGTCGAAGGTGGTGCCGCCGACGGCGAGCGCCGCGTTCATCACGTCCCGGGCGTGGCCGAGGAGTTCGGCGGCGCGGGGGCGGGTGATGCCGGCGGTGGGCCGGTCGTAGTGCAGCTTGGCGCGCCAGAGCGACTCGTCGGCGTAGATGTTGCCGACGCCGCTGATCAGGGTCTGGTCGAGCAGGGCGCGCTTCACGGTCGTCCGGCGGGCCCGCAGGGCGGTGACGAAGGCGGCGTCGTCGAAGCGTCCGTCGAGCGGGTCGCGGGCGATGTGGGCGAGCGAGACGGGGGTGGCCTCCGGGTCGCCGTCCTCGGCCTCCTCGACGGCGAGGCCGCCGAAGGTCCGCTGGTCGACGAAGCGCAGTTCGCGGCCGCCGTCGGTGAAGCGGAACCGCACCCGCAGGTGGGTCTCGTCGGGGGCGGCCGGGTCCTGGACGAGCAGTTGTCCGCTCATGCCGAGGTGGCCGACCATCGAGTGGCCGGTGCCGGGGAGCGGTACCCAGAGGTACTTGCCGCGGCGGTGGGCCTCGCCGAAGGTGGTGCCGACGAGGCGGGCGGCGAAGTCCTCGCCGCCCGCGGTGTGCCGGCGGACCGAGCGCGGGTGCAGGACCTGCACCTCGGCGACGGTGCGGCCGGCCGTCCAGCGGGCCAGACCGCGGCGGACGACCTCGACCTCGGGGAGCTCGGGCATGCGGGCCGCCTCAGCCGGTGGTGTCGGGCGTGCTCTCGGCGTACTTGGCCTTGATGGCGCGCCAGGCGCTCTCGGCGGCCTTCTGCTCGGCCTCCTTCTTCGAGCGGCCGCTGCCGTGCCCGAAGTCCTGGCCGGCGACGCGGGCGGCCGCGTCGAAGGTCTTCTCGTGGTCGGGTCCGGACTCGGACACCACGTACTCGGGCACGCCGATGCCGACGGCGGCGGTGAGTTCCTGGAGGCTGGTCTTCCAGTCCAGGCCGGCGCCGAGCTGCGAGGACTCCTCGATCAGCGGGTCGAACAGCCGGTGGACGAACTCGGTGGCGGCGTCCAGGCCGCGGTCGAGGTAGACCGCGCCGATCACGGCCTCGACGGTGTCGGCGAGGATCGACGACTTGTCGCGGCCGCCGGTGCCCTCCTCGCCCTTGCCGAGGCGGATGAAGGTGCCGAGTTCGAGGCCGCGGCCGACCTCGGCGAGCGCGCGGGAGTTCACCACCGCGGCGCGGAGTTTGGCGAGCGTGCCCTCGGCGACCTCCGGGTGGAGGCGGTAGAGGGTGTCGGTCACCACCAGGCCCAGTACCGAGTCGCCGAGGAACTCGAGGCGCTCGTTGGTGGGCAGCCCGCCGTTCTCGTACGCGTACGAGCGGTGGGTGAGGGCGCGTACCAGAAGGGCGCGCTCGAGCTCGTACCCGAGGCGCCCTTCCAGGACGTCGTATTCGGTCGAGGCCGGCCCGCCGCCCTTGCCCCCGTTCGAAGGGCCCGGCTTGCGGGAGGAGTTGCCGTCCGACATCGATCCGTGCACCCCGCCGATCAGACCGAGAGGACCTGGCGACGGTTGTACGTGCCGCAGCTCGGGCACGCGATGTGCGCCAGCTTCGGCTCGTGGCAGCGGTCGCACGCGACGAGCGCGGGCGCGACGGCCTTCCAGTTGGACCGGCGGTGGCGCGTGTTGCTGCGCGACATCTTCCGCTTCGGAACAGCCACGGCTACTTCTCCTGGTTCTCGGCGAGACCCTCACGGGTGTCGCTGTTCTTGTTCTCGTCACCCTCGTCGCCGGGGGCGGCGGAGAGTCCCTGCAGAGCCGCCCACCGGGGGTCGACGGCGTCGTGGTGGTGGGCCGGGTCGTCGCTCAGGCGTGCCCCGCACTCGGAGCAGAGGCCCAGGCAGTCGTCCTGGCACACCGGCTGCAGCGGCAGTGCGAGCACCACCGCGTCACGCAGCACCGGCTGGAGGTCGAAGAAATCGCCCTCCAGTCGGTAAGTCTCGTCCTCGGAGTCCTCGTCGAGGTCCTCCGCCCCGGCCGTCCGGGCGCGGTGGCGCTCGTCGGACTCCGGGTAGTAGTAGAGCTCCTGGAAGTCGACCTCCAGGTCGTCGTCCATCGGCTCCAGGCAGCGCACGCACTCGCCCTCGACGTGCGCCTCGGCGGTGCCGGTGACCAGCACGCCCTCGACGACCGACTCCAGGCGGAGCTCCAGCGAGATCTCGCTCTTCTCCGGGACCCCGATGACCTCTGCGACGCCCAGGCCCTGCGGGGCCTCCAGGGTCCGCGACACCGTGCGCATCGAGCCGGGGCGACGACCGAGTTCGTGCGTGTCGAACACGAGTGGGTCGCGGTGGTCGAGGCGGTTCAAGGTGTCCTGACTTCCTGGGGGCGGTACGCATCCCTGCGTTCCGCGGATCCTTCTGGGGTGGTGTGCGTGACCGGTGTGCGGGCACGCGACGGGGCCGGTGCGAACAGGCCGGAGTGGTCAGACTACCGGAGACTCGGGCCAGGCCCAAAGTCGGTGCCCGACCCTCCGCCCTCAGCGGCCGCCGAGCTCCCGCAGCCTGGTCATGTCGATCATGCTGGTGTCGAAGAAGCTCGTCTCGTCCAGACCGGCCTGCTGCTGGTGCGGCAGCTGGGCCTGCGGCTGCTGCTGGTAGCCGTACTGGTTGCCGTACGGGTCGGCCTGGTAGCCCTGCTGCTGGTAGTAGCCGTCCGCCACGCCCTCCTGGCCCTGGTAGGCCGCGGCGGGCTGCTGGTAGCCGTACTGGTTGCCGTACGGGTCGGTCTGGCCGCCCGCGGAGGGGTCGTAGCCGCCGCCGTACACGTCGGCGTACTGCGGGGCGCCCTGGTTGCCGTACGCGTCCTCGCCCGGGTTCTGCCAGCCGGCCGCGGCGGGCGTCTGGTCGGGCCAGGCCTGCTGCTGCGGCACCTCCTCGCGGTACCAGGGCTGCTCCTCGCCCTCGGTCGCGAAGCCGGCGGCGACCGCCTCGGCGCGGTCCTTCTGCTGCTGGGCCTCGTCGGCGGCGGCCAGGTAGGCGCCGAGCTCGTCGATGGGCTGCTTGCCGAGGAGCTTGTCGCGGCCCTTGCCGACCGCCTCCAGGGTGGCGCCGAGCACCGCCTCCAGGGTGGCGAGCTTGGCGTCGACGTACTCGTCGGCCTCCGGGCTGGGGCTGACCCGCGGCTGGAACTCCTCGCCGTCCTCGCCCGTCCCGTCCTCGGGCTCGTACACGCCCGCGCCGCGCAGCTTCTGCCGGCCGCGGCCGACCGCGCCGAGCGTCTTGGTCAGCACGACCTCGAAGTTGGCGAGCTTGGAGTCGACGTAGTCGTCGGCCTCGGCGCGCTTGGCCTCCACCTCGGCGCGGGCCTCGGCGAGGATCCGGTCCGCCTCCGCCCGGGCGCGCATCACGACCTCGGTGTCGGAGATGAGCGAGCCGCGCTCGTCGTGCGCCCCGCGGATGATCTCCTCCGCCTGGGAGTGCGCGTCCGCGACCATCTGCTGGTGGTCGGCGACCACCGACTGGGCCTGCGCGAGCTCGGCGGGCAGCGCGGCCTTCAGGTCACGGAGCATGCCGACCAGGTCGGCCCGGTTCACCACGCACGACGCCGACATCGGCATGGCGCGGGCGTTCTCCACCGACGCGACGATCTCGTCCAGTTGCTGCTGCACGTCCACGGGCGCTTCTGTCTTTCCGTGTGCCGCCGGGGGTCCTGGCGGAGGCAGGCCCCGAAGCGCGGGCGGCACCGCGGGGCAGGACTACAGACTGTACGGCCACCGGGGGCGCGGCTCACAACATCCGGCACGGCCGGGCGTTCCGGCCGCGCCGGGGGCTGTGACGGTTCGCCAGGATTGTCCGTTTCGACCGGATGCCTCCCGCCGACGGGCCTCCCGGCCGGGTCGGTCCGGCCCCGGCCGCCCCCGCCGTCAGCCGCGGCGCTCGGCGATCCGGTCGACCAGCCGGCGGTGCACCGCCTCGGGCAGCAGGTGCGAGACGTCGCCGCCGAGCGAGGCCACCTCCTTGACCAGGGTCGAGGAGAGGAAGCTGTACGTCGGCGAGGTCGGCACGAAGAGCGTCTCGACACCGCTGAGGCCGTGGTTCATCTGGGCCATCTGCAGCTCGTAGTCGAAGTCGCTGACCGCGCGCAGGCCCTTGATGATGGCCGGGATGCCGCGCTCCTTGCAGAAGTCGACCAGCAGGCCGTTGTGCGACTCGACCTTCACGTTGCCGAGCTTGGCGGTGGTCTCCTCGATGAGCCCGATGCGCTCCTCGACGGTGAACATGCCCTGCTTGTTCTTGTTGATCAGGACGGCGACATGGACGACGTCGTAGAGCCGGGAGGCCCGCTCGATGATGTCGAGGTGTCCGTTGGTGATGGGGTCGAAGGACCCCGGACAGACGGCGCGGCGCATGTCGTGTGCTCCCTTGTGGGGTAACCGGTGCTACGAGTGTCGATCGGCCTCGTCGGCGGCGCGACCGTACCAGAGGGTGCCCTCGCCGTACCTGCGCGAGCGCAGCGCTTCGAAGCCCTCCGGCCAGCCGAACTCGCCACCGCGGGTGCTGCGTTCCACGGTGACCAGAACGTCCTCCGCGATCCAGCCCCCGGCACGGAGTGTGATCAGCATCTCGCGCACCTCGTCGTCCGTCACCGAGTACGGCGGGTCCATGAACACCAGGTCGTAGGGGACCACCGGGGCGGGCCCGGCGATCACCCGCTCGGCCCGGTCGGCGCGCACCTCGGCGCCCGGCAGGCCGAGGGTGCGCACGTTCTCCCGGATCACCCGGGCCGCGCTCGCGTCCGACTCCACCAGCAGCGCGTGCTCCGCGCCCCGGGAGAGCGCCTCCAGGCCGACCGCGCCGGACCCGCCGAACAGGTCGAGCATCCGCGCCCCGTGCACGGTGCCGCGCAGTGCCTCCAGCGTGGAGAACATCGCCTCCCGCGCCTTGTCGGAGGTGGGTCGGGTGGTCCGGCCGGGCGGTACGGCCAGCCGGCGGCCGCCGGCGGTGCCGGCGATGACGCGGGTCATGGGGTGCGCGGTCCTCTCGTGCCTGTCGCTGTGGAGCCCCGTCGGCGGACCGGCGGGGCTCCCCCATTCAAGCGCGCCGCGCGGCCCCGTGCGTCACTCGGCGGGCGCGGCCGACCCCAGCAGCGCCGGCGAGGCGAACCGCGACCAGGACAGGCAGCCGTCCGGCGGGCAGTGCTCGGGACGGCGCGGGTCGTGGCCGAGCTCGCGCAGCTTGGTGCGGACGGAGTCCGGCGTGCGGCCGTAGCGGGCGGCGATCCGGGCGATCGTCTCGCCGTCGTGGAAGCGGCGGACGAGCTCCTCCTCGTGCTGCGGCACCCAGGGGGCGCCGTGGCCCGGGTACAGCTCGCGCAGCACGTCGCGGTCGGGGATCGGCTCGGCGACGTCGGCGACGATCGCGAGGGCGCGCAGCGCCCGGTTGAGCGCGATCCGCAGGCTCGCGACGTCCTCGACCGGCAGCCGGAGCCGGCCGGAGGCGAACGGGGTGGCCGCCGCCCCCTCGCGCCAGCCGTTCAGGGTGAGGGTGACCTCGCGGTCGTCCTCGCTCGCGAGCTCGATCCGGAAGACCTTGTCGCCGAGCGGCAGCTCGTTGAGATGACGGAATGCCATGGAGACCCCCAAGTGTCGTGCCGGGCAAGCATGTTGGGAGTGCGCCCGAACAACACCATTCTCCCTCCGGGCACTGACAATCACCGGGGCTCCGGGCCCGTCCGTCAGCCCTTCTCCAGGTACTCGGCGCGGTCCTCGTCGAGCAGGCTCTCCAGGGCGGTGCGCAGGTCGGGGTGGTCGGTGAGGTCCGGGTCGGCGGCGACCAGGCGGGTGGCCTCCTCGCGGGCGGTGGCGATGACGTCCTCGTCGACCAGCACGCTCAGCACCTTGAGCGAGGACTTCACGCCCGACTGCGCCTGGCCGAGCACGTCGCCCTCGCGGCGCTGCTCCAGGTCGATCCGGGAGAGCTCGAAGCCGTCCAGGGTGCCGGCCACCGCGTCCAGCCGGCCGCGGGCCGGGCTCGCCGCCGGCATGTCGGTGACCAGCAGGCAGAGGCCGGCCGCGCTGCCGCGCCCGACCCGGCCGCGCAGCTGGTGCAGCTGGGAGACGCCGAAGCGGTCGGCGTCCATGATGACCATCACGGTGGAGTTGGGGACGTTGACGCCGACCTCGATGACCGTGGTGGCGACGAGCACGTCCACCTGTCCGGCCGCGAACCGCTTCATGACGTCGTCCTTGGCCTCCGGCGCCAGCCGGCCGTGCAGGATCTCGATCCTCAGCCCGGCGAGCGGCCCCTTCGCGAGCATCTCGGCCGTCTCGACCACGGACAGCGGCGGCCGCCGGTCGTCGCTCGCGGCGCCGACGTCCTCCAGGTCCTCCTCCGCGGACTTCCGCTTCTTCCGGGGTTCCTCGGGCTCGTCGCCGATCCGCGGGCAGACCACGTACGCCTGGTGGCCCTTGCCGACCTCCTCGCGCACCCGTTCCCAGGTGCGGGCGAGGAAGTTGGGCTTCTCGACGGCGGGCACCACGTGGCTGGAGATCGGCGAGCGGCCGGCCGGCAGCTGGTCGAGGACGGAGGTCTCCAGGTCGCCGAAGACGGTCATGGCGACGGTGCGCGGGATCGGCGTCGCCGTCATCACCAGCAGGTGCGCCGGCCGTTCGCCCTTGGCGCGCAGCGCGTCGCGCTGCTCGACGCCGAAGCGGTGCTGCTCGTCGACGACGACCAGGCCGAGGTCCTGGAACTGCACCTTGTCCTCGATCAGGGCGTGCGTGCCGACGGTGATGCCGGCGTCGCCGCTGGCCATGTCGAGCATCGTCTGGCGGCGGGCGGGCACGCCCATGGAGCCGGTGAGCAGCACCACCTTGGTGCCGAGCTCGGAGCCCCCGAGCATGCCGCCCTCGGCGAGGTCGCCCATCATCTCCACGATCGAGCGGTGGTGCTGCTGGGCGAGCACCTCGGTGGGGGCGAGCATGACGGCCTGGCCGCCCGCGTCGACCACGCCGAGCATGGCGCGCAGCGCGACGAGGGTCTTGCCGGAGCCGACCTCGCCCTGCAGCAGCCGGTGCATCGGATGCTCGCTCGCGACGTCGTCGAAGATCTCGGCGCAGACCCTCTGCTGACCGTCGGTCAGCCGGAAGGGCAGCCGGGCGTCGAAGGCGTCGAGCAGGCCGCCGGGGCGGCGGTGGCGGGCGGTGGCGGGCAGGGCGGAGTCGGCGGCGCGGCGGCGGGCCAGCGCGACCTGGAGGACGAAGGCCTCGTCCCAGCGCAGCCGGTCCTGGGCGCGTTCGCGGTCGGCCTGGGTGCGCGGACGGTGGATCAGTTCGAGGGCCTCGGGCAGCGGGATCAGCCCGTGCGCGGCGCGCAGCTCGGCGGGCAGCGGTTCACCGACGTCCGCGAGGTGCTTGTCCAGGGCGATCTCGACGCACTTGACCAGCTTCCAGCTGGGCATCTGGGCGCTGGCCGGGTAGACCGGGATGAGCCGGCCGGCGAAGGCGCTCGCGGCGCCGGTGTCGGCGTCCTCGTCGAGCAGCTGGTAGTCGGGCGAGGCGAGCTGCCGGGTGCGGTTGAAGAGGCCGACCTTGCCGGCGAACAGGCCCTGCGCGCCGGGGCGGAGCTCCTTCTGCCGCCAGCCCTGGTTGAAGAAGACGAGGGTGAGCCGGCTGCGCCCGTCGGTGACGATCACCTCCAGCCGGTCGCCCTTGCGGCCGCGGAACGGGATCAGGGTGACCTTCTCGATCCGGGCGAGGACGGTGGCGTGCTCGTCCACCTCCAGCTCGTCGAGGCTGGTGAGCTGGCCGCGCTCGACGTACCGGCGCGGGTAGTGGTGCAGCAGGTCGCCGACCGTGCGCAGCTTGAGGGAGTCGGCGAGGACCTTGGCGGTGCGGTCGCCGACCAGCTTGGTCAGTGGTTCATCGAGAGCGCCCATCACGCCCTATTGGACACCACGGCGACGACAGCGCGGGCGCGCGCGGCCTCACTCCACGCCGATGAGCAGCAGCTCGGACTCCTGGCCGCCGTGGTAGACGACCGTGTCGACCTCGGGGCGCTGCCGCCGGGCGTGGGCGACGAGGTCCTCGGCGAGGTGCCCGGGGGCGTCCGCGCCGAGCACCAGGGTGACGAGTTCGCCGCCGGCGGCGAGCATCCGGTCGAGCAGGGTGGCGGCGGTCTCGGCGGCGTCGGTGCCGATGACGGCGACGTCGCCGTCGATCAGGCCGAGCACGTCGCCGGCCTGGCAGACGCCCGCCATCGTCCAGGACTCCCCCTCGGCGACGGCGAGTTCGGCGTGCCGGGTGGCGCCGGCCGCGGAGGTCATGGCGACCACGTCCTCGTCGAAGCGGCGGCCGGCGTCGTGGACGGCGAGGGCGGCGAGCCCCTGGACGGGCGAGCGGGTGGGCAGCACGGCGATCCGCACGCCCTCCTCGCGGAGCTGGTCGGCGGCGGCCCCGGCGGCGGCGCGCAGTTCGGGGTCGTTGAGCAGCACGATCACCTCGCGGGCGGCGCAGCGCCGGACGGCGTCGGCGAGTTCGGCGCTGACCGGCGGGCGGTCCGGGTCGGCGTGCAGCACGGCCGAGCCTGCCTGCTCGCAGAGCTCGGCGAGGCCGTGGCCGCTGACCACGCTGAGCACCGCGCGGGCGGGGGCGGAGGGCTCGGGGCGGCTGCCGGCGCCGGCGCGGGCCGCGGCCTCGGCGAAGTGGGTGATCCGGATCCGGTGGGGCCGGCCGGCCTCCACGCCGGCCTCGACGGCGGCGCCGGCGTCGTCGACGTGCACGTGGACGTTCCACAGGCCGTCGCCGCCGCCGACCACCAGGGAGTCGCCGAGGGCGGCGAGCCGGGTGCGCAGGGCGGGCATCGCGTCCTCCTCGGCCTCCAGCAGGTAGATGACCTCGAAGGCGGGGTGGCCGGGCAGCCGGGCGTGGCCCTCGCAGTCGTCGTGGTGGGCGGGGAGCGGGCGGACGGTCTCGTGGCGCAGCGCCATCGGGCCCATCGGGGTGTGGCCGAGGACGGTGTCGGCGAGCGCCCCGAGGACGGCGACCAGGCCGCGGCCGCCGGCGTCGACCACGCCGGCCTCGGCGAGGACGTCGAGCTGCTCGGGGGTGTGCTGGAGGGCGGCGCGGGCGGCGCTGCAGGCGGTGCGCGCGGTGTCGGCGAGGCTGCCGTCCTCGGCGGCGGCCGCGCGGGCGGCCTCGGCGGCGACGGTGAGCAGGGTGCCCTCGACCGGGTCGGCGACGGCCAGGTAGGCGGCCTCGGCGGCGCGCGGCAGGGCGCGGCGCAGGGCGGGGGCGTCGCCGCCGTCGGCCAGGCCCTCGGCGAGGCCGCGCAGCCACTGGGCGAGGATCACGCCGGAGTTCCCGCGGGCGCCGATGAGCGCGCCGCGGGCCATCGCGGCGGTGATCGGGCCGAGGCCGTCGCCGTCGGCCGCCGGGTCGCCCGCGGCCTCCTCGGCGGCCTCGGTGGCGGCCTCGACGGTCAGGTAGAGGTTGGTGCCGGTGTCGCCGTCGGGGACGGGGTAGACGTTGAGCGCGTCGATCTCCTCCCGGGCCTGGCCGAGGGCGGTCAGCGCCAGCCGGCACCAGGTGCGGACGGCCGTGGCGTCGAGCGTGTCCAGCACCAGGTCTCCTCCGGGTGAACGCCACGGGAACGCCCGCCGGCGCGGGGGCTGCCGGAGGCGGTGGCGGTGGGGCGATGCTGGCAGGTTATCGGGGCCGGGCGGGGGCGTCGCGGCCGGGAGCGTCCGGGGCCCGCGCGCCGCCCGGGCACGATCACCGGCGCCGACATGGTAGTTTCGTAGCTCGGGAGCAGGCGTTGTATGCTCTCCCGGTTGCCTGGAACAACCCGGGCTCACCCCTTGATCCGATTCGCCCCACGTGCGTGGTGTCGGTGGGTTCAGCCGGGGTTTTCGAACGTACCTGATCTGAAGTCTTGGAGTGACTCCTGTGGCTGCCAACTGCGACGTCTGCGGCAAGGGGCCGGGCTTCGGCAACAGCATCTCCCACTCGCACCGCCGTACCCCCCGTCGTTGGAACCCCAACATTCAGACGGTGCGCGCTGTGATTGGGCGGACGCCGAAGCGGCTCAACGTCTGCACCTCGTGCATCAAGGCCGGTAAGGTCTCGCGCTGACGCGCAGACCGGTACGCCGGTCCTCCGGACAGCCGATCCACCCTCGGGTGGGTCGGCTTTCCTGCGTTTCCCGCCGGTGCTGCCGTGCCGGTTCCGCGCCGCCGCGTGCCGCCGGTCCGAGGGGCGGGTCCGCGGGGGCCGGCGGCGGCCCCCGCGGGGGTGCGGCGGTCAGCCGCGGGTGCGCCAGCCGTGGTCGACCGGGCCGATCCCGGCTCCCAGGGCGAAACCGGCGGCGATCGCCCCGGTGACGTACTCCTTGGCGGCGCCGACGGCCTCCGGCACGGCGCTGCCCTTGGCGAGCTCGGCGGCGATCGCGCTGGCCAGGGTGCAGCCGGTGCCGTGGGTGTGCCGGTTGTCGTAGCGCGCCGCCCGGTACCAGTGGCGCTCCCCGTCGGCGCCGGCCAGCAGGTCGACGGCCTCGCCGGCCAGGTGGCCGCCCTTGACCAGCGCCCAGCGCGGGCCGAGCGCGAGGACCGCCTCGGCGGCGGCGGGCAGGTCCTCCTCGTCCTCGACGACCACCCCGGTGAGCTGCGCCACCTCGTGCAGGTTGGGGGTGGCGACCGTCGCGACCGGCAGCAGCCGCTCGCGGACGGTGGCGACCGCCTCGGCGGCGAGCAGGGCGTCGCCGTGCTTGGACACCCCGACCGGGTCGACCACGATCGGCGCGCCGACGCCGGCCAGCAGCTCGGAGACGGTCTCGACCAGTTCGACCGAGGCCAGCATGCCGGTCTTCACCGCCTGCACGCCGATGTCGTCGACCACGCTGCGGAACTGCGCCCGGACGGCCTCCGCCGGCAGCTCCCAGTAGCCCTGGACGCCGAGCGAGTTCTGCGCGGTCACCGCGGTGATCACGCTCATCCCGTGGACGCCGAGCGCGAGCATCGCCTTGAGGTCGGCCTGGATGCCGGCGCCCCCGCCGCTGTCCGAACCGGCCACCGTGAGCACACGGGGCGGAGCGGCGGAGCCGGCGGCGGACACGGAGGACTGTTCAGTCGGAGCCATGCCCGACAACCTACCGGGGAGGCCTCAGAGCACGGCCTCCGACTCCAGCCAGCGGTACTCCGGGACCGTCTTGAGTTCCCGCACCCCGTCGGCGATCGGCAGCAGCTCGACCTCGGTGCCGCGCAGGGCCGTGAAGTGCCCGAAGGCGCCCTTGTGGACGGCCTCGACGGCGTGCCAGCCGAACCGCGTGGCGAGCGCCCGGTCGCGGGCGGTCGGGCAGCCGCCGCGCTGGGTGTGCCCGAGGATCACCGGCCGGGCCTCGGTGCCGAGGATCCCCTCCAGCTCGCGGGCGAGCTTGTTGCCGATGCCGCCGAAGGTCTGGTGGCCGTACTGGTCCAGGCCGCCGTGGTCGAAGAGCAGCGTGCCCGGCATCGGCCGGGCGCCCTCCGCGACGGCGATGATGGCGAACTTCTTGCCGCGCCGGAAGCGTTCCTCGACCATCCGTGCCACGGCCTCGATGTCGAACGGCTTCTCCGGGATCAGGATGCCGTGCGCCCCGCCGGCCATGCCCGCGGTCAGGGTGATCCACCCGGTGTGCCGCCCCATCAGCTCCACCACCATCACCCGCTGGTGCGACTCGGCGGTGGTCTTCAGCCGGTCGATCGCCTCGGTGGCGACGTGCACGGCGGTGTCGAAGCCGAAGGTGACGTCGGTGGCGTCGATGTCGTTGTCGATGGTCTTCGGCACGCCGACCACCGGCAGGCCCGCGTCGCTGAACATCCGGGCGGCGGTCAGCGTGCCCTCGCCGCCGATGGTGATCAGGGCGTCGATGCCGAGGCCGGCGGCGAGGTCCCGGCACTCCCGGACGGCCTGCTCGATGCGGTCCCGCCGCACCCGGGCGGAGCCGAGGACCGTGCCGCCGAGGGTCAGCAGACCGGTGACGTCGTCGTGCGACACCGTCCGGGCCCGGCCTTCGATCAGGCCGAGGAAGCCGTCCTCGATGCCGACGATCTCGTCCCCGTGCACGTCGGTGCCGCGGTGGACGATGGAACGGATGACCGCGTTGAGGCCGGGGCAGTCGCCGCCGCTGGTGAGGACGCCGATACGCATGGTCGCCTGGTCTCCCTGGGGCGGGCGGCCCCGAGTCGTGGCGGTCCGGGGCCGGTCGGCACCGGGCGGCCGGGCCGGACGGGTCGGCCGCCCCGGCACCACGGCAAGACTACGCGCTGCTACCGTCCCGGCGGCCCCACCGCGCCCGGCCCCGGCTCACCCGTTCGGGGTCACTCGGCGGCGAAGTGGTCCCAGCCGCCGACCCGCTCCCAGGGCGCCCCGTCGACGGTGACCCGGCCGCCGCGGCCCGGCCGCGCGGTGCGCACGACCTCGCCGACCACCCGCCACCGGGCGGGCAGCTGCACGCTCTTGGGGAAGGTCGCCACGATGGCGTGGTCCTCGCCGCCGGAGAGCACCCACAGCAGCGGGTCCACGCCGACCGCCTGCCCGATGTCGGCCATCTGCGCGGGGACGTCGAAGTCGGCGGCCCGCAGGTCGACGTCCACCCCGCTGGCCGCGGCGACGTGCCCGAGGTCGGCGACCAGGCCGTCGCTGACGTCGACCATCGAGGTGGCGCCGAGGTCCGCGGCGGCCGGGCCGGCGTGGTACGGCGGCTCGGGACGGCGGTGCGCCTCGACGAAGGCCCGCGGCGAGCGGAAGCCCCGCTGGAGGACCGTCAGCCCGGCCGCGGACCAGCCCAGCCAGCCGGTGACGGCGACCACGTCGCCCACCTGGGCGCCGGAGCGCAGCACCGGGCGGCGGCCCTGCAGGTCGCCGAGGGCGGTGATGGCGAGGGTGACGGCGTCGCCGCGCACCACGTCGCCGCCGACGACGGCGGCGCCGGCCACCTTGCACTCGTCGCGCAGCCCGTCCATCAGCTCGGTGGCCCAGGTCGCGGGCAGGTCGGCCGGGGCGACGAAGCCCAGCAGGATCGCGGTCGGCACGGCGCCCATCGCGGCCACGTCCGCGAGGTTCTGCGCGGCGGACTTGCGGCCCACGTCGTAGGCGGTGGACCAGTCCCGGCGGAAGTGCCGGCCCTCGATCAGCACGTCGGTGGTGGCCACCACCCGGCCGTCGGGGGCCTTCACCACGGCCGCGTCGTCGCCGGGGCCGAGGTCGACGGCCGGTGTCGGCTCGAGCCGGGCGGTGAGCTCCCTGATGAGTCCGAACTCGCCGAGCTCGCCCACGGTCCCCTGCATCTGCCGTCCTCTCAACTCAACCGGCGCGGTCCTCGCGCGCCCCCGCGCGCAGCGTACGCCCTCGACCCCTGCAGAAGTCTCCCCTCCCCGGGGAGGGGAGCGGTAGCGTGGTGATCGGACTGACGGCCAGCCCACCCCCCAGCCGCCTGGAGGTCTCCCGTGGTACAGGCGTACATCCTGATCCAGACCGAAGTGGGCAAGGCCACCGCGGTCGCCGAGTCCATCGCCAAGATCCAAGGCGTCGTCCAGGCCGAGGACGTCACCGGCCCGTACGACGTGATCGTGCGTGCGGAGGCCGAATCCATCGACGACTTGGGCCGCCTGGTGGTCGCCCAGGTGCAGCAGATCGAGGGCATCACGCGCACGCTGACCTGTCCGGTGGTCCGCCTGTAGGCGCGGATACCATCGGCGGGTGGCCTCCTCCCGTCCGTTCGCGTCGCTCCCCACCCCCGTCCGCTGGCTCGCCCCGCCCGCGGCGCTGCTGGGGTGCGTGCTGCTGCTCGTCGGCAACGGCGGCGGTGACGAGGTCGCGCCGCCGGTGCCGTCCGCCGCGGTGGCGCGGTACTGCGAGGCGCTGGACCGGGCGCTGCCGCAGTCCGTCCAGGGCCACGACCGCAGGGACCCGTCACCCGCCTCGCCGTACACCGCCGCCTGGGCGAGCTCGCCGCGGACGGTGCTGCGCTGCGGCATCGAGCGGCCCGCGTACCTCGACGACGACCCGTTGAAGAACTCGCCCGAGATCAACGGGGTGCAGTGGGGCTTCGCCGAGGACGGCGACGGCGGGTACCGCTTCGTGACCACGCTGCGCAAGGCGTACGTCGAGGTGCTGGTGCCCAAGGGCGCCTTCCCGAACTACGCCGACCCGATCCCGGCGATCTCCGACGCGGTGAGGACGGCCGTTCCCGAGGGCCTCTGAGAAGTCCAGACGGGCAACCCGGCGACTACCGCAGGCCGGTGGAGCGGCGCAGGGCCGCCTGCAGCAGACGGTCGATCAGCTCCGGGTAGGGCATCCCGGTGGCCTCCCACATCTTCGGGTAGGCGGAGATCGGGGTGAAGCCGGGCATGGTGTTGATCTCGTTGACCATCCACCGCCCGTCGTCCAGCAGGAAGAAGTCGACCCGGGCGAGACCCTCGCAGCCGAGCGCCTCGAAGGCCGCGACGGCCTGGCGGCGGATCTCGGCGGTCTCCTCGGCGGTGAGCTTCGCCGGGATCTCGACCTCGGAGGAGTCGATGTACTTGGCCTCGAAGTCGTAGAACTCGAAGTCGCCGCCGACCAGGACCTCGGCGGGCAGGCTGGCGCGCGGCCCGTCCTCGAACTCCAGGACGGCGCACTCGATCTCGCGGCCCTCGACGCCCCGCTCCACGATGATCTTGGGGTCGTGGCGGCGGGCCTCCTCGATCGCCGCGTCCAGGTCGGCGAGGTCCTTGACCTTGCTGATGCCCATGGACGAGCCGGCCCGGCAGGGCTTCACGAACAGCGGCAGGCCGAGCGCGGCGATCCGCTCGCGGGCGGCGGCGCGGCCCTCCTCGGTCTCCCAGTCGCGCGGGCGGACGACCGTCCAGTCGCCGACGCCGATGCCGTGCGAGTCGAGGACGCGCTTGGTGAACTCCTTGTCCATGCCGACCGCGCTGGCCAGCACGCCGGAGCCGACGTACGGCACCCCGGAGAGCTCCAACATGCCCTGCAGGGTGCCGTCCTCGCCCCAGGGGCCGTGCAGCAGCGGCAGGACGACGTCGACCTCGCCGAGCGCCTTGGGGGTGCTGCCGGGCTCGCTGAGGACGACCTCGCGGTTGCCCGGGGCGAGCGGCAGCGCGACCTGGCCCTCGACGTGCTCGGCGACCTGGGCGACGTCGGGCAGCTTGCCGTCGGTGATGGCCATCCGGGACGGCTCGTCGCCGACCAGCGCCCAGCGGCCCTCGTGGGTGATGCCGATCGGCAGCACCTCGTACTTGCTCCGGTCGATCGACTTGAGCACGCTGCCGGCCGTGACGACCGAGATCGCGTGCTCAGAGCTGCGGCCGCCGAAGACGATCGCGACCCGGGGCTTGGCGCCGGGCTGGTTCGGGGAGGTCTGTTCGATGCTCATATCGGACGTGAGACTACCGTGCGAAACCCGCGGTTCCGGTCACCGTCGCTCCGGCTTCGCCGAGCGCGCCATCAGACCGGCGAGCACCTCCTGGGTGGGGCGCCCGTTGTGCACGACGTCGACGACCGCCTGCACGATCGGCATGTCGACCCCGTTGCGCCGGGCCAGGTCGAGCACCGACTCGCAGGACTTCACGCCCTCCGCGGTCTGCTTGGTCGCGGCCACGGTCTCCTCCAGGGTCATGCCCTTGCCGAGGTTCATGCCGAAGGTGTTGTTGCGCGACAGCGGCGAGGAGCAGGTGGCGACCAGGTCGCCCATCCCGGCGAGGCCGGCAAAGGTGTGCGCGTCCGCGCCGAGCGCCAGGCCGAGCCGGGTGGTCTCGGCCAGGCCGCGGGTGATCAGGGTGGCCTTGGTGTTGTCGCCCAGCCCCATGCCGGCCGCCATGCCGACGGCCAGGCCGATGACGTTCTTGACCGCGCCGCCGAGCTCGCAGCCCACCACGTCGGTGTTGGTGTAGGGGCGGAAGTACGGCGTGTGGCAGGCCTTCTGGAAGCGCTGGGCGACGGCCTCGTCGGTGCAGGCGACCACGCTGGCGGCCGGCTGCCGGCGGGCGATCTCCATGGCCAGGTTGGGGCCGGAGACCACCGCGACGCGCTCCGGTCCGACCCCGGCGACCTCCTGGATCACCTCGCTCATCCGCTCCGCGGTGCCGAGTTCGATGCCCTTCATCAGGCTGACCAGGACGGTCTGCGGCTCGATCAGCGGCGCCCAGGCCGCCAGGTTGGCGCGCAGGGTCTGCGAGGGCACGGCAAGCACCGCGAAGTCGGCGCCGGCCAGCGCCTCGGCGGCGTCGGTGGTGGCCCGCACGCGGGCGGGCAGGTCGATGCCCGGCAGGTAGTCCGGGTTCTCGTGGGTGCGGTCGATCGCGTCGACGAGCTCCTTGCGGCGCCCCCAGAGCACCACGTCGCAACCGGCGTCGGCGAGCACCATCGCGAAGGCGGTGCCCCAGGATCCGGTGCCGAAGACGGCGCAGCGGGTCACTCGGCACGCTCCTCGGCGTCGCCCTTGCGGGCCCGGTCGCGCTTGGCGGCCGCGGCGGCGGCGCGCTCGCGGGCGGCCTTGCGCATGTCGTAGCGCTCGGCGGGGGCCTGCTCGCCGCGGATGCCCTCCAGGACGGCGGTGATGGCCGCCATGATGTCCTCGGTGGCGTCCCTGAGGACCTGCGCGGTGAGCTCCTGGCCCTGGTACTTGCTCAGGTCGACGGGCGGTCCGGCGGCGACCGTCACCTTGTGCCGCGGGAAGAGGTGGTACTTGCCCTTACCGCCGCGGCCGTACGGCGGGATGATCTCGTGGGCGCCCCAGTGGGCGACCGGGACGACGGGCGCACCGGTCATCAGCGCGACGCGGGCGGCGCCGCTCTTGCCGGTCATCGGCCACAGGTCGGGGTCGCGGGTCAGCGTGCCCTCCGGGTAGAACTGCACGCACTGGCCGCCGTCGATGGCCTCGATGGCGGCCCGGAACGCCTCGGCGGCGTCGGTGGACTCGCGGAACACCGGGATCTGGCCGGTCTTGCGCAGCATGAAGCCGATGAACGGCACCGAGAACAGCTGGGACTTGCCGAGTATCCGCGGCGGGCGGCCGCTGTTGTACTGCCAGTGGGCGTAGAACACCGGGTCGATCACCGAATTGTGGTTGACGGCCGCGATGAAGCCGCCCTCCTTCGGCAGGTTCTCCCAGCCGCTCCATTCGGTCTTCGCCAGCGCATTGGTCACCGGCTTCACGAGGACCGCCGCGAAGCGGTACCAGATCCCGTAGTCGGCGTTGCCGAAACTGGCGTACGAGCGGCGGGCCACCCAGCTCCTCCTCATCCGGTGCGGCACGTGGGGTGCCGCGGTCCTCGATCGCCGCCCGGTGTGCCCGGGCGGGGCCCCGGCGCCGGCCCCCGTACGCCGTTCGCTGCCGCGCTTCGACGGGGTGTGACCTGCTGCTCTCCACCGGCCGGGACGGCCGGGAGGGCCCGGGGCGCCGACCAGTCTCACCCGCGGGCGGACCGGCTGTCGAGCAGCCGCCCTGGGCAGGCCCCGGGCGAGTGACCAAACGCACGCGAATCGCGGCCGCCTGGCCCGGGCCCGGGAGCCGACGCCACAATGGCGCCGATGACCGAGGACACCGTACGCCCCGCCGGCCGTCCGCCGCTGCCACCGGCCCCGGCGCTGTGGTCGCTGGTGCTGCCGGTGAAGCCGCCCGCGGTGGCCAAGAGCCGGCTGGGGCCGTTCGCCGGGCCGCACCGCCCGCGGCTGGCGCTGGCCTTCGCCCTGGACACCGCGCGGGCCGCACTGGCCTGCCCGGCGGTGGCCCGGGTGCTGGCGGTGACCCGGGACGCCGCGGCCGCGGAGCAACTCGCTCGCCTCGGTGCGCTGGTGGTGCCGGACGAGCCCGGCGGCGGCCTCAACGCGGCCCTGGCGCACGGTGCCGCGCGCGCCGCGGCGCTCGCCCCGCACGCCCCGGTGGCGGCGCTCTCCGCGGACCTGCCGGCCCTGCGGCCGGCCGAACTCGCCCGTGTGCTGGCCGCGGTGCCGTCCGGTCGCCGGGCCTTCCTGGCGGACTCCCCGGGCCTGGGCACCACCCTGCTCGCCGCACCGTCCGGCGGCGCGCTGCGGCCCGCCTTCGGGGACGGCTCGCGGCTGCGGCACGCCCTCGGCGGCGCGTGCGAACTGGAGTTGGCCGACGTGGCCTCGGTGCGGCGGGACGTGGACACCGGGGAGGACCTGCGCGAGGCGCTGGCCCTCGGCGTGGGGCCGCGGACGGCCGCCGCGGCGGCCGCCCTGGTGTGACCGCTCGCTATGCTTGCAGCCATGCAGGCCACCGCGTTCACCTTCGATCCCGGCACCCGGGCGGGCTCCGTCCTGCTCGACGACGGCACGCCGGTGCCCTTCGACGCGGCGGCCTTCGACGCCGGCGGCCTGCGGCTGCTGCGGCCCGGCCAGCGGGTGCGGATCCGCACCGAGGGCGAGGGCGCCGGGCGCCGCGTGGTCTTCGTGACGCTGCAGACCTTCCCCGACCCGGGCGCCGAGGGCGCCGAGGGCTGAGCCCCTCCCCCGTACCACTGCCCGGCCCGGCCAGGGACGGCGCCACCGCACGCGGAAGAGCTGCGCCGGCCCGCCTCCGGAATCCCGGATCCGCGGGCCGCCGCAGCTCTCGCCGTGCTCCGATCTCGCGCCGTGCTCTGACCGGCCGTCGCCCGAAGGGCCGACAGAGGCTACTTGGCGGCGGTCTTGCGCGCGGTGGTCTTGCGCGTCGTGGTCTTCTTCGCCGGGGCGGTCTTCTTGGCCGTCGCGGTGGTCTTCTTCGCCGCAGCGGCGGTGGTGGTCTTCTTGGCCGCCGCGGCGGTCTTGGCGGGAGCCGCCTTCTTCGCCGTCGCGGCGGTCTTGGCGGGAGCCGCCTTCTTCGCCGTCGCGGCGGTCTTGGCGGGAGCCGCCTTCTTCGCCGTCGCGGTGGTCTTCTTCGCCGCCGCGGCGGTCTTGGCGGGAGCCGCCTTCTTCGCGGCCGTCTTCTTGGTGGCCGCGGCGGCGGTGCCGGTGGCGGCCGCGACGCGCTTGGTGGCGGCGCGCTTGGCGGCGGCCGTGGTGGCGCCGCCCTTGCCCGGGGTGAGCGAGCCCTTGGGGGCCTTCTTGACCGAGGGGCCCTCCTTCGGCAGCTTCTTGGAGCCGCTGACGAGGTCCTTGAAGCCCTGGCCGGGACGGAAGCGCGGGACGGAGGTCTTCTTGACCTTGACGCGCTCACCGGTCTGCGGGTTGCGGGCGAAGCGCGCGGAGCGCTCCACCTTCTCGAAGGTGCCGAAGCCGGTGACCGAGACCCGGTCACCGGCCACGACGGCACGCACCATGGTGTCGAGCACTGCGTCGACGGCCTCTGCGGCAGCCTTGCGACCGCCCAGCTGCTCGGCCACCGCTTCGACAAGCTGAGCCTTGTTCACGTCTTCCCCTTCGGAAACGGGCGCCGGATGAATCCATCCGTTCATTTCGCACGTTAGGTATGTATCTGCGGACTTTCAATTACCAAACGCGTGAATCACCCTAGTGTCGCAATGGATTTGCGCGTTCGCGTCCTCAGCCGAGCGGCGGGCGCCCCGCGTCGAGGTCCTGCACAAAGCGACTCAACCGCCGGGCCGCCCCCGGGAGATCGCGCTTGGCGGTCTCCGTGACGATCAGCAGTTGACGGGTGAGAGCGGTCTTTGCTTCCGCTGACACGTTCAGCGCAGATACGCGAGCGTGGGCTTGCTTCAACCGCTCGGCCACAAGCGCGAAGAGCGCTTCGGCTTCCGGGTCGTCCGGTTCCTCAGCAGGTGAGGTCTGGTCGTCCGTCCGGCCGTCAATTCGACCGCCGGCTGCACCGCCGTTCACCTCCGGGTGCGCGGGATCGCCGCCCGCGTACGGAGGTTCGTCGTGCCGGTGCATGCAACGATTGTGCCATCTGTTGTGATGTGCCCTGCGCAAGGGGGGTCTTGGGCAAATGCCCGGTGCTGTTCCGAGTGGGTGTCAGACCCGAACTCGGACTCGAACTCCGGCCGGTCCGAAGGGCCGCATCGATGCACTCGGGGGGCCGAACGGCGGATGGCCCGCCCCCCCGAGGGGAGGCGGGCCATCCGGCGTACGCGCGGAGTTGCGGTCCGTCAGGCGACCGGCAGGGTGCGCGGCTTGAACGAGGGGCGGGTCGCCTCGAAAGCGGCGATGTCGGCCTCGTTCTGCAGCGTGATGCTGATGTCGTCCAGGCCGTTCAGCAGGCGCCAGCGGACGTTGTCGTCGAGCTCGAAGGAGGCGGTCACGCCCTCGGCGCGGACCTCGCGGGCCTCCAGGTCGACGGTGATCTCGGCGGTCGGGTCGGCCTCGACCAGCTCCCACAGCCGCTCGACGGTCTCCTGCGGCAGGACGACGGTCAGCAGGCCGTTCTTCAGCGAGTTGCCGCGGAAGATGTCGGCGAAGCGCGAGGAGATCACGGCCTGGAAGCCGTAGTTCTGCAGTGCCCAGACGGCGTGCTCGCGGGACGAGCCGGTGCCGAACTCGGGGCCGGCCACCAGGACGCTGGCGCCCTGCCGCTCGGGGCGGTTGAGGACGAAGTCCTCGTCCTTGCGCCAGGCCTCGAACAGGCCGTCCTCGAAGCCGGAGCGGGTGACCTTCTTCAGCCAGTGCGCCGGGATGATCTGGTCGGTGTCCACGTTGCTGCGGCGCAGCGGGACGGCCCGGCCGGTGTGGGTGGTGAACTTCTCCATGGCTCAGGCCTCCACGGCGACGGGGTTGGCCGCCGGGTCGGCGGGCTTCAGATCAGCAGGAGATGCCAGGTGACCCAGCACGGCGGTCGCGGCGGCGACCTGCGGGGAGACCAGGTGGGTGCGGCCGCCCTTGCCCTGGCGGCCCTCGAAGTTGCGGTTCGAGGTCGAGGCGCAGCGCTCGCCCGGGGCCAGCTGGTCCGGGTTCATGCCGAGGCACATCGAGCAGCCCGCGTGGCGCCATTCGGCGCCGGCGGCGGTGAAGACCTTGTCCAGGCCCTCCTCGACGGCCTGCAGGGCGACCCGGACGGAGCCGGGGACGACCAGCATCCGCACGCCGTCGGCGACCCGGCGGCCGTCCAGGATGTCGGCGGCGGCCCGCAGGTCCTCGATCCGGCCGTTGGTGCATGAGCCGACGAAGACGGCGTCGACGGGGACCTCGCGCAGCGGGGTGCCGGCCTCCAGGCCCATGTACTTCAGGGCGTTCTCGGCGGCGATCCGCTCCTGCGGGTCCTCGAAGTCCTCGGGGTTCGGGACGTTGGCGCCGAGCGGGGCGCCCTGGCCCGGGTTGGTGCCCCAGGTGACGAACGGCGTCAGCGAGCCGGCGTCGATGAACACCTCGGCGTCGAAGACGGCGTCCTCGTCGGTGGTCAGGGTGCGCCAGTACGCGACGGCGGCGTCCCAGTCCTCGCCCTCGGGGGCGTGCGGGCGGCCCTTGAGGTAGTCGAAGGTGGTGTCGTCGGGGGCGATCATGCCGGCCCGGGCGCCCGCCTCGATGGACATGTTGCAGATGGTCATCCGGGCCTCCATGGAGAGGCTGCGGATGGCGGAACCGCGGTACTCCAGGACGTAGCCCTGGCCGCCGCCGGTGCCGATCTTGGCGATGATGGCGAGGATCAGGTCCTTGGCGGTGACGCCCTCGGGCAGTTCGCCCTCGACAGTGATGGCCATCGTCCTGAACGGGGCCAGCGGCAGCGTCTGGGTGGCCAGCACGTGCTCGACCTGGCTGGTGCCGATGCCGAACGCCAGCGCGCCGAAGGCGCCGTGGGTGGAGGTGTGGGAGTCGCCGCAGACCACGGTGGTGCCGGGCTGGGTGAGGCCCAGCTGCGGGCCGACGACGTGCACGACGCCCTGCTCGACGTCGCCCAGCGAGTGGATGCGCACGCCGAACTCGGCGGCGTTCCTGCGCAGCGTCTCCAGCTGGACCTTGGAGACCGGGTCGGCGATCGGCTTGTCGATGTCGAGGGTCGGGGTGTTGTGGTCCTCGGTGGCGATCGTGAGATCGGTGCGGCGGACCTTGCGGCCTGCCAGCCGGAGGCCGTCGAACGCCTGCGGGCTGGTGACCTCGTGCAGCAGGTGCAGGTCGATGAAGAGGAGGTCGGGCTCGCCCTCGGCGCGCCGGACGACGTGGTCGTCCCAGACCTTCTCTGCGAGTGTCCGTCCCATCGCTTTCCCTCCAGCCGGCCGCATTGCCGGCCTTCTCGTGTCGTCGGGGTCTCTTCCGGTGCTGCCCTGGTGAGGCTCGCTGCGGAGTCGCGACCTGCACGCCGGATCGTCTGTCCAGGATGTGGACGCTTTGGTGAGGGTCCATCCTGGGTGTCTCCCGGGCTGCTGCATCAAGAGTGGCGCTTTTCTCGGAAGATTGAACTTGCGTCTCGCCCACTGAGACTGCAGTATCGAGACATGGACAACACTAGCGGCGTCGGCGTTCTCGACAAGGCCGCTCTGGTGCTGAGCGCACTGGAGTCTGGCCCCGCCACGTTGGCGGGGCTGGTCGCCGCCACCGGTCTGGCGCGGCCCACGGCCCACCGACTCGCCGTCGCACTCGAACACCACCGCCTGGTCACCCGGGACATGCAGGGCCGGTTCATCCTCGGCCCCAGACTCGCCGAGCTCTCCGCCGCGGCGGGCGAGGACCGCCTCCTCGCCACCGCCGGTCCGGTGCTCACCCACCTGCGCGACGTCACCGGCGAGAGCGCCCAGCTCTACCGCCGCCAGGGTGAGATGCGCATCTGCGTCGCCGCCGCCGAGCGGCTCTCGGGCCTGCGGGACACCGTCCCGGTCGGCTCCACCCTGCCGATGAAGGCCGGCTCCGCCGCCCAGGTCCTGCTGGCCTGGGAGGAGCCCGAGCGCCTGCACCGCGGCCTGCAGGGCGCCCGCTTCACCGCGACGGCGCTCAGCGGCGTGCGGCGCCGAGGCTGGGCCCAGTCGATCGGCGAGCGCGAGCCGGGCGTGGCGTCCGTCTCCGCGCCCGTCCGCGGCCCCTCCAACCGCGTGGTAGCCGCCGTCTCGGTCTCCGGCCCGATCGAGCGCCTCACCCGCCACCCGGGCCGGCTGCACGCCCAGGCCATCATCGAGGCCGCCAACCGCCTCACCGAGGCGCTCCGCCGCGGCTGACGCCCGGCGGCACCGGCGACGACGGAAGGGCCCGCCCCGGAACACGGGGACGGGCCCTTCGGGCTGCGCACGGGAATTCCGGGGCGGTCCGGGAAACGGGACGGGCCGGAAAACAAAAAAGCCCCGGTCACCCGGAGCTTGTTGGCTGGGGTACCAGGACTCGAACCTAGACTAAATGAACCAGAATCACTCGTGCTGCCAATTACACCATACCCCAAAAGTACCCCCGACCGGATTCGAACCGGCGCTACCGCCTTGAGAGGGCGGCGTGCTAGGCCGCTACACAACGGGGGCCCGCACCACCGAGGTGGTGCTGAGTACCCCCGACCGGATTCGAACCGGCGCTACTGCCTTGAGAGGGCAGCGTGCTAGGCCGCTACACAACGGGGGCATACTCATTCACTCTGCAATTTTCCGAAGAAACTGCGTACCCCCGACCGGATTCGAACCGGCGCTACCGCCTTGAGAGGGCGGCGTGCTAGGCCGCTACACAACGGGGGCTTGCACTACTGCTGTACTGCGCTGGGGTACCAGGACTCGAACCTAGACTAACTGAACCAGAATCAGTCGTGCTGCCAATTACACCATACCCCACCAGAGTTCAACCCCTGCGGGGCCTTCGCTCGGTGTCTTGCGCCTCCCTGCCCGGGCGGCGCAGAAAGAACATTACCCGACGCCAGGCCCGGCTCCAAAATCGATAACCGCAGGCAGGGCGCCGGGCGCCTGCGGCCCTGGTCAGCGCACCGGGGCCGCAGGCGGCGCGGACGGCCTCAGGAGGCCGGCGCGGCCTCCAGGGCGGCCCTCAGCCGACGCAGCGTCTCGGCGCGGCCCAGCAGCTCCATCGACTCGAACAGCGGCGGGGAGACCCGGCGGCCGGTCACCGCCACCCGCAGCGGGGTGAAGGCGAACTTGGGCTTGATCCCGAGGCCGTCCACCAGGGCCTCGCGCAGCGCGGCCTGGATCGCGTCCGGGGTGAAGTCGGCCAGCGCCTCCAGCGCCTGCACGGACGCCTCCAGGACCGGCCGGGCGTCGGCTCCGAGCGCCTTGGCGGCGTCGTCCGGGTCGACCGCGAAGTCCGCCGGGTCGACGAACAGGAAGCCGGCCATCGGGACGATCTCGCTCAGCACGACCATCCGCTCCTGGGTGAGCGGGGCGACGGCGGCCAGCAGGTCGAGCTGGTGCGCGGTGGGCTCGGCCGGCAGCAGTCCGGCGGCCTGCAGGTACGGCACCAGCCGGCGGACGAAGTCCTCCGGGTCGAGCGCGCGCAGGTGCTCGGCGTTGATCGCCTCACACTTCTTCAGGTCGAAGCGGGCCGGGTTGGCGTTGACCTTGGCGATGTCGAAGGCCTCCACCATCTCCGCCATGGAGAAGCGGTCCCGGTCCTCGGAGAGCGACCAGCCCAGCAGGGCCAGGTAGTTGAGCAGGCCCTCGGGCAGGAAGCCGCGCTCGCGGTAGAGGTTGAGCGAGGCCTGCGGGTCCCGCTTGGAGAGCTTCTTGTTGCCCTCGCCCATCACGTACGGCAGGTGGCCGAAGCGCGGGGTGGTGCCGCCGCCCACGCCGATGTCGGCGAGCGCCGCGTAGAGGGCGATCTGGCGCGGCGTCGAGGAGAGCAGGTCCTCGCCGCGCAGCACGTGGGTGATGCCCATCAGCGCGTCGTCGACCGGGTTGACGAGGGTGTAGAGCGGGGCGCCGTTGGCCCGGACGATGCCGTAGTCGGGCACGTCCTTGGGGTCGAAGGCGACCGGGCCGCGGACGAGGTCGTCGAAGGCGAGGGTGGTGTCCGGCATCCGGAACCGGAGGATCGGGCTGCGGCCCTCCAGCCGGTACACCGCGACCTGGTCCTCGCTCAGCTCGCGGCAGTGGCCGTCGTAGCCGGACGGCCTGCCCGCCGCGCGGGCGGCCTCGCGGCGGGCGTCGAGCTCCTCGGTGGAGCAGTAGCAGTGGTAGGCGTGCCCCGCCTCGTGCAGCCGGCGGGCGACGTCGGCGTAGACGTCCATCCGCCGGGACTGCCGGTAGGGCGCGTGCGGGCCGCCGACCTCGGGGCCCTCGTCCCAGTCGAAGCCGAGCCAGCGCATCGCGTCGAGCAGCTGGCCGTACGACTCCTCGGAGTCGCGGGCGGCGTCGGTGTCCTCGATCCGGAACACCAGGGTGCCGCCGTGGTGGCGGGCGAACGCCCAGTTGAACAGGGCGGTGCGGACCAGCCCGACGTGCGGGTTGCCGGTCGGGGACGGGCAGAAGCGGACCCGGACGTCCGGGCCCGCGAGGGAGTCAGCCACGCTTGATCACCTTGTTGGCGAGGGTGCCGATGCCTTCGACGGAGACGGCGACCTCGTCGCCGATGCTGAGGGGGCCGACGCCCGCGGGGGTGCCGGTCAGGACGACGTCGCCCGGCAGGAGCGTCATCGCCTCGGAGATGTGCGCGATCAGTTCGGGGATCGAACGCACCATCAGGGAGGTGCGGCCGGTCTGCCGCAGTTCGCCGTTGACGGTGCAGGTGATCGCCAGGTCGGACGGGTCCAGCTCGGTCTCGATCCACGGGCCGAGCGGGCAGGAGGTGTCGAAGCCCTTGGCCCGGGCCCACTGGCCCTCGCGCTGCTGGACGTCGCGCGCGGTGACGTCGTTGGCGCAGGTGTAACCGAGGATCACCTCGGGGACGCGCCCCACCGGGACCTCGCGGCACATCCGGCCGATCACCACGGCGAGCTCCGCCTCGTGCTGCACGTCCGAGGAGAACGGCGGGTAGGCGATGGACTCCGTCGGGCCGACGACCGCGGTGGACGGCTTGAAGAAGGTCAGCGGGACGTCCGGGACCTCGTTGCCGAGCTCGGCGGCGTGCGCCGCGTAGTTGCGGCCGACCGCGACGATCTTGTTGGGCAGCATCGGCGCCAGCAGGCGGACGTCCTGCATCCGGTAGCTCTCGCCGGACAGCTGCGGCGGCCCGAACGGGTGGCCGGCCAGCGCGTGCACCACCAGGGAATCGGGTTGGGCCGCATCGCCCTCGACGACGCCGAAGGAGACGCTGCCGGCGGCAGGGCTCCCTTCCCGGACGGAAAACCTGGCGATACGCACCCTGCAGCCTCTCGGTCGGTGGCCTGCTCGATCGTTCCCAGGCTATCGCGCGGGGTGCCGCCGGCCCGGGGGCACGCGGCGGCGGGGGCGCGCGGGCACCCCGGACGCCCCGGACACGCCGAGGGGCGCCGACCGGTGCGGTCGGCGCCCCTCCTGCGGGCGGGTGCGCTCAGTCCCGGGGGAGGCGCGGCGCGGGCGCCACCATCAGCTGGGTGCGGCGCGGGTTGGCCGTGCTGTCGGGCAGCTCGACGGCGTACTCGCGCGGCTCCTGCGAGGCCACCGCGCCGGGGAGCTGGGCGAAGTCCGCGACGGAGGCCAGGGTGGTCCGACGCGGGTTGGCGGTCGGCCGGACGGTGAGCGTGGACTTCGCGGCGGCCTTCGTCGGCTGGGACATGGGCGGGGCACCTTGGTTTCGCGAGGAGGACTTTTGGGCGGGCGCGGGCCTGGGAAGGCTCTCCGCGACCCCGCCAAGGGTAAGGATCTCCTGTCACAGGAGCCGTGACCAAAGCTACACATTAATCTGTGACTTTGGTCACAATTCCGTGATCCATTTCGGCTTTCGGGACATTCGGGGCGGTTCGAGAATTCGGACATAACACCCATCTCGGACATTGGTCGCACATGTCCGGGCTCCACCCGGTCGGCCGAAGGGTGCTGCGTGTCCGAAAAGAGCCGTATTACCGGCGCGTAACCGCACGGACCGTGAGAGCCTGCGCGCGGTCGGTAGCTCAGGACACCGAGTCATAACGGCCCTTGTTGGACTTCTCGCGCTGTGCTGGAATGCCACGGAAAAACTCGACACCGTCCCCCTCCGCGCCAGCGGGGAGGGGCGCCCGGTCCAGAGGTTGCGACGCCAGTGCAGGGACGTTTCAAGAGGGGCAGCGGCGCCGCGGGTGACCCGGAGTCGCGCGAGCCGGTGGCCGGCCCCCACCAGGCAGCGCCGACAGCAGGCCAGGCCGGCGGCAGCGCCGAGCCCGCCGACGACACGGTCACGGACGGCCACGACGCGGCCGACGGCAAGTCGGGCCGTTCGCGGCTCCGCAGCACGCTCAACTACCGCCGGGCGACCGGCCTCAACAGGTTCGCGCTGCGCAACTGGCGCATCCGCACGCGCCTGATCGCGCTGCTGCTGCTCCCCGTGATGGTGGCGCTCGTCCTCGGCGGTCTGCGCGTGCAGACCTCGATGGAGAACTCCCGCCAGCTGGCGCAGATGACCGACCTCGCGGACCTCGCCCGCCGCGCGACCGCGCTGGCGGACGCCCTGGAGACCGAGCGCGACATCAGCGCCGGCCCGCTCACCGCCAAGCCCGGCGAGCGGCAGGACCCGGACGTCATGGACGCCCAGAAGAACACCGACCAGCTGAGCAAGGCCTTCGCCACCAGCGCCGACAAGTTCGACGAGCTCGACCTCGCCGGTGGAAAGGCCCTGCTGCTGCAGGTCCGCAAGGACCTCAACCAGCTGTCGGAGGCGCGCGGCTCCGCGTACACCAACATCGACAACATTCAGGCCACCGTCCTGAACTACGACGTGATCATCAAGGGTCTCATCGGCATCACCGAGGAGATCGCGATCGCGTCGAACTCGACCGAGCTGATCAAGATCACCCGGGCGCTCAGCCAGTTCGCGCTGTCCAAGGAGAACGCGTCCATGCAGCGCGCGCTGATCTCCGCCGCGCTGGCCCGCCCGCAGAAGGCCGACCTCTCCCCCTCGGACGAGACCTTCGGCATCCGGCTGCAGGTCTCCGAGGAGTCCGCGCTCGCCAACTTCACCGCCATCTACGGTGACGAAGAGGCCCGCAAGAAGCGCTCCAGCCTGAGCTTCAACCAGACCATCGCGGACACCGACCGGTACACCCAGCAGGTCCTCAACACCAACGGCATCCGGCAGACCGACCCGCGCACCTACACGGACTGGTACGACGCCGCCAGCGTCAAGATCAACGCCGAGCAGCGCATCGAGACCCAGCTGCTCGAGGACCTCGACGGCAAGGCCCAGAAGCTGCAGTCCGACGCCGACACCGAGGCGCTCGTCAACGCCGCGCTGATCGCCGTCGTCCTCATCGTCGCCATCGCCGGTGCGGCCATCGTGGCCCGCTCGATGGTGCGCTCGCTGACCCGTCTGCAGACCGCGGCCGAGGACGTCGCCGAGCGCCGCCTGCCCGAGCTGGTCAAGACCCTCTCCGAGAGCGACCCGCACGACGTCGACGTCACCGTCGAACCCGTCGGCGTCGACTCCGCGGACGAGATCGGCCACGTGGCCTCCGCGTTCGACATGGTGCACCGCGAGGCCGTCCGCCTCGCCGCCGAGCAGGCCCTCCTGCGAGGCAACATCAACGCGATGTTCACCAACCTCTCGCGCCGCAGCCAGGGCCTCATCCAGCGCCAGCTGTCGCTCATCTCCGAGCTGGAGAGCCGCGAGGCCGACCCGGACCAGCTGGCCAGCCTCTTCAAGCTGGACCACCTCGCGACCCGTATGCGCCGCAACGGCGAGAACCTCCTCGTCCTCGCGGGTGAGGACCCGGGCCGCCGCTGGACCCGCCCCGTCCCGCTGGTCGACGTGCTCCGCGCCGCCGCCTCCGAGGTGGAGCAGTACGAGCGCATCGAACTCGCCGCGGTGCCGTCGACCGAGGTCGCCGGCCGCGTCGTCAACGACCTCGTCCACCTCCTCGCCGAGCTGCTGGAGAACGCGACCTCGTTCTCCAGCCCGCAGACCCGCGTCCGGGTCACCGGCCACGCGCTGCCCGACGGCCGCGTGCTGGTCGAGATCCACGACACCGGCATCGGCCTGAGCCCGGACGACCTCGCGGATATCAACGAGCGCCTCGCGAGCCCGCCCACCGTCGACGTCTCCGTCTCCCGCCGCATGGGCCTGTTCGTGGTCGGCCGCCTGTCCCTGCGACACGGCATCCGCATCCAGCTGCGTCCCAGCGACTCCGGCGGCACCACCGCACTCGTCATGCTGCCGGTGGACGTCACCAACGCCTCCGGCCGTCCGGGCCAGCGCCCCGCCGGCGGCGCGGCCGGCAAGGGCCGCGGCCTCGGCCCCACCCCGCGCCAGCAGGGCCGCGGCACCGCGGCGGAGGCCCTCGCGGGCCGCTCCGCCGCCGCGCTCGGCCAGGCCCCGACCGGTGCCCCGGCGCGTCCGCAGCTCGGTCAGGGCCCGCAGGGCGGTGCCCCGCAGCAGCCCCAGCAGCCCCAGGGCGGTCGTCCCGCCGGCGGCCTGCCGACCCGTGAGGTCGGCCAGGCGCTGCGCGAGAACGGCGCCCCGAACCAGCAGGGCCAGCAGGCCCCGCAGGGCCAGCCCAACCAGCAGGGCCTGCAGGGCCAGCCGCGGCGGGTCCCGGGCGCGTCCGGTGCCCCGGGCGCGCAGGGCGGTCCCGGCGGCCAGGCCGGCGGCCTGCCGCGCCGCGGCCCGGAGCAGGGCCCCGGCGGCCGTGCCCCGATGCCGGAGCGCCAGCGTCCGGAGGCCGGCCCGCAGGGCGGCCGTCCCGTCCCCGGCCAGCAGCGCCCGCAGGCGCCGCAGCAGCCGGGCCCGGCGGAGAACCCCGTCGAGTCCACCGTGCAGTTCGGCCGGCCGCGCTTCGAGGCCAGCGACATCGACCCGCGCGACCCGCTGGGCCTCGGCCTGGTGGAGCCGGTCCTGCCGGACCCGGCCACCCAGCCGGGCGGCGGCCAGCCGTTCGCCCAGCAGGCCCCGCAGCAGCCCCAGCCGCAGCAGCAGCAGGCCCAGCCGATGGCGCTGCCGACCGGCCCCGGCCCGGAGGACACCCAGCAGTGGTTCCGTCCGGAGGACGGCGGCCAGCAGCAGGCCCGTCCGCGCCCGCAGCAGCAGCCGCAGTACCAGCCGCAGCGCCCCGGCACCTCGGCGCCGGGCGTCCCGCCGCAGCAGCAGGCCCCGCAGGGCCCGCCGCGCCAGCAGCAGCGCCCGCAGGCGCCGCAGCAGCCGGCCGGTCCGCAGGGCGGCCCGCAGCGTCCGGGCCCGCAGGCCGGTCCGCAGCGGCCCGGTCCGCAGGGCGGTGAGCCCGGCCGCCGCGAGGCCGCCGAGGCCCCGTGGCGCCCGTCGGCCAACGACGAGCGCTGGCGCCGTGCCGAGCAGGTGCGCGAGCCCTCGACCAGCGGTCTGACCACCTCGGGTCTGCCGCGCCGCACCCCGCAGGCCAACCTGGTCTCCGGCACCGCCGAGTCGGCGCCGCTGACCGGCCCGCAGGTCTCCCGCAGCCCGGAGGAGGTCCGCGGCCGCCTGACCAACCTGCGCCGCGGCATCCAGCAGGGCCGCCAGGCCGGCCAGGGCCAGGGTCCGGCCCAGGGCCAGGGTCAGGGCCAGAACAACTTCGGCCGCCAGCAGCAGGGCTTCGACGGCTTCGGCCAGAACCACCAGGAGCGTTGAGTTGAGTCAGATGAGCCAGGCCGCACAGAACCTGAACTGGCTGATCACCAATTTCGTGGACAACACCCCCGGGGTG